>NZ_CP104973.1:1525000-1850000 GCF_025452195.1 Phyllobacterium zundukense | reverse complement strand
CTATCCTCGGTTATTCCCGCATGCATACGGGTGTGGACTGGTCAGCTCCGCGTGGAACGCCGATCATCGCAGCAGGCAATGGTGTCGTCGAACGTGCGGGGTGGACCAACGGCTATGGCAACCAGACGCTCGTTCGTCATTCCAACGGTTATGAGAGCAGCTACTCGCATCAGAATGCCATCGCCAGCGGCGTGGTCCCGGGTGCGAAGGTGCGGCAGGGCCAGGTTATAGGTTACCTCGGATCGACCGGGCTTTCGACTGGCCCTCATTTGCACTACGAGGTGATCGTCAATGGCTCCAAAGTCGATCCGATGCGCATTCGTCTTCCGAGCGGTGGTGAACTTGGCGGCGATGATCTGGTCGCATTCAAGCGCGAACGTGAGCGTATCGATGAGCTGCTTAAAGATGACGAGGCGAAGGGAACCAAGGTCGCTGCCAGCGGCTAGCGCATAATCTATTTTGCGCTAGTAAGGCGCTATTCTTGGAATTCGACTGTTACACCCTTCTGCACGAGCTTCGACAGTTCCGTCGCATCCCAATTGGTCAGCCGCACGCAACCGTGGCTGCTCGTCTTGCCGATCTTTGACGGTTCAGGTGTGCCGTGAATCCCGTAGGTCGGCTTCGACAAGGCAATCCACACAGTCCCGACAGGGCCGTTGGGTCCGGGCGGTATCGTCAGTACCGAATTGTTTTCGCCTTGCTTGAAGTTGATTTTGGGGTTGTAGGTATAATTCGGATTGAGAGCGACCCGCTCGACCTGCACGGTACCCGAAGGCGATGGCGTGTCGGTCGACCCGATCGTTGCCGGATAGGCGACGACCAGCCGACCTTCCGCATTGTATCCACGCACTTGCTTGCGCCCCTTGTCGGCGATGATACGCGTCACGGCGCCCCCGGCATTTTGCCCGATATTTACAACCTGAATGGCAACACCTGGCGTGTTGAAATCCACACCCGGATTGAGCTCTTTCAGGTAGTTCTCGTCCATGTGATACCGCTCGGCCAGCATTTCCGTCACTGACGTGAAGGCCATGCGCTCCAGTTGCGCCTTGTGGCTGTAATCTTCCGGGATGGATGCAACGAATGGGTAAGCCGCATCTTCGGATGTGATCGTATAGGACATGAACGCCGGACCGCCGGTCTGTTCCAGCGACGCATTGATGCCTTCTTCGTTGAGAGGATCGAACTGCTGTCCGGTCATTTCCTCGAAGGCGGCGACAGCCTTGTCGACATTGCCGCCCTTATGGCCATCGATAACGCCCGGCGATACGCCGATCCTGTCGAGCAGAACCTGGATCGCGGCAATTTTGGCTTTAGCGCCCTGCCCCTTCGGCAATTCAATCGTCGGAGCCGGATTCGGATGGACAGGTATCTGCTCCTGCTGCGGAGTATCTGTCAGGCCATCACTGGGCACACCCGGTTCTACAAAGTTCGGATCGGTGGGTTGCAAATCCGATTCGCCATTGGCGGGCGGTAATGGTTCGCGGTTGATGCTGCCATAATCCTGTTCGGAAGGCAGTGCCGTGCCGTAAGGATCATTCGAAATCGCGCCCGTGTCATAGGGGTCTTGCGGTGCATCGGGGAAATAATCCGTCCCCTCGTTCGATTGATTGTTTTGCGGCTCTTCCACAGCAACAATCCGGCCGCGCCGATCTACAGTAATTTTCCGGCCATACTCGTCAAAATAGGATCGATAAGCTTGCCGCCGCTCGCGCGGCTCGAACCATTGCGCAACGGTATATGAACCCTGATCGTTGACGACGGGCACAGCACTTTCTGCGGCTTGTGCGGTGAACGGAGCGACAGAACCTGTTGAAGCAATCAGCAACATTCCAAATAATGAACAACGATAAGATGTCATGCCTTCAGCTTCCGGTTTCTGCCACTAACTCGTCATTAACCATGACCGATTTTCCTGTCTTTATGGTTAATGACGATAGGCTTTTATCGTTGCATTTATCGAATGAACGGGACGTGAAAATGGCCTGCCCGCGCAGAACCACAAAAAAAATCGATTTCGATTTTTGAAAATGGGTCTGCGCAGATTCAAAAGTGTTGCTGCGTCCTTTGTGCGTCCGAAAGGACGCACGGCGCAGCAATGGCGGCCATCTTCTTTGTTTGCCGTTTTGCACAGGCGCGCACTTACGCGGCCTCGCTCTTTTCCCGTTCGGGAGCGGATTTGACAGGTTTGAAGTTCAGCCTGTCCGACCCGGCGGTGATCTTGACCGTGGAGCCATCCAGTATCTCGCCGAGCAGGATCTTTTCCGCCAGCGGGTCTTGCACTTCCTTCTGGATCACGCGCTTCAACGGTCGCGCACCATAGGCAGGATCGTAGCCCTTTTCGGCCAGCCAGTTCGTTGCGTCCTCATCGATCTTCAAAACGATCTTGCGATCTGTCAGAAGCGATTGCAGGTGCTGCAGCTGGATCGCCACGATCTTGCCCATCTCCTTGCGCTGCAGACGATGGAACAGGATGATTTCATCCACGCGGTTGAGAAACTCCGGCCGGAACGATGCCTTGACGACGTTCATTACCTCTTCACGAACCTCCTCGACATCCTGGCCCTCTGACAGCCCGACAAGATATTCGGCCCCGAGGTTCGATGTCATGATGATCAGCGTGTTGCGGAAATCGACAGTACGCCCCTGACCATCGGTCAGACGGCCATCGTCAAGAACCTGCAGAAGTACGTTGAACACATCCGGATGGGCCTTTTCGATTTCATCGAACAGGACCACCTGATAAGGCCTGCGCCGGACAGCTTCGGTGAGAGCACCGCCCTCTTCATAACCGACATAGCCGGGAGGCGCGCCGATCAGCCGCGAGACCGAATGCTTTTCCATGTATTCGGACATGTCGAGCCGGACCATGGCCGTCTCGTCGGAGAACAGGAATGAAGCCAGCGTTTTCGTTAATTCCGTCTTGCCGACACCTGTTGGCCCAAGAAAGATGAACGAGCCGATAGGCCGGTTCGGATCCTGCAATCCCGCGCGCGCGCGACGAATGGCTTTCGACACAGCCTGGACTGCTTCGCCCTGCCCGACGACCCGCTTGGCCAGTTCATCCTCCATACGCAACAGCTTCTCACGCTCGCCTTCCAGCATCCGGTCCACCGGAATACCGGTCCAGCGCGAGACAACCTGGGCAATATGATCCGGCGTCACGATTTCTTCGACCATCGAGGTCGAACCATCATGCTGTTCGGCTTCTGCCAACTCCTTTTCCAACTGGGGGATCGTCCCATAGGCAAGCTCGCCGGCCTTCTGGAATTCACCATTGCGCTGAGCTGACGCAAGCGCATTGCGTGCATCATCAAGCTGCCGCTTCAAATCGGCCGCATGACCGAGCTTCTGCTTTTCAGCCTGCCAGGTATTGGTTATCGCGGTCGACTGTTCTTCCAGATCGGCGAGCTCCTTCTCCAGCCGCTCAAGACGATCGCGGGATGCGTCATCTTTTTCGACCTTCAGCGCCTCACGCTCGATCTTCAACTGCATGATACGCCGGTCGATCTCGTCGAGTTCTTCCGGCTTGGAATCCACCTGCATGCGAAGCCGTGCTGCGCCTTCGTCGATCAAATCGATCGCCTTGTCTGGCAAGAACCGGTCGGTGATGTAGCGGTTGGACAATGTTGCCGCAGCAACAAGCGCCGAATCGGAAATTCGGACTTTATGATGCTGCTCGTACTTCTCCTTCAGACCGCGCAAGATCGAGATGGTGTCTTCCACCGTCGGCTCGTCGACAAACACCGGCTGGAACCGGCGGGCAAGCGCCGCATCCTTTTCGACATGCTTGCGATATTCATCGAGCGTCGTCGCACCAACGCAGTGCAATTCACCACGCGCCAAGGCTGGCTTCAAGAGGTTGGAAGCATCCATCGCGCCCTCGGCCTTGCCGGCGCCGACAAGAGTATGCATCTCGTCGATGAACAGGATGATCTCGCCATTTGCCGAAGTGACTTCGGACAGGACGCCTTTCAGCCGCTCCTCGAATTCACCGCGATATTTCGCACCGGCAATAAGAGCGCCCATATCCAGCGCCATCAACTGCTTGTCTTTCAGTGATTCAGGCACATCGCCATTGACGATACGCAGCGCGAGCCCTTCGGCAATTGCCGTCTTGCCGACGCCCGGCTCGCCAATCAGCACTGGATTGTTCTTGGTGCGCCGCGACAAGACCTGAATCGTGCGGCGGATTTCATCATCGCGTCCGATGACAGGATCGAGCTTGCCGGACCGCGCATCAGCTGTGAGATCGCGTGCATATTTCTTCAATGCATCGTAGGTGTTCTCGGCTGAAGCCGAATCTGCAGTCCGCCCCTTGCGGATGTCGTTGATGACGGCATTCAGACCGGCAGCAGTGACACCGGCACGGCTCAATATGTCCGCGGTCTTGGCCGACTTTTCGATCGCCATCGCAGTCAAAAGCCTTTCGACAGTAACAAAACTGTCGCCAGCTTTCTGCGCCAGTTCCTCCGCAGTCGTGAAAACCTTGGCCAAGGGCTGGGCCAGATAAAGCTGCCCGTTGCCCCCGGTTACTTTCGGCATTGCGTCGAGTGCTGCCTGCAAACCGAGGCGTACATCTGCTATGCGCCCGCCTGCCCGCTCGATCAGAGACGCAGCAAGTCCTTCCTCATCATCAACCAGGACCTTCAACAAATGCTCGGGTGCAAATTGCTGGTGGTTGGATGAGAGGGCAAAGGTCTGTGCGGACTGGATGAACCCCCGGACACGCTCCGTATATTTTTCTATATTCATGTGTGTCTCCTTTTACCGAACGACCCTTTAAGCGGCATCGCGCGGTGTGTTGGTGACGGGTCCCCTGCAAGAGGCAGACCCATTCGCTCGAAGCAGATATGGGAATATTGTCCGCAGCCTGCAAGATCGGAATTTCAGCTTTTGTTACTGCCTTGACTTGTTGCTTTATCACAAAAAGCCCCACCCTCGCCACGCCCTCCTCGGAGTCTGGCCATTGCTTTGCATTGTGGGAAGACGGGCGGTCGTCGAAGCGCGTCTTGGTAGAATAAAATGCGATCCGACGACCGCCCGTCCGGCGTCTTTTGATCCCGTCCGTTCCGCTTGGGAGGCCTCGACTTCGGGTGAATTGTTCACTCGCTGCCGAAAGCCCCTTTCGAAGTGCTCGTCCAGCACACGCCAGTCGTAGTACCGGCAGGGGAAACCCTTGGACAGAACGTCCCCGGACAGCGGGCCCGTTACCCGCCATCGGAGGCGCCGATCCTCTCCCCACTTCGAACGGCTCCGGAAGCAGTTCCCCGCGGAAAGGACGGGAATAGAATAAGTCAAGTTTGGAGGTGTTGGATAAGTAGCCACGATTATTTTGTCTGAAGGTTTGATCGGGGTGTCTGCAAGGCTGCTGATTTGCCGGATGGCAATGTTGCTGTGCGTGGTTCGACAAGCTCACCATGAGGGAAGTGGATTGATTGCAGGGAGCCAGAAACAGCAACGTTGATGCCTGTCGCGACGCCGCCGGTTGTCGTGCAGCCCACCCAACTCCCTCATGGTGAGCTTGTCGAACCACGCACAGCAAGCAATGCCATCCGGCAAACTTTGTACCTCGGATCTGACACTTCTCAACGATACCCCGGAATCAAATCGCCACCCGCAGGCTTCCCCGCGAGTGGCGTACAACTCAGTCAGTCCAGATCAAACGTCGGATTCGACGGCTGTCCGGCGCTTCTTGACCTCGGCAACGATGCTGGCAGGCGAAAGATCGTTGGCGGTGTCCGGAGGACTTGCTTCCGAACCATTTTCCTCGGTGACGCGCGGCCGGGCTGGTCTGCGACCACGCGGTGCGCGGCGTGCTGGCTTTGCTTCGGCAGCCTCGGCCTCGGGTGCCGCAGCAGCGCCATTTTCAACCGGCTGGATCTGTGGCTGAGGTTGCGGCTGACGCTGGCTGACCGTGTCGTCGTCATAAACGACTTCGGCGGGCGTACCCTGAATGATCGGCTGTGGTCCGCTGCCGTTGATCGGCTGATGCATCACACGTTCCGGTCGATCTTGCCTATCTTGCCTATCTTGCCGATCGCGACGATCCTGGCGCTCGGGCCGGTCCTGGCGATCCTGACGCTGCTGACGGTCCTGGCGCTGCGAGAACTCCTGGCGTTCAGGAACCTCCTGACGATCGGTATCGTTGCCGTTGCCGTTACCGTTGCCATTGTTCATGCCATCATCATCATAGCCGTTCTCATCGTCCTGATCCTGATCCTGATCATCGCGCTGATACTGGACAGGCGCCTGAGCCTGAGCCGCAAGAATGATTCGATTATAGTGCTCGGCGTGCTGGAGATAGTTTTCAGCCATCACGCGGTCACCGGCACTCTGTGCATCCCGTGCAAGAGTCGTATATTTTTCGGCGACGTGCTGAGCATTCCCCCGGATTTTGACATCGGGGCCGTTGCTCTCGTAGTTACGGGACAATGGGTTGGGACCTTTGCTGCGGTTATTATTGTTACCGCGTCCGCGCATGCGCCTATTCTGCTGTACTGGCCTCATACTTATCTCTTTTCAGAAAATCAGGGGCGCTAATTTGCTCACCATTTGAGTCAAAAAGCTTCGCTTCTCAAGTGCCGACCTGAAGCGCGCCCCGCGCTTCAATCGCATCCAAAGTTTCATAAAACTTTTGTGCTGCCGCAAAAACCATTTCTCCAGCTATTTCCGAAGAGAAATCAAACACCCGGAAATTTCCGTATCAATTGCTTGATAGGCAGAACCAGATTTGTTTCGGTTTGAGCGGTAACCGGAAACTAGCCGTGTTCACGGCAAATTCCAAGCCTTTTTTCAATCTTTTTACATTGGTGTGAATAAAAGTGCCCTTTCGCGCCCACCAATATCTCTCTGGACAGCAGCCAAAGCGAATTTTTCCTTTGAAAAGATCGCCTCGATATCACTGCGTTGTCCAAAACCGATTTCCAATGCGACCGCACCACCTTGCCTGAGATGCTGCCGGGAGCGCCCGGCAATGATTCGGTAGGGGGCGAGGCCATCCTGCCCGCCATCCAGAGCCCTCACCGGATCGTGCAGCGCTACTTCACGTTGCAAGCCCTTTATATCGGCGGATGGTATATATGGCGGATTGGAAATAATCAGGTCGAATGAGCCACTTATCTCGGAAAACCAATCCGAACGAAGGCCTGCAAAACGATCCGATACGTTGTTGATGTGGGCATTGTCACGCGCCGTATCAAGGGCACCCGCAGAAATATCGACGCCCACTGCACGCAATTGGCTGAATTGGTCGAGCAACGCCAAGGCTATCGCGCCCGTCCCGGTTCCAAGGTCGATCAGGTCTGCGATACCTTGCTCCTCGATACGCTGGCGCAGAAAAGGGATCGCGAGTTCCACCAAGGCTTCGGTGTCGGGCCTGGGCTCGAGTGTATCGGCGGAAAGCCCAAGTTCGATGCCAAAGAATGCACGCTTGCCGATAATACGATGCACAGACTCGCCGTTGATTCGCCGGGCAAGAACTGTGTGAAGTTGCGCAACGATAGTCTGGTCGATCGGGCGGGCCGGATTGCGGATCGCCTCGAGCTGATCACAGCCGGTTAGCCATTCCACCAACAACCGAGCGTCGAGATCAGCCGTTTCGAGTCCCGCTTTTGCCAGGAGAACGCGCGCCTCTCTGTGCACATCGGCAAGGCGCGTCCCATGTTCTGCCATCACGGTCAAAAGCTCTCGTTCATCTGGGCGAGCAACGCTGTCTGGTAGTCGGAGATCAGCGCGTCGATGAGTTCGTCGAGATCGCCTTCCATGATCCGATCGAGCTTGTAGAGCGTCAGGTTGATGCGATGATCGGTCACACGTCCCTGCGGGAAATTATAGGTGCGGATGCGCTCGGAACGATCGCCCGAGCCAACCTGGCTGCGTCGGGCCTCCGAGCGCTCGCTGTCCGCCTTTTGGCGCTGCATGTCGAACAGGCGCGAACGCAGCACCTGCATGGCGCGGGCGCGGTTCTGGTGCTGCGACTTCTCGGCCTGCACGACGACGATGCCGGAAGGAATGTGCGTGATACGCACCGCCGAGTCGGTCGTGTTGACGTGCTGACCGCCAGAACCCGATGCGCGCATCGTATCGATGCGGATATCGTCGGGACGGATATCGATGTCGATTTCCTCGGCTTCCGGCAGTACGGCAACTGTCGCGGCGGACGTATGGATACGGCCGCTCGCCTCGGTATCGGGAACGCGCTGTACCCGGTGGACGCCCGATTCGAACTTGAGCTTGGCAAAAACGCCCTTGCCCGAAACCATGGCGATCACTTCCTTGTAGCCGCCGGCCTCGCCATCGCTGGCCGATATCAGCTCGACGCGCCATCCGTTTGCGGCCGCATAGCGCTCATACATGCGAAACAGATCACCGCCGAACAGTGCCGCCTCGGAACCGCCGGTACCGGCGCGAATTTCGAGGATGGCGTTGCGCTCGTCGGCAACGTCTTTGGGCAGGAGCAGAACCTGGATATCCTTCTCGAGTTCCTCGATACGCTCCTCGATGTCGGGCAGCTCGGCTTCCGCCAATTCACGCATGTCCTTGTCGGTGGTGCCGTCATCGAGCATGGCTTGCAACCCTTCCGCTTCGCTGCGCGCAGCGAGCAGATCGCGGATCTTGGCGACCACGGGCTCAAGCTCGGAATACTCCGAAGCCAGCTTCACATAGGTTTCGGAATCGGGATTGCTCGCCATCTGCGTCTCCATCATGGAGAAACGCTTCAGCAGCTGATCCATACGATCCTGCGGAATGGACATGTATTCGAACCTCTAAAGTGGGACGCCGGCTCGCTCTGCGAACTTGGTCAGGACATGGCGCAACGAACCGGTTTCGCCGTGATTATCGATCGCATCGGCGAGTTGCGCGGTAAGTTCTGCCACATCGACAGTGCCGAGCATGGCCTTGATCGGGCCGATCGATGCGGGCGACATCGAGATGGATCGATATCCAAGCCCGATAAGCGCCATCGCAGAAAGCGGCTTTCCCGCCATTTCACCGCATAGCGTGACGTCCGTGTTGTTGCGGTTTCCCGCATCGGCGATCTGACGCAACACCCGCAAGAAGGGCACCGACAGATTGTCGAACCGATTGGTGATGATCGAATTGCCGCGATCGACCGCCATGACGAATTGAAACAGGTCGTTCGAGCCAACCGAGACAAAATCCACCACCG
The DNA here is from genome assembly GCF_025452195.1 of Phyllobacterium zundukense. NCBI lineage: Bacteria > Pseudomonadati > Pseudomonadota > Alphaproteobacteria > Hyphomicrobiales > Phyllobacteriaceae > Phyllobacterium > Phyllobacterium zundukense. The sequence goes on along the minus strand of NZ_CP104973.1, from coordinate 1,840,828 downwards.
ACATGAGTTCGTCGAGTTGCCACAGCAACGATGGCACCTCGACCATTGCCCCGATCTTGACGCGCGTCGGCAGATTGTGGGCGAAGCGCGACAGGTGCTGCACCTCGCGGTTGATCAATTCGCTCGCCTTGCGCACTTCTGCCACTTCCGTGACCATCGGCAACATCAGCCGGAGCTCGCGCCCGCCAGCCGCTTTCAGAAGCGCGCGTACCTGCGTACGCAACAGGCCCGGGCGATCGAGCGTCAGGCGGATCGCCCGCCAGCCCATGGCAGGGTTTTCTTCGTTGGCATCGCTGCGGAAATAGGGCAGCACCTTGTCGCCGCCTATGTCGAGCGTCCGGAATGTCACCGGTTTATCACCGGCGGCATCCAATACGGAGCGATAGAGCCGCTCCTGCTGTTCGGCACGTGGGAAAGTCGAGGCGACCATGAATTGAAGTTCGGTACGGAACAGGCCGATACCAGCAGCGCCAGCTTCCACCAATTGCGGCAGGTCGACGAGCAGACCGGCATTCATCAGGAGCGAAATATGCACTCCATCCTTCGTCAGCGAAGGCTGGTCGCGCAATTCCCGGTAAAGCGCCTGACGCTTGGCACGGAACTTGACCTTCTCGGTGTAGGCGGCCTCCACGTCTGATTGCGGGCGCAAATGAACGCGGCCATCGTCGCCATCGACGATCACCGCATCGTTGTTTTCGGCCATGGAGACGACGCCCTTGACCTGCCCGGCAACAGGAATACCCATGGCGCGGGCAACGATCACAACATGGCTGGTCGCGGCCCCATCTTCGAGCACAAGACCCCGCAGGCGTTCGCGCGGATAGTCGAGGAGTTCCGCAGCACCCATCGAGCGTGCGATGATGATTGCGTCCTTGGCGAGTGAACCCGCCATGGTCTTGACATCACGGCCCATCAGCTGGCGCAGCAAACGGTTGGCGAGATCGTCGAAATCGCTCAGCCGCTCGCGCATATACGGATCTGTCAGGTGCATCATCCGGGCGCGGGTATCGCTTTGCACTTTTTCAACTGCGGCTTCCGCCGTCAGACCGTTGCGAATTGCCTCTTCGAGACGCCGCACCCATCCCGTATCGTGCGCGAACATGCGATAAGCTTCGAGCACCTCGCGATGCTCGCCCTCGAAAGCCACATCGCGGCGCGACAACATGTCATCGATCGAAATGCGCAATGAACCGAGCGCCATTTCGAGCCGGTCGATTTCCGTGTCGATGTTTTCGTTGAAGAGATTTGTGACGACAATGCGCGGCTCATGCAGCACGACGTGCCCGAGGCCCACGCCATCATTGAAGGCGCTGCCGCTGAAGCTCATGGGCTTGCCCATGTCGAGTTCGACCCCGGGCCGTGCAAGCCGCGTCAGACTGCCGGCGGCAACCATTTCTGCCAGCACCATGGCCGTCGTTTCGAGCGCTTCGACCTCATCTTCGCGATAGACGCGCTTGGTCCGGTTCTGAACGACAAGGACGCCCAGGGTGCGTCCTGCGCGGAGGATCGGCACGCCAAGGAATGAATTGTAAACCTCCTCGCCCGTCTCCGGCAGATAGGCGAAGGCCGGGTGCGTCTGCGCATCGGTCAGATTGAGCGGGCGGGCGCTGGCTGCGATGGTACCGACAAGACCCTGCCCAAGACGCAGTTGCGCCAAATGCACGGCGGATGGGTTCAAACCTTCGGTTGCATAAAGTTCCAGGACACCATCGGAGCGAAGCACGTAAAACGAGCACACTTCCGCAACCATGTTCTGCGCGATATCGCGAACGATCCGGTCAAGCCTCTCCTGCGGCTCAAGCGCCTCCGCCATCAATTCGCGAAGACGCTTCAGCATGACACGGGGACCTGTTGTCTGCTCGCGCGTTGGCACTTGGAGCCTTTCTCCATAAGAATACCGGCAAGACCGAATGGGCCTCACCACATTTGTTGATCATGTCAGCCAGCGACGCGGCCGACAAACAGAATCTCGTTTGCTAATGCTTATCCAGACCGTACACAGAATGCAAAGTACGTACGGCAAGTTCCGCATACGGGCCATCAATTAGAATGGAAATCTTGATCTCCGAGGTCGTGATCGCCCGGATGTTGATACCCTTGTCTGCCAGCGCGCGAAACGCCGTCGCGGCAACACCCGCATGGCTGCGCATGCCAATACCGATGACCGAGACTTTGACCATGCCGGCTTCCGACTGGATGATATCGCAGCCGATCTCCGCCTTGACCTTTTCGAGGACCACGAGAGCCTTGTCGAGATCGCCCGAAGGCACGGTAAAGGTCATGTCGGTCTTGGTTCCGTCCTCGGAAACATTCTGGACGATCATGTCGACATTGATATGAGACTCGGCGAGCGGACCAAAAATGGCGGCCGATATACCCGGACGGTCGGCAACACGGCGCAGCGAAATCTGGGCTTCGTCCTTGGCGTAGGCAATTCCTGTGACAACCTGCTGTTCCACGATTTCTTCCTCGTCGCAAATAAGTGTTCCGGGCGGATTGATGAGATCACCCATGCCCGGTGCATCGGGGTCCTCGAAACTGGACCTGACAAAGGTGCGCACTTTGTGCACCATGGCAAGCTCGACAGACCGCACCTGCAGGACCTTCGCGCCAAGAGATGCCATCTCCAGCATTTCTTCGAACGATATCCGCGACAGCCGTCGCGCCTTCGGTTCGACGCGCGGATCGGTCGTGTAGACACCATCGACGTCGGTATAGATATCACATCGATCGGCCTTCACCGAAGCTGCGATTGCAACGGCACTGGTATCTGAACCGCCGCGTCCCAGTGTGGAAATGCGATTGTCCGGACCAATGCCCTGAAATCCGGAGATCACAGCCACCTGGCCCTCGGCGAACCGCTCGATCAAGAACGAACCATCGATATCGAGGATACGGGCAGCGCCATGGGCATTGTCAGTCTTGATCGGAATTTGCCAGCCTTGCCAGGAACGGGCGTGGACGCCCATCGCCTGCAGGGCGATTGCAAGCAGGCCAGCCGTCACCTGCTCGCCTGATGCGACAATTGCATCATACTCGCGCGCGTCGTGCATTGGCGATGTCTGCCGGGTCCAGGCCACGAGCTCATTGGTTTTCCCGGCCATGGCCGAAACCACGACCGCTACCTCATGTCCCGCATCGACTTCGCGTTTGACATGCCTGGCCACATTACGGATGCGGTCAATATCGGCCACCGAAGTGCCGCCGAATTTCATCACAATGCGTGCCATGGGAAGGTACCGTTCTGGAATGCCTGAAATATATTGGTGAGGAGCCGCTTGAATCGAAAGAGCCACCCGCCAAATGAATGCGGCTCCCATACCGAAAATATCGCCGGACTGCAAGAACGCCCGACGGCTGTTTGAACTATCGCCGGCTTCGGAAAACGACGCCCCCTCCCGCAGCGGGCAATTGCAGGGACAGTGCTGTTCGTTGTAAACATTCCGCTCCCTTGATCTTGGAGGAGACGCAGCATGGACCGATTCACCGGCGGCTGCCTGTGCGGCAATGTTCGAATTGTGGCGTCGGGACTCCCGTACCGGGTCGGCCTTTGTCACTGTCTCGACTGCCGCAAGCATCATGGGGCGCTTTTCTACGCTGCCGCCGTATTTCCTCAGGATGCTGTGACGATCGACGGCGAAACACGCGACTACGCCGGACGGTTTTTCTGCCCCCGCTGCGGTTCGCCCGTTTTCGCCCGCACCGCAGACGAAATCGAAGTGCACCTGGGATCTCTGGATGCCCCAGACCAACTGATGCCAACTTACGAAAGCTGGATCGTCCGTCGCGAGTCCTGGCTGCCGCCGTTTCCACTCACGAAACGGTACGACCACAATCGTGACGCCACGAGTCGCTTTGAGGATTAGAGCGGTCTACCCGAAAGCAGAATTCCGAGTACGGCTTGACATTTTTTGCTGGAAGGGTCCAGTCGAAGAGAGCAATAAGGACAGAACCGATGGCAACAGCACAGCGCACGACAATTGACGACGCGGAAGTCGAGCGTTTCTCGCGCATGGCAGCAGAATGGTGGAATCCGCAAGGCAAATTCCGTCCCTTGCACAAGTTCAATCCCACGCGCCTCGCCTACATCAAGGAAAAGGTCTGTGCCCACTACGGCATCGATCCGAATGTCCCGGCACCGTTCACAGGCTTGCGTATTCTTGATATCGGTTGCGGCGGCGGCCTTCTATGCGAACCCATGGCACGCCTTGGGGCGACAGTCGTTGGAGCCGATGCCGGCGAAACAAATATCGAAGTTGCGAAAATCCACGCAGCGCAGAGCGGGCTCTCGATCGATTATCGCGCAACGACGGCAGAAGCGCTCGCCGATGCGGGAGAACAGTTCGACGTGGTCCTGAATATGGAAGTCGTCGAACATGTTGCCGATGTCGAGCTCTACATGTCTGCCTGTTCCCAAATGGTCAAACCCGGCGGCATGACCTTTGTCGCCACCATCAACCGGACCCTAAAGGCGCTCGGCCTTGCCATATTCGGTGCGGAATATGTGCTTCGCTGGTTGCCGCGCGGAACCCACCAATATGAAAAGCTGGTCCGGCCGGAAGAGCTTGAAACCGCCATGTCACGCGCTGGACTGGAAGTCGTGGAAAAAGTCGGCGTAAGTTACAATCCGCTGGCAGACAGCTGGAACAGATCAAGCGATACGAGCGTCAATTACATGGTCCTGGCAACAAGGCCTAGCTGACCTTTGCCACCATCTGTTGCTGGGCTTTCGTGGTCATCAACACGCCAAGGGTGATGATCGCCGCACCGATCCAGGTTGCGAGCTGATAAACTTCACCCAGGAACAAAGTGCCCGCGAGCAATGCAACTGCCGCGCCGACATAACCGATCTGGCTGAGATAGACCGGTCCGCCGACGGCCTGGAGCCGGAAGTACAGCGCAAACATGCAGGCTGACGCCAGAACCTGGGCAAAGACCAGCCAAGGCACAGCGCCGAGTGGTTCAACGGGAAATGTACCTGTCATCCAGAAAATAATCGGAACCAGCAGCACCGCAGTGGTCAGATGGCTGCCGGCTGCAAGCTCGGTCGGATCAGCACCTTTCGGCCAATCGATCGTGCGATAGACATTGCCGAGAGCAAGCAGGACCGGGATGAGCAAGCCAATCGCCAGCCAGAGAGGTTCAGCCGGCTGGCCGACCTGACCCCGGGTAAATCCCACGAGCACTGCTCCGGCAAAACCGGTGAATATGCCGAGAAGTCCAAGGAGATTGGGGCTGCGCATCTTGAAAAGGATGGAAAGCAGAAGAGTGAATACCGGCGACAATGTGTACATGATTCCCGTAAACCCTGAGCCGAGATGTGGGATCGCCGAGAGGGTCATGAGGTTAGGAATGGCATAGGAGATCAATGCGGCGATAAGGTAATACCGTATCATATGCACATCGATACGCGGACGCTTTCCCATAAGCAGAAAGGCCGCCAGAAGCACCGTTCCGGCGCCGATAGAGATAACGAACGCCCATAGAGATGGAGCAATGCCCGCGGCAAAAGCCAATTTGCCGAATGGAAGCGTCAACCCCAGAAAACCGCCAGTCAGGACGAGCAGCGCGGGAGCGGAATTCAGAAATGGCATGGAATTCATCCGGTTAGTCAGAATCGACTACCGCACCATAGACATCGCCATCAGCCTATCAAGATCAATTGTGGTCGTCGGGAAACACCGGCAGCGGCATCACATCGACACCATCATCCACGAGCGCTTCGACTTCATCGCGCGTCGCCTCGCCATAAATGCCGCGCTGTTCTGCCTCGCCAAAGTGAATTTTGCGGGCTTCCTCGGCAAAATCACTGCCAACATAATCGGAATTTTCGCGAACCTTCTTGGCCATTTCACGCAGTTCACTTGCCATCTTGCTCATCGCGATGGCGATCTTTTCCTTTTGGCGGCCAGTTGCAACCGACGGCGCCATCAGGGCCTTGCCTATTTTGTGCGAACTGCAGACGGGGCAGGAAACGAGCTGCTTCTCCACTTGCGTGTCGAAATCGTCATTGCTGCGAAACCAGCCTTCAAACTCATGGTCATGGTCGCAATGGAGGGAAAACCGAATCATGATGCGGCGTTGAACCTCGTCGCCTGTCCATCGTTTTCAACGACAACCCCGAATGGCCGCGCGTTCTTGAGGTTGGGCACCTTCATTCGTGCCGCTGCACTCAGTGCTGGATCGATATCTGCCACAATGACTGCGGGTTCTGCATGATCGGCCTCCGCCAAAACCTCGCCCCACGGCGCGACGATGATGGAATGACCATAGGTTTCCCGCCCGTCCTCATGCACACCGCCCTGAGCCGCCGAAATCATGAAGGCGCCATTCTCGATCGCACGCGCACGCTGAAGCACGTGCCAATGCGCTTCACCGGTCTGCCGGGTGAAGGCGGCAGGTGCTGAAATCACCAATGCACCGGCCAATGCCTGGGCGCGGAACAATTGCGGGAAACGTACGTCGTAGCAGATGGCGAGACCGAGCCGCGCAAAAGGCAGATCGATCACGACCGTATCGGCGCCTGGCGCGTAGACAGCGGACTCGCGCCAGCTCTCGCCATTGTCGAGATCGACGTCGAACATGTGGATCTTGTCATAGCGCGTAAGAATATTGCCGTCCGGCCCCAAGAGAAACGCGCGGTTGGCAATCTTGCCATCGTCACGGGCAATCGCAGTCGATCCTATATGAAGATGAATTCCGTGCTTGGCCGCTAGCTCCGAAGCCGTGCGAACGATGATATCGTCGCTCTCACTTTTCAAAACGCTGGCAAGTGCCTTGCGATCGCGCTGCAACGAACCGGTCATTTCCGGTGTCTGGACGTAGACGGCACCTTGGCCGGCAGCATCTGCAACATAGGTCGCAAGATCGGCGGCATTGGCTTGCGGGTCTGTGCCCGAGCGCATCTGGATGGCGGCAGCGCGAAATGAACTCATGTCACAATCCAATCTTCAAGCGAGTTCGCCGGTCTTCAACAATATGTCGAGACGGCCCTGATTTTCCAGCGCATAGAGATCATCGCAACCACCGACATGGGCTTCGCCGATGAAGATTTGCGGAAATGTAGTGCGCCCATTGGAGCGCGCCAGCATTTCCTGGCGAGCGGCGGGCTCGATCGAGGCATTGTGCTCGGTAAAAGCGACGCCCTTTTTGGACAAAAGGCTTTTGGCGGCTGTACAATAACCACAGCCGTCACGCGTATAGATTGTTACATCAACCATTCGAAAGCTCCGTTTGCCTTTCTATATAGGCATCAAAACTTCAGGCGAAAAGACCTGTTTTTTGCGCATAAGTAGTGTCAGATAGGTAATTCTTTCGATAGCACCCGGCCGAAAGTCAGGACATCGACGCTCACGGCGCCGCCCCGGAGCAAGGCGCGGGCGGCGGCTTTGACAGTCGCGCCGGTTGTATAGACGTCGTCGATCAGGAGCACGTTGCGGCCGCGCACCTTGATTTCCTGCGTCACGGGCACCTTGAACGCACCGCGCACATTGGCGACACGCTCATTCAGACTGAGGCCCACTTGCTGTTTCGTCTGTTTAATGCGTTTGAGCGCATCCGGATCAAATGCCTTGCCGCTCGACCGCGCCAGATGCCGGGCAAGTTCGGCGGATTGGTTGAACCGGCGAAACCAGAACCGCCGCGCGTGCAGCGGAACCGGCACGATCACATCGCAATCATCCAGCAATTCGCCACCGGCACGCACCATCCAGCGCGCCATCCATGGCCCCAGATCGGTACGGTCATTATATTTGAGCCGGTGCACCAAATCGCGGATGACACCTTCGTGCACGGCGACTGAACGGGCACGCCGGAACGGCGGCGGTTCGGCAATCGCTTCTGCGGAGAGGATTTCGGCGCCGAGGTCATGACTGAAGGGAATGCCAAGTACCGGACAATAGGGCCTCTCGATGAAACGCACCTTCGACCAGCATTGACCGCACAGTGAGCCTGGCTCCGCGACATGCTTGTCACAGCCGGCGCAAACCGGCGGAAACAGCAATCCGAACAACCCTTCGGTTGCGCTGCGTGTGAAGAGACTTATCGTTGCTCCGATTGTTTTCCCGCTGGTTTTCATTGCAATTCGTTCCAAGGCGACGCATCTACGCCCCAACTATACAGACATCAGAGAAATCCGGAATGGATCGGCATCAGGTCTTCGATCGAAATTTATTGCTGGCGAGGCGGCTGCGCGCTTTGCGGCAGCACGGAAATTCTGCGGATTTCCTGCTTGCGCGCGCTTGCGAAGATCTGGAAGAGCGCCTGTCCGCCGTTGAACGCAAGTTCGACATTGCCGTGGATCTGGCGAGCCACACGGGTCTCGCCGCGCGCGCAATCCAGCGATCCGGCAAGGCCACGACGATCGTGCGTGTCGAGCACGCGCGGCAGTTTCTCGACAATGCGTTTCCCGCAATCGTCGCGGATGAGGAGATCCTGCCGCTAAAACCGGCAAGCATCGGCGTTATTGTGTCACTACTATCCCTGCATCTCACCAACGACACACCGGGCACCCTATTGCAGATCCGTCGCGCGCTGAAACCCGATGGTCTCTTCCTCGGTGCAATGGCCGGCGAGAATACCCTTGCGGAATTGCGCGAATGCCTGCTGACGGCAGAAAGCGAAATTTACGGTGGCGCGTCTCCGCGCGTCGCGCCCTTTGCCGACGTCCGCGATGTCGGTGGCCTGTTGCAGCGTGCGGGTTTTACCTTGCCGGTCACCGATATAGAGACCTATACGGTGCGCTACGACTCGGCTTTCGCCCTGATGCGCGACCTGCGCGCCATGGGCATGCAGAATGTCCTCATCGGACGGTCGCGCCGGCCATTGACACGGCATTATTTCATGCGGGTTGCGGAGATTTATGCGGAACGCTTCAGCGATCCCGACGGCCGGATCAGGGCGACTTTCTCGTTCATCTGGATGTCAGGCTGGGCTGCGCATGAATCGCAGCAAAAGCCGTTGAAGCCCGGCTCCGCCAAGGCATCGCTTGCCGATTTTCTCAAGGATGTGGAAACAGGAGAGAAGAAATAATCCTGAGCCCATTTGGAAAGTCGCTGCGGCGAGGCATATGGCGTGGTTTTTGGGGTCGCTCTTGCGACGAGCGCAGCGTACTTCAAGTACGTGAGCACCGGAAGCGCAGAAAATCGCGTCAGATGCCCGCCGCAGTAGAGTTTTCTCAGCAGTCGCCGATCTTTGAGCCATCGCTGTTCAATATACAGACCGCCTTGGGCGAAGACTGCAGTATGCTCCGGCGAATGGTATAGGTGGACGTGGTTATCGGGTCTGGCGTCTTGATCGATCCGGTCTGAATCTCATCGATGGAACGGCTGGTCGAATAGTCGACGACAGCTTGCGAACCGCGGTCGGCAAGCGGCGCAATGATCAGAGCCAGCGCAACGGCTGCCGAACCGAACAGCAACGTGATCCGCAAGATACCTCCGGCTGCACCCGAAAGAGCGCTCGGCTGCAACAGTTCGTCATCGAGATAGTCGTTCTTACGCCCCATGCCCCACCTGAAATACGCGTCAAGATTAACTAAAAGTCGCTCAATCAGGTGAAGGATCAATTAAGCATCAGAGTTAACGCGGCAAGAATATAATTTGCGATTGAAACTCACAGCTAGTTTGGAAAGTCGCTGCGGCGAGTCAGATGGCGTGGTTTTCGAGAACCGGAGCGCAGCGTACATAAAGTACGTGAGCACCGGAAGCACAGAGAACCGCGTCAGATGACCGCCGCAGTAGACTTTCAAGACGGGCTGTTAGAGAAGATCGACAAGGAACGGGATGAGCGGGATATCTGCGGGCGGCATTGGATAGTCGCGCATATCCTTCGGCCGTACCCATTTCAGCACCTGGCCCTCCATTCCGCGCGGTATTCCCTCATAGCGCCGGCAGATGAATAACGGCATCAGCAGATGGAAGGTTTCATAGGTGTGGCTGGCAAAGGTCAGCGGCGCGAGGCAAGCCGGTTTGATGACGATGCCGAGTTCTTCGTGCAGTTCGCGGATCAGGCTTTCCTCCGGCGTCTCCCCCGGATCGACCTTGCCGCCTGGAAACTCCCAGAGGCCGGCGAGCTGTTTGCCTTCCGGACGCTGCGTCAACAACACCCGGCCGTCCGCATCGACCAGCGCACAGGCCGTCACGAGAAGGATCGGGTGTTCGCTCATGTCTGCGGCGCCTGCCTGTAGGCATAGCGATAAGCTTCATTGAAGCCCATTTGCTCGTAGAGCGCGACGGCGCCCGTGTTCGCTACTTCGACCTGTAACCACGCCTTCTTCGCGCCGTGCTGCAGAGCCCATTTCAATGCCGATTTGATAATCGTGCGACCGAGGCCAACGCGACGCCGGTTTGCCGCGGTTCCGATGTTGAACAGACCTGCCAGCGCTCCATCCTGCACACAGATCGCCGTTGACACCGGGACGGCACCCTCTTCGATAACGAACAAGCCCTTGGATGGACGAATAGCATTGATAACTTCGAAGAGGCCAGGTTTCAGCGTGGCGTTGTCTCCCTGCACCTGCAAGGCGGCATCGATAAATCGGCCGATATCTTTGAGCGGAATTTGATCGATTGCGTCCGAAAGATCGACATTTGCCAGATCGACGACCATGACCATCGATTCGTCGAAACGTGCCCAGCCGAGCTCTTCAAGGTAATGATCGAGCGCTTCCGGCGCGAGCGGTGACTGGCGAAAAATCGGCGGCCTGCCATAGGCGCGAAACCGCTGTGCAGCACGTGCCACCCGCTGTTCGAGATTGTCGGTATCACCGGGATCGAGCGGATTGACCGAATTCAACCGCTTCGAAGGGTGGCTGGCCGTCATGCGAATTGCCCAGCTTCCATCATAGTGCACCGACGATGCGGGCCAGGACCGGAAACCGACCGCCTCAAACTGTCTGATTTGGGCTAACTGCATGCAAGATCCCTATTAAAGCCCAAGCGAAAATTCGTCAGGACGCGGCGAAAATGGTGGTTTTCGAGCACCGAAGCGCAGCGTACATTTGGGTACGTGAGCATCGGAGCGCAGAAAAACGCCATTTGCAGCCCGTCATGGCGAATTTTCGCTGGGCTCTCAGCTGCGATAGTCGCCATTGATCGCCACATATTCCTTGGTCAGGTCACAGGTCCAGACAGTCGCCTTGCCTTTGCCGAGACCGATGTCGACACGGATCTTGATATCGTCATTCTTCATATAGGCGGAGGTCGCTTCTTCCGAATAGTCCGGATCGCGCTCACCTTCGCGGGCAACACGGATATCCCCGAACCAGATCGCCAGCCGGTCACGGTCGGCCGGTTCGCCAGCCTTGCCGACGGCCATGACGATGCGGCCCCAATTGGCATCCTCGCCAGCAGCCGCCGTCTTGACCAGCGGCGAATTGGCAATCGACAGCGCAATACGCTTGGCGGACCGGGCGGATGTCGCGTCAGTCACGCTGATTTCGAGCATTTTGCGTGCGCCCTCGCCGTCACGCACCACTTGCAGCGCAAGATCCTTCAGAACGCGGTCAAGTGCTTTGGCGAAAGGCTTGAGACGCTTGTCCTTGAGCTTCGTAACAGGCGCAGCGCCGCGCTCGGCAGCTGATCCGGTAGCGAAAAGCAGCAAGGTATCGGATGTCGATGTATCGCTGTCGACGGTCACGGAATTGAAACTCTTGCCAACGGATTTCGACAGGAGCTTCTGCAGAATATCTGCCGCAATCGGCGCATCGGTGGCTACGAAGGACAGCATCGTGGCCATATCCGGCGCGATCATGCCGGCACCCTTGGCGATGCCGTTGATTGTTACCGGCACACGGTCGAGCAGCACGGTTTCGGTAGCGACTTTCGGAAACGTATCGGTCGTCATGATGGCGCTCGCGGCATCTTGCCAGCGCTCGGCAACGGCATTCTTCGTCATGTCCGTCAAAAGATGGCTGAATTTACCCGCATCGAGCGGCTCACCGATCACGCCGGTCGAGGCAAGAAAAACCTGATGAGGCTTGCAACCGACAGCCTTTGCGGCCGCTGCGGCGGTCAACTTGGCAGACTCACGACCCTTTTTCCCGGTAAAGGCATTGGCATTGCCGGAATTGACAACGACGGCCCGCGCCGTGCCACCCTCAAGACTTGTACGGCAGTAATCCACGGCTGCCGAAGGGCATTTGGACCGTGTGAATACACCGGCCACGGCCGTTGGCCGATCGAATACGATGAGCAAAACATCTGTCCGGCCCTTGTATTTGATCCCCGCTTCAGCTGTGGCGATCTTAACCCCGTGAATTTCCGGCATGGCCGGATAATGTTTCGGAGCCAGCGGAGAGACGGATGTTGACATCGGCTACCTCGAAAAGCGCTTTTTTGACAGGTCACAAATTGTCGAAGGAAGACCCGGCGACTTGCACCGGGTCTTATATTGTTACTGCTGGGCTTCGGTTGCTGCCTTGATCGCAGCTCCCGTTGCCGGATCGGTATATTCGATCTTCAGGTCGCCGCGGTCCTTCTTTACCAACTCCATGTACTTCTCACGAATGAGGATGGATTTTACCTGTTCCTTGACCTGATCGAATGCCGGCGGCTGCTGGGTACGCTTGTCCTCAAGCTTGATCACATGGAAGCCGAACTGGGTCTGGACAGGTTCCTTGGTGTACTGGCCGACTTCCAGCGCGTTTGCTGCCTTGTCGAATTCCGGCACCATCTGGCCCGGTCCGAAATAACCGAGATCGCCGCCCTGGGCAGCCGAGCCGTCCGTCGATTTCTCCTTGGCAACGTCTTCGAATTTCGCTCCGCCATCGAGCTGCTTGATGATGGCTTCGGCTTCTTCCTTGGTCTTCACCAGAATGTGACGGGCGCGGACTTCATTTTGTGGCGGCATCGCTGCGATTTCCTTATCGTAGCGAGCGCGAATGTCAGCGTCGGTGATTTTGTCGACAACCTGCTGCTTGAAGTAGTCATTGTGCAGGGCGCGATCCTTCAGGAACTCCAGACGAGCCTGGAATTCGGGGGTCTGGTCAAGCTTTTCGGCCTCAGCCTTCGCCGCAAGTGACTTGATATCGATAATGGCAGCCAGGGCGGCCAAACGCCGCTGGTCATCGGGCAGCTTGGCGAATTGCGGATCGAGGTCTGCAGAAATCTGGTCTACATCCTTGTTTGTGATCTTGCTGCCGTTGATTGTTGCAAGCACTTTATCGGGATCGGCCTTGGCTGTGTCCGCCTGTGCTGGCTTGGCAGGTTCCGTCTTACCGGCTTCCTGGGCCATTGCCACGGAAGATATACCGGTCAAAAGTGCAGCGACAGTCATTAATGAAAGGGTTTTACGCAATTGGTTCATGGGTCAATTTCTCCTTGGGAGGACCGGTACGGGCTATGAATACGGCAGAATTTTGCCATGAGGCTGCGATCGATCGCTTGTTGCTTCAACATTGACATCATTCGTGCCCCCTCTTATCTGTCCATCGGCTTTGCGTCCAGATAGCTTGGCAACAGATAGACTTATACCTTGGGCTTGGTGTCCGTATTGTATCAGGCGTCTTGAATGTCAGGCTTTGGATGCCTCAAATGCCATAGTTGCTGGCAAAACGTATTATAGAGAGGACCAGGGATGGTCAGTTTCGGCGGCCTCGCCCGCAAGATTTTCGGCTCCTCGAATGAGCGCCGCGTCCGCAGCTTCAAACCCCGCGTTGACCAGATCAATGCGCTTGAGGCAGAAATCTCGTCGCTTACGGACGATGAGCTCAAGGCAAAAACCGCGGAATTTCGCGAAAAGCTCGCCAATGGCACCAAACTCGACGATCTGCTTGTTCCGGCCTTTGCCGTGGCACGTGAAGCTGCCAAGCGTGTTCTTGGCATGCGCCCCTTCGACGTCCAGCTGATCGGCGGAATGGTCCTGCACAATGGCGGCATTTCCGAGATGCGCACCGGCGAAGGCAAAACGCTCGTTGCGACCCTGCCCGTCTATCTGAATGCGCTTGAAGGCAAAGGCGTTCATGTCGTCACTGTGAACGACTACCTCGCCACCCGCGATGCGCACTGGATGGGGCAGATTTATAACTTCCTCGGACTCTCTTACGGCATCATCGTGCATGGTCTCGATGATGAAGAGCGTGCCAAGGCCTATAACGCCGATATCACCTACGCCACCAATAACGAACTCGGCTTCGATTACCTGCGCGACAATATGAAATATGAGCGCGCCCAGATGGTGCAGCGCCCGCACAACTACGCCATCGTCGACGAAGTGGATTCGATCCTCGTCGATGAAGCGCGCACGCCGCTGATCATCTCCGGCCCGCTCGATGACCGGTCCGATTTCTACAATCTCATCGATGCGTTCATCAAACCATTGAACCCCGAAGACTATGAGATCGACGAGAAGCAGAAGACGGCGATCTTTACCGAGGAGGGCACCGAGAAGCTCGAAAACCTCCTGAGGGACGCCGGTCATCTCAAGGGCGAAGGCCTTTACGATATCGAGAACGTTGCTGTCGTGCACCACGTCAACAATGCTTTGCGAGCGCACAAGCTCTTCCAGAAGGACAAGGACTACATCGTTCGCAACGACGAAATCGTTATCATCGATGAGTTCACCGGCCGCATGATGCCGGGCCGCCGCTTCTCGGAAGGCCTGCACCAGGCGCTTGAAGCGAAGGAACATGTGACGATCCAGCCGGAAAATCAGACACTGGCCTCGATCACCTTCCAGAACTATTTCCGCATGTACAAGAAGCTTGCCGGCATGACCGGTACGGCTTCAACCGAAGCGGAAGAATTCGGCAACATCTACGGTCTCGAAGTGACTGAAATTCCGACCAATGTTCCCGTTCAGCGTCTCGACGAGGACGACGAGGTCTACCGCACCGTCGAGGAAAAATACAAGGCGATCGTTCGCGATATCCGTGAAGCCACGGCCAAGGGCCAGCCTATTCTCGTTGGCACCACGTCGATCGAGAAATCCGAGCAACTGGCTGAACGCCTGCGCAAGGAAGGTTTCAAGGACTTCCAGGTCTTGAATGCCCGCTACCATGAACAGGAAGCCCATATCGTCGCGCAAGCCGGTGTTCCAGGTGCCATCACCATCGCCACCAACATGGCAGGCCGCGGTACCGACATTCAGCTTGGCGGCAATCTGGAAATGCGCATAGCGCGCGAACTCGACGATATGGCCGAGGGCGAAGAGCGCAAGGCAAAAGAAGCTGCGA
Source organism: Phyllobacterium zundukense (assembly GCF_025452195.1). NCBI lineage: Bacteria > Pseudomonadati > Pseudomonadota > Alphaproteobacteria > Hyphomicrobiales > Phyllobacteriaceae > Phyllobacterium > Phyllobacterium zundukense. The sequence continues at coordinate 1,825,656 of NZ_CP104973.1, read as the reverse complement.
TCAGGGCCGATATCGCCAAGCTCAAGGAAAAGGCACTTGCGGCCGGCGGGCTTTACGTTCTTGCGACCGAACGCCATGAAAGCCGCCGCATCGACAATCAGTTGCGTGGCCGTTCAGGCCGTCAGGGCGATCCCGGCCGCTCGAAATTCTTCCTGTCGCTGCAGGACGATCTGATGCGGATTTTCGGTTCCGAACGCATGGATGGCATGCTGCAGAAGCTTGGCCTCAAGGAAGACGAAGCCATCGTCCATCCCTGGATCAACAAGGCGCTGGAAAAAGCGCAGAAGAAGGTCGAGGCGCGTAACTTCGATATCCGCAAGAACCTTCTGAAATATGACGACGTGATGAACGATCAGCGCAAGGTGATCTTCGAGCAGCGCATCGAATTGATGGACAGCACCGATCTCAGCGATACCACCAGAGAAATGCGCGAGGATGTGGTGGACGATCTGATCGCGCGCTACACGCCCGAAGGCGCTTACGCGGAACAATGGAAGATCACCGAGCTCGACGAGGATGTACGCAACATTCTCAATCTCAATCTGCCGATCACCGAATGGGCCCTCGAAGACGGCATTACGCCGGATGACATCAGGGAACGCCTGATGGAAGCCGTCGAGAAGGCAGCCGCCGATCGTGCCGAGCGGTTTGGTCCGGAAATCATGGCCTATGTCGAGAAGTCCGTCATTCTGCAAACCCTCGATGCCCTGTGGCGCGAACATCTGGTCAATCTCGATCATCTTCGCTCGGTCGTCGGATTCCGCGGTTACGCCCAGCGCGACCCGCTCAACGAGTACAAGAGCGAAGGCTTCGAACTCTTCCAGACGCTGCTGGCCAATTTGCGCCAGAACGTGACCAGCCAGTTGATGCGCGTGGAACTCGTGCGCGAGGCCGCAAGCGCGCCCGAGCCGGAATTGCCGGTGATGGAAGCACACCACCTCGATGGCCTCACGGGTGAGGACGACTTCGGTGGCGGCAGTGTTCTCGCGGTACAGCAGGACCTGCGTGTCGTTGATCCCAAGGATCGCGATCCGAATAACCCGCAGACATGGGGCAAGGTTGGCCGCAACGAAGCCTGCCCCTGCGGTTCGGGCAAGAAATACAAGCACTGTCACGGTGCTTTCGTCTGATGAACCCAAAGGCCGCGTCACAACGCGGCCTTTTCTCTTGTTCCAACAGCACAAGCCGTTGACTTTCCGAACCGTTTCTAAACGTTTACGCAGTAAGCGTCTTGCATTGGAAACGAGTGGAGCTGCCCTTGCGAATTTCTGCGGTCAAAGCTGCAGACCGGTATCTGCCGGGGAACCTGTCGAAGCAGCTCCGTCCGTGGCTAGCGCGCCTCGATCAGCTGTTTGATGGTTCAATGGAGCACGCCGCTGCGCAGCGCGTGTCGCTGATCGCCTTTTCCATCCGGATTATCAGCGCCGCCATCGCGCTCGTCTCGCAGGTCATCTTCGCGCGCTGGATGGGCCAGTTCGAATACGGCATTTTCGTCCTCGTCTGGGTGACGGTCGTTATTCTCGGGAACCTCTCCTGTCTGGGTTTCCAGACCAGTGTCATCCGCTTCGTGCCGGAATATCTGGAGCACCGGCAGCTTGATCACCTGCGCGGCATCTTGTTCACCAGCAAGATATTCGCGCTCGGCCTGACGACCTGCATCGCCATCACCGGGGCTGCCGGGGTCTATTTCTTACGCGATGCCATCGAATCCTACTACGTCGCGCCCTTCATCATCGGCTTCATCTGCCTGCCGATGATAGCGCTGGGCGATACGCTGGACGGAACCGCCCGATCACGATCCTGGGCTTTGGTCGCGCTGACGCCAACCTACATCATCCGTCCAATTCTCACTCTTGCCATTATGACCATTGCCCATGTGGCCGGCTTCGCCCCGACAGCAGTGGCGGCGGTGATCTCGGCCATCATCGCAACCTATATGACCTCGCTGGTGCAGTTGTCGGTCGTCAATCACAGGTTCAGGGAGGTTGTATCGCCCGGTCCGAAGGCGATCCGTTTTGGAGAATGGTTCGCGGTCTCGCTGCCGATCTTTCTGGTCGAAGGGTTTTTCTTCCTTTTGACCAATGCCGACGTCCTGATGGTCGGCCGCTATATGGACCCGGACAAGGTCGCGACCTATTTCGCAACGGTCAAGCTGCTCGCGTTGGTCCATTTCGTCTATTTCTCGGTCAAGGCCGGCGCCGCCCAACGCTATTCCGAACTGATGCACACCAATGACCACGCGCAGCTTGCGCAATTCGCCAGCGATACGGCGCGCTGGACCTTCTGGCCGTCATTGGCGATGGCAATCATCCTTCTCGTTCTCGGCAAGCCGCTGCTCCTGCTCTTCGGCGCCCAATTTACCGATGGCTATCCACTCTTGTTCATTCTGGTGGTCGGTGTCGTCGCCCGCGCTTCGGTCGGGCCGGCGGAAAGTCTCCTCAATATGGCCGGCAAACAGAAAATATGCGCCATGGTCTATGCGGTCACACTGATTGTTAACATCTGTCTCAGCATTGTATTGATACCGGCCTATGGCCTTGCTGGTGCCGCTTTTGCAACTGCATTCTCGATGGTGTTCGAAGCGGTGACGCTGGCGCTGACTGTTTATAATCGTCTGAACATTACGATGTTCGTTTTTGCGGGCAGGACAGGCGCTGCCAAGGAAGAAGTCTGATGGCAGCCATACCGCTTCTCGAAGAACTTGCCGGAGGCCCGTCCTCGCAGATCCTCTCCCAGCTCTCGGGCTTCGAAACGCACGAGGCGACCAAGCAGCTCGAGGAGACCCTTGGCACCCGCGCCGTTCCGCGCAAGCTTTCCGTCTACTCGGCTTCCGCCGGTTTCGAACTCCTCGATGAGCTTGAATATCTGACGTATCGCACGGTCGAGCCGAACATCTTCTTCAATCCGCGCTTCCTCGCCCCGGCCATGCCACGCCTCGACGACCGGCAGGTTCGCTTCATGGTCATGCGTGACGAGAACGATGTGAAGAGCCGTCTCCGCTTCCTCATGCCCTATACGATCGAGCGGCCAGGATTCAATGTGACGGCTTCCATCATCCGCGCATGGGCCACACCCTTCGGGCCACAGGGTACGCCGCTGATCGACCGGGACGATCCGGTCGGCGTGCTCAATGACTTGTTCGACATGCTGGGCCGCAAGCACCTCAAATTCCCGGAAATTCTGGTTCTGCCGGATATATTGCTGAACCGCACCGCGGCGCAGCTGATCCGCTCCATCGCGCTGGACCGCAATCTTACGATGGTGACCGTCAATCAGGTCGAGCGGCCCTTTCTTGAAAGCGCCAAGGAAGGCGAAGAGTATTTGCGCGATGCCATCGGTGCCAAACACGCCAAGGAATATCGCCGGCTGTGGCGCCGCCTCGCCGACAAGGGCAAGCTGACCTATACCGTCAGCCGCCGCGAAGAAGATATCCGCGTACGGCTGGAGGATTTTCTCGTGCTCGAAGCCAGCGGCTGGAAAGGTCAACGAGGCTCCGCCATGGCAGTCGATCGTTTCCGTGCTGCCTTTGCCCGCGAGGCGGTCAACAACCTCGCGACCCGCGATCTCGCCCGCATCCACACACTCGAACTCGATGGCAAGACCATCGCCGTCCTCGTGGTCTTTGTCGAAGCCGGTGAAGCATGGACGTGGAAGACCGCCTATGACGAGAGCCTCGCCGCCTATTCGCCTGGCGTTCTCCTGATGATTGAGATGCTGAAAAACCATCTGGACGATCCGAACATCGACCGGACGGATTCCTGTGCGGTACCCGACCATCCTGTCGCATCGCGCCTGTTCATGGAGCGTGAACCGGTTGGCACGCTGGTGATCGGGCTGACACCCGCCGCCGACCGGGCGGCACGGCAGGCAGCTTCACAGCTTCACCTTTACCGGCGCACGCAGAATATCGCGCGCCTGGTCCGCGAACGCCTGCGGAATTTGACGGGACGGAAGTAACCATTTGTGCCTGGCAGCTGCGCATGCCCGTTAATGGTCATGTTGATGGTGTGCGTCGGGGTAGTGGGGATGGAAGTGGCGGACTGCCGTATGCCTATGAACGTGGTTATGTCTGACCCCCGCTGCGATAGGATAAGGGTGATCATGTTGGTGATGTAGGTCGTGGACATGCTCGTGTTCGTGTTCAAGCTCGGGATGGGTGTGAAGGTGTTCGTGATGTTCAGTCAGGTGAAGCCAAATACCTGTCGCCATGAGAGCTCCAGCCACGATGAGCGAGAGCGTCAGCGGCTCGCCCATCGCAAGCGCAACCACCGCACCAAGAAAAGGAGCAACCGAGAAATACGCGCCCGTTCGAGCACTCCCGAGGTGACGGAGGGCAACCACGAACAGCGCAAGGCTCACTCCGTAGGCAAAAAAGCCAAGCACGAGTCCATTTATCAGATTGGGTAGGGACGGCATCGCCGCTCCCAGAACCAATGCCAATCCCAGATTCACAGAGCCCGCTACCAGGCCCTTCACACACGCGATCCAGGAGGCGTCAGTCAACGACACTTTGCGGGTAAGATTGTTGTCGATGCCCCAGGCAAGACAGGCCGCCAAGACAGCACAGGCTGACCAGAACCCCTCCAATCGTGCTTCGCTTGACCAGCTCAACACCACCGCCCCCGCCACAATGGCAACCATCCCAAGCGCAATCCTTCTGTCGAAGTTTTCTTTGAAGACGAACCAAGCGATAATGGCCGTGAAGACAGCTTCGGCATTCAGAAGCAGTGATGCTCCAGACGCGGGCATCCCAACCAAGCCAAGCATGAGGAGAACGGGTCCGGCGACGCCACCGGCGGTGACTGCCCCGATGAACCATGGCAACTCGTGAGGAGGCAGGCTAACCCCTGGTGACCTCTTGATCCATCTGTACAATGCCAGCCCCAGGCCAGAGCCGAGATACAAAAGCCCCGCGAGCATCCAGGGGCTCACCGTCGACAACAGGAGCTTCGCCAATGGCGTGCCAATGCCGAACAGAGCTGCTGCCGTCAAGGCAGCCACTACTCCCGGAGCAAGTCGATTTCGTATTGCCTGTCTCTCCATTCAGCCCACCCATCGTCCATTTGGGTTTCGCGATTGATATCAACGCGATCTTATCCGTCACAATGGAACGCTGCCAGGCCCTCGCGTACTTGACACGTGTCGACAAGGTGACATTATGTTGTAATGGGGGTTGCGATCACCCCACAAGGCGTCAGCCGAAGTATCGCGTCCGGAGTAACCGATCAACGGAGGACGCGTCATGACTTCGCTTCTCGAAATTTCTTCTGAAAAACTATCCCGCCTGGTTGGCACACCCGGCTGTCCCATCCTTGTCGATGTTCGAACCGACGACGACTTTGCGGCCGATCCGCGCCTGATCCCCGGATCAATCCGGCGCAGCTATAGCGACGTCCAAGCTTGGCTCGGCCATTTGGAAACTCGTGCCGCTATTGTGATCTGTCAGCGCGGTCGAAAGCTCAGCCATGGCGTGGCCGCGTGGCTTCGGCAATCCGGTATTGACGCGAATGTTCTCGATGGCGGGTTCGAGGCTTGGGTTGCGTCCGGATTGGCAGTCGTCCCCGTATCGAAGTTGCCACTTCGGGATAGCCAAGGGCGTACCGTTTGGGTGACGAGAGCGCGGCCCAAGATCGATCGCATCGCTTGTCCCTGGTTGATCAAGCGTTTCGTTGATCCCTATGCCGTCTTTCTGTTCGTCCCTCCGGCAGATGTCGCCGATGTGGCGGACCGGTTCGATGCAGCGCCTTATGATATCGAAGAGGTCTTCTGGAGCCACCGCGAAGAGCTCTGCACCTTTGATGTCATGATTGACGAACTCGGCTTGTCATCGGAGCCTTTGCTACGGCTGGCCACAATTGTGCGAGGGGCCGACACAGCACGACTCGATCTTGCCCCGGAAGCATCTGGCCTGTTGGCAGCGTCCCTCGGACTGTCGAGGATGTACACTGACGATCATGAGCAACTGGAAGCTGGCCTTGGACTTTACGATGCCTTCTATCGCTGGAGCCGGGACGCGACAGACGAGAAACACAATTGGCCCTCGGCGAAACGGACAGCATGATGGCCGACATCATCAGCAAGGCAGACGCGCTTTCAGACAAGCAAGTGCATGAACATGGCATCTCCTTCGCGGACGCGGTGAAAGTCTGGGCAAGGATCGCCGCTCTAAGTTTTGGCGGTCCTGCTGGCCAGATCGCGGTTATGCATCGCATCATTGTCGAAGAGAAGCGTTGGATAGGCGAGCACCGCTTCCTGCATGCTCTGAACTACTGCATGCTTTTGCCGGGACCGGAAGCACAACAGCTGGCAATCTACATCGGATGGCTGTTGCACAGGACACGTGGGGGCCTTGTTGCAGGTGCCCTCTTCGTTCTACCCGGGTTCCTTGCAATCCTTTGCCTCAGCTACATTTATGTCGCCTACGGCAGCATCGATGTAGTTGAAGGATTGTTCTTCGGACTGAAGGCTGCAGTGCTTGCCGTAGTTTTTCAAGCAGTGTTCCGGATCGGTGAAAGGGCGCTGAAGAACAACGCGATGATCGCAATTGCGTCGTGCGCCTTTATCGCGATCTTCTTCCTTCACGTCCCGTTTCCCATGATCATCCTGACAGCGGGCGTGGTCGGCTACATTGGCGGGCGGGTCGCATCACCGCATTTCCGGATCGGCGGCGGGCACAAGTCCGGTGCCGGTGCCGCACTGGAAGACCGAGATTCGGCGCTGGGCGAAGTGATCCCTCGTCACGCGCGGCCCAACCTTGCCTGGTCATTGAAGGTCTCGGGCGTGTTACTTGCGCTCTGGCTGATCCCGGTCGCGCTCCTTGTTGCCTTCCTCGGCCTCGACAACGTCTTCTCCAAGGTCGCGATCTTCTTCAGCCAGATGGCGGTTGTCACGTTCGGCGGTGCTTACGCCGTCCTTGCCTACGTAGCGCAGGAGGCAGTTCAGTACTATGGCTGGCTGAAACCCGGAGAGATGCTTGACGGCTTGGGAATGGCCGAGACGACGCCAGGACCGCTGATCATGGTCGTTCAGTTCGTTGGCTTCATGGCAGCGTTCCGGAATCCGGGCGTCCTGGACCCCTTCGTTGCGGCTGGCATCGGCGCTGTCCTGACGACATGGGTGACGTTCATCCCCTGCTTTCTGTGGATATTCCTTGGCGCACCGTTCATCGAGAGCTTGCGGGGGAACACGGCGCTGACAGGCGCGATGTCCGCGATCACAGCTGCAGTTGTTGGCGTCATTTTGAACTTGGCGATCTGGTTCGGACTACATGTACTGTTCAGACAAGTTTATAACTACAAGCTCGGATGGTTCTCGCTCGATGTTCCGGTATTGAGCTCCTTGAACGAGCCGTCATTGCTTTTGACCGCAGCTGCAATGCTGGCGTTATTCAGGTTTCGCGCCAACGTTATCCTCACGCTCCTGGTGTGCGCGATGGTGGGTGTAGCGTGGATCGTCCTCGCCGGTACGATGATTACCGCCTAGCCGGAATCGAACCAGCACTCCTTTCGGAACCTGATTTTGAGTCAGGCGCGTCTACCAATTCCGCCAAGGGGGCCGCAAGAGCGTCGGATATGGGTGAACCCACGACCGTGAAAAGCCAAATACATGCAGAGCCACCCTTCGGTCAACAGCAATAAGATGATTTCTTGAATGTAACACAGTCGTGTGTTGCCCTGCCCGCACGAGACAAATAGAGGCGAATGGCCAGGAAAAGAGCCTTTGGCAAAAATTGAGCGAAACGATTCCATTTGGCTGCGGTTTGCTCTAGGGTCCGTCGAGATTCAAGGTCAAGGCGAGCCGAGAATGGTGGTTTTCGAGAACCGGAGCGCAGTGAACATTCACGTTCATGAGCACCGGAAACACAGAAAAACGCCATTTGCAGGCTGTCATGACGTGAATATCGACAGAGCCTAAAGATCACCCGACTTTCCGAAATAGCCTCCCCCCCACAGGAACCGACTTGATGCTGCGCAGACTATACGATTGGACCATGTCTCTGGCTGCGCGCAAATCGGCGGAGGTCTGGCTTGCCATCATCGCATTCATTGAAAGCTCGGTGTTCCTCGTTCCGGCCGATGTGCTGTTCCTGCCGATGGCGCTGGCGCGGCCCGAACGAGCCTACCGCTATGCGCTGGTGGCAACGATCGCATCTGTCCTCGGAGGCATAGCAGGCTGGCTGCTCGGCTACTATGCCTATGAAACACTGGCGAAGCCGATCCTTGAAATGTACGGCAAGCTCGATGCCTTCGAGCAATTGCGCGGTTCGACCAGCGCCGATGCGATCCTGCTCCTCTTGGTCACATCCGGCCTCGCCCACCTGCCGCCGATCAAGGTCGTCACGATTCTTTCCGGAGCCGCGGGTATCAATATCTGGCTGTTCATCGTCTCGGCGGTGCTGGCGCGCGGCGCGCGCTTTCTCTTCCTCGCCTGGCTTTTGCGGCGTTACGGCGAACCTATTCGCGGCTTCATCGAAAAACGGCTTGGCCTGATTGCGGGCGCAGCAGCACTTGTCCTGATTTTGCTCTATGCTCTGTTCCACTACACCCAGTTGTAAAGCGATCGCCATGAATGAGGACGTCAAGATAGTATGAGTGCAACGAATTCCCCCATCCATTTCAGGACGGCTGTATTTCTCTTCCTCGCAATGATTTTCACGGTCGGGTCTGCGCTTGGTTTTCAGTATATCGGCGGGTATCTGCCCTGCAAATTATGTCTTGAGCAGCGCTATCCCTATTATGCCGGCATTCCGCTGATGGCCTTGGCGGTTGCCTCGTCCAGCCTGAAATGGCCAGCGAGCCTTACGCGTCTCCTGCTGGCACTTGGAGGGCTCCTCATGCTCGTTGGCCTCGGCCTCGCCGTCTTCCATGCGGGCGTCGAATGGAAGTTCTGGGCCGGACCAACGGATTGCACCGCAGTATCCATGTCGATCACCACCGATGCGGGTAATCTCCTGAAGGATATGAATGCCATTCACCCGCCCGCATGCGATACGGCCGCGCTGCGCGTACTTGGCCTGTCCTTTGCCGGCTGGAATGCCATCGCCAGCCTGATCTTGATGATCGTCGCATTTCGTGGCGCAGTGAAGGCGTAGTGCCGTCGCTGAGACCATCTGAGAATTCAGCCCGCTGAGTCAGCTGGTGCGGTTTGCGAGAACCGTAGCGCAGCGAACTTTTGGGTTCGTGAGCAACGGGAGCGCAGAAAACCACATCAGATGGCCATCGGGGTGGATTGGCAGGGGTCTCAGGGTTCGAGTTCGACATCCCAGTACAGATAATCCATCCAGCTTTCGTGCAGATGGTTTGGCGGAAACAGCCGGCCGTTATTGTGCAGATCATGCACGGTCGGTTCATAGGGTTTCTGTCGCGGCCACATTTTGGCACGGTTGGGCATCAGACCGCCCTTGCGAAGATTGCAAGGTGAACAGGCTGCCACGACATTCTGCCAGATCGTTTCGCCGCCAGCACAGCGCGGGATGACGTGATCGAAAGTCAGATCTTCTTCCGAGCCGCAATATTGGCATTCGAACCGGTCGCGCAGGAAGACGTTGAACCGGGTAAAGGCAGGATTGCGCGTGGGTTTGATGTAGGTCTTGAGCGATACCACGCTGGGTAGCCGCATCGCGAAGGAGGGCGAGGACACCTCATGCTCGTATTCGGCGACGATGTTCACACGGTCAAGAAAAACCGCCTTGATCGCGTCCTGCCAGGACCAGAGCGACAAGGGATAATAACTGAGCGGACGGTAGTCCGCATTGAGTACCAGAGCCGGTAACCCGTCCGGCGAGACGGCTATTGTCAAGGAATCAACTCCCAATCCAACCATCAGGCTTGCATTATTGTAAGCTGGACGTGACAGGAATGTGAAGCAAATTGCGGTGTTTGCTGAGGAAAAACCCCGTTATTTCAACTTCATGGCATTGGTGTGCCATCGCGGCCACGCGTTGCGGCATAGTAAGCCCAGAAAAGTCGGGCGGCAACACCGCGCCACGGGGTCCAGCGCTCCGCAAAGAGCCGCAACGCCTTGGAGTCCGGCCGCACTGATTCGCCATAGGCATGGGCATAGGCATGCTGAAGCGCGACATCGCCCGATGGGAACACGTCCGCATGGCCAGCGGAAAACAGCAGATAGACTTCCGCCGTCCAGGGCCCGATGCCTTTCACATTTGTCATTACCCGCATGGCCTCTTCAATCGGCATATCCGCCAAAGCGGTGAGATCGAGTTCTCCCGCTATTACCGCTTCGCTGATCCGGGCGAGAGTGGCCTGTTTGGCGCGGGACAGGCCGGCAAGGCGCCACGCCTCCTCGCCGGCTGCAAGGTAGTTTTCCGGTGTCAGGGGATCGATGATGCTGACAAGCCGCTTCCAGATCGAATCGGCACTGGCCTTGGAGACCTGCTGCGAAACGATCACCGAGGCAAGGCTCTCGAAGCCCGGGACGGAGCGGCGCAGCGGCAGCGGCCCGGCGCGTTCGGCTATCGCCACAAGTTCGGGGTGCGTTTGCAGCAAGGCTTCGAGCCCTTCCGCAATATCCTCGAGCGTATCAATTCTGCGCATTGCAATCGTTCACTTTGCTTCGTTTGAGAAACACCGTATCAATTGCCTCGATACCCACGCAAGAACGCCACTCATCACTCATGACAGTTCCGGTATTCCGTTTTGCCCCCAGCCCCAATGGCCATCTGCATCTCGGCCATGCCTATTCCGCGTTGCTCAACCAGCAGATGGCGCGCGATGCAGGCGGCCGACTGCTGCTGCGCATGGAGGATATCGACCGCGAGCGCTGCACCCCGGAACTCGAACAGACCATGCAGGAGGACCTGCACTGGATCGGCTTCGAGTGGGAGAAGCCGGTCCGCCGTCAGTCGGAACACTTCGCTGTCTACCGCGAGGCGCTCGATCGGCTGATCGGTATGGAACTTGTCTATCCGGCGTTTCTAAGCCGCGGCGAGATCAAACACGAAATCGAAAACCTTGGTGGAAATGGGACTTGGCCGCGCGATCCGGACGGTGCCCTGCTCTATCCGCCGACGGACCGGCAGCTCTCGAACACCGAGCGAAAACGGCGGATCAGCGGCGGGCAGCCATTTTCGTGGCGTTTGAATATGGACGATGCGCTTGAACATGTTGGCGAGCCGCTTTTCTGGACCGAGCTTGAACCTGAAAAACGCGCCGTTGAAGCCGCACCGCACGTTTGGGGTGACGTCATCATTGCGCGAAAGGATATGCCGACGAGCTATCATCTATCGGTCGTGATCGACGATGCGCTGCAGGGCATCACCCACGTCGTGCGCGGCAAGGACCTTTTCCAGGCCACAAGCGTCCATCGCCTGCTGCAGCGGATATTCGATATCGAGCCGCCGGTTTACCACCACCATGCGCTTATCCTGGATCACGACGGGGAGAAACTTTCGAAAAGCCGCAGGGACACCGCGTTGCATTCACTGCGGCAAGAAGGTGTGAGCGCCGAAGAAATACGCAGTATGGTTGGTGTCTAGCTCGATTGGCAAAGCGGCCATGCGTGGTTCGACAAGCTCACCATGAGGGAGATTGGTTGACTGCAGACAGTCGCAACCTCCGCGACTATCCGTGGAACGCACCCAACCTCCCTCATGGTGAGCTTGTCGAACCACGCACCCAATCTTATCCTTAGGCAACGTCTGGTTGTTGAAACCAATTCGGTATAGATCAGCACCACTATCCATCCCTGATCCGGTCTCCCGACTATGCCCGTCCGCTATTTTCCCGCTCTGTTTGTTGTTCTTTGGGCCACCGGCTTCATCGGCGCTCGCTACGCCATGCCCTATATGGAACCGTTCTATTTCCTCATGGTGCGGTTTTTGATCGCGGGAGCCATCCTTGGCCTCTGGGTGGTACTCGATGGCAATCATTGGCCCAGCAAACGCGGTGCAAGGCACGCGATCATCGCGGGCTGCCTGATACATGGGGCTTATCTCGGAGCCGCGTTCTGGGCCATTCACAATGGATTGCCCGCAGGCATGTCGGCGCTCGTCGTCGGGCTGCAGCCCTTGATCACAGCCCTGATCGCGGGGTTGGTACTCGGCGAAACCATCCAGCCGCGCCATTGGGCCGGGCTTGCCGTCGGCTGCATCGGCGTCGCCATGGTCCTTTGGCCGAAGCTCGTCATTTCCACCGGCGGCATCACGCCGGCGACGGTTTCAGCGGCAATCTTTTCAGTTATCGCCATCAGCATCGGCACTGTCTGGCAAAAGCGTTTTGCCGGCAATATCGATCTGAAGGCGGGTACGACTCTGCAATATCTTGGCGCCGCCGTCCTCACCGGCATATTCTCGCTCTTACTGGAGACCCACACCATCATCTGGTCGGGCGAATTGATATTCGCCATGTTCTGGCTCGTTTTCGTCCTGTCGATAGGCGCCGTGCTGCTGCTGATGCTGCTCATCAATCAGGGCGCGGTGTCCAAGGTCGCATCGCTGTTCTATCTGGTCCCGGGTGTCACGGCACTGATGGCCTATGCGCTGTTCGGCGAGACACTGACACCGTTTCAATTGGTCGGAATGGTCATTGCCAGCCTAGGCGTGGCCCTCTCGACAGGTCAGAGACGCGTGGCTTCCTCGATTTCCCAGTAACGGATGATCGCGGCATTGATCTCCGCGCCGATGATGAAGATCGCCGCGACGATATAGAGGAAAACGATCGCCGCCATGATCGATGCGAGGCCCGCATACGTCGACACATAGGTTGCAAAGGTCTCGAGATAACTTGCAAAGATCGTCGCGCCAACGGTCCAGGCAATTAGCGTCAACAGGACGCCCGGCAGTATCTCCATGAAAGTCCTATGGCCCGCGGGCAGCCACAGGTGCACGACCAAAAGGCCAATGATGAGCACCGCCGAGGCAATACAGTAGCGCCAGAAGCCGATCGTTCCTGACACAAGTACAAGCTCCGGGATATAGATCGTCGCGATGCGCATGGCGAGCGGTGCGAGGATCAGCAGGAAGCTGATGGCCATGATACCTATCGTTGCGACAATGACATAGCCGAGGCTTTGCAGGCGGCAATAGACGATCGAACGCGTATCGATCACGCGATAGGCACGGTTGAGAGCCACCCGCAACGCTTCGATGCCGTTGGAGGCAAAATAGGCTGCCGCGATAACGCTGATCGTCAAAAGGCCGCCGCGCTGGATATTGAGAACATTGCGTACCTCCTGCGCAATCGGCTTGGCGATCACCTCTGGCCATGTATCGAAGATCACATGAACAGCCGTATCCGTGAAGGCGCTCGCCCCAAGGAAACTTGCAAGGGAAGTCGCAAAGATCAGAAACGGAAAGAGCGCGAGAATTGCCGAAAGGGCAACGTGGCTTGCAAGCGCCCACCCATCATCGGTGCTGAAATGCCGCCATGTATCGGCGACAACGCGCCAAAGAAAAGATCTTGCCCTACGCATCGATAATGGTCTGTCCCTTCCTGACCTCGAGATTGCAAGGCGCCGGCGAATATGTGAAGTCTTTAAAACACCTTAGTTGAAACATCCGGTAAACATGGCACGTTCAAGAACGATTTTGATCACAGGATGTTCCAGCGGGATAGGTGCCCATTGCGCCCGGGCGCTGAAGGCAGATGGCTGGACAGTCTTTGCCACCGCAAGGCAGCCAACGGATATCGAAGCGTTGAAGGCTGATGGCCTGTCTGCCTACTATCTCGACTACCGCGAACCGGACTCCATCGCTGCGCTGGTCGAAGCAGTGCTCGGCGAAACCGGCGGCACGCTCGATGCGCTCTTCAACAATGGCGCCTACGCTTTGCCTGGCGCCGTGGAAGATCTCCCCATCAATGGACTGCGGGAGCAGTTCGACGTCAATTTCTTCGGCTGGCATGAGCTGACGCAACACATTGTTCCCGTCATGCGCAAGCAGGGCCATGGCCGGATCGTTCATTGCTCGTCCATCCTTGGCCTCGTACCGATGAAATGGCGCGGCGCCTATGTCGCATCAAAATTCGCGGTCGAAGGGCTGATGCTCGTGCAGCGGATGGAACTGGAGGGTTCAGGCGTTCAAATGTCGCTGATCGAGCCTGGGCCCATCGCCACCCGGTTCACCTACAATGCCCGCAAGCAGATCGAAAAGTACATCGATGTGGAAAACTCGGTGCATCGTGACGAGTATCGCAGGCTGCTAGCCCGGCTTTCGGGGGGCGGCACAAAGTCGAAATTTAAACTCGGTCCTGATGCGGTCTATGCAGTGCTGAAGGACGCATTGGAAAATCCCCGCCCGCGTCCCCATTATCTGGTGACACGCCCGGCAAAAATTACAAACTTTGCCCGCAGATTTCTATCCACACGTGCGCTATATCGCGTGCTTGCGAGCCAGTCGTGACAGGAGCAGACTGCAGACAAGTCTGACGATCAAGGAATAGAGTATGGATGTCATTTTCAAATTTTTGGCGCTCGTGGCAATTGCCGCGGTGACCATCGTGCTCCTCATTGGCCTGCGCAACATGATGAAAGGCGGCGACGCAAACTTCTCCAACAAGATGATGCAGTTGCGCATCTTCCTGCAGTTGATCGCCATCATCCTGATCGTCGGTGCGATCTATTTCCACCGCGCGGCAGGCTAGAGCAATTCCACGAAAAGTGTGAAGCGGTTTCCGTCCGGAATAGCGTTAAAAACGAATGATAGACAGGTTGTCTCATGGTCAAGCTCAACAAGATCTACACGCGTACGGGCGACGACGGCACCACCGGCCTCGGCAGTGGCGAACGGCGTCTCAAACATGATCTTCGCGTCGAAGCCTATGGCACCGTGGACGAAGCAAATTCTTGTCTCGGGCTTGCGCGGCTCCATACGGAAAAAGCCTTCCCCGAACTCGACGCCATGCTTATGCGCATACAGAACGACCTCTTCGATCTCGGTGCCGATCTTGCAACTCCCGACAGGGGCCAGACGCTTCCTTACGAACCCTTGCGCATTATCGACAGCCAGGTTCTGCGGCTTGAAGCGGAGATTGACCGGTTGAACGCAAACCTTGCGCCATTGCGCTCCTTTGTGCTGCCGGGCGGCTCGCCCGCATCCGCCGCGCTGCACCTTGCCCGCACCGTGGCGCGCCGCGCCGAGCGGCACATGGTCGAACTCGCGCAGAAGCCTGACGAGACCGTCACACCGGCCGCCCTGAAATACATCAACCGCGTGTCGGATTTTCTGTTTGTCGCGGCCCGCGTGGTCAATGACAATGGCGCGAGGGACGTGTTATGGGTCCCCGGTCATAACCGCTAAATGTCGCAATCGCTGAGGCAGGGAACCGGCGCCGATGTTCATTCCATTGCATGACGCCAACAGTCTCAAATACATCAAGCTGCAATATGTGACGCTGTCGCTGATCGTCATCAACGTGCTTGTCTATCTGGTCATGGCTGTTGACGGCGAGACTGCCCATGTCGCCGCGATCGGCCTCGGTTACATACCTGCCATCATCCATGACATGGCGGTTCTGCCTGCCAGTTATTACTTCGTCCCGCCCGATTTCACCTACATCACCTACGCTTTCCTGCACGCCGACATCTTCCATCTCGGCGGAAATATGCTGTTCCTCTGGGTTTTCGGCGACAATGTCGAAGACGCGCTTGGCCACATCAAGTTTCTGATCTTCTATCTTCTGTGTGCCGCAGCCGGAGCGTTCCTGCATGGCGTGATCCTGCCCGATTCAGAAGCGCCGCTCATCGGCGCTTCTGGCGCCATCGCCGGTATCGTTTCCGCCTACCTGTTGCTTCACCCACGCGTAAAGGTCTGGGTGCTGGCGTTTGGGCGCATTCCCTTGCGCATCCCGGCAATCTATCCGCTGGTGCTGTGGGTCGTGACACAATTCGCAATGCTTTTATGGGGCGGGCAGGAACAGGTGTCCTGGCCGGCCCATGTCGGCGGCATCATCGCCGGCGCTGTGCTTATCGTGATCATGAAGCGCCGAAGCGTGCCATTGTTTGACCGGGCTATTGTCTCGCCGCGCGCCGTAGTGGTGGAGAAACAACCGGAGCCAGTCACCCGCGAGGCCGAACCGGTCAAGTGGGGCCGCTGACTGTCTTCATTCAATCGGTTGAACTGGGTGCAAGCGGATTGACCTTTACGTCGCTCATATTTACGGTCCCGCGCAACTCAGACGCGGCAGTGTCGTTTTTTTCACCTCCATGTCGGCTTCCGGCAAGCGGGTAGCACCACCGGACAGTAAATCTGTCCTTCGTTTATTTGAGAGGGAATCCCTATGAAAGTCCTCGTACCGGTAAAGCGGGTAGTCGATTACAACGTGAAGATCAGGGTTAAAGGCGACGGCTCCGGCGTTGAACTTGCCAATGTGAAGATGTCGATGAACCCGTTCGACGAAATCGCGGTCGAGGAAGCGCTCCGTCTGAAGGAAGCCGGCAAGGTCGAGGAAGTCGTCGTCGTATCGATCGGCCCGGCGCAGGCGCAGGAAACCATCCGTACCGCGCTCGCCATGGGTGCCGACCGCGGTATTCTCGTCAAGGTCGACGATATCGTCGAGCCGCTCGCCGTCGCCAAGATCCTGAAAGGCGTCGTCGATGCCGAACAGCCAAAGCTGGTCATCCTCGGCAAGCAGGCTATCGATGACGATGCCAACCAGACAGGTCAGATGCTTGCGGCCCTCCTCGGCTGGAGCCAGGGCACCTTCGCCTCGAAGGTCGAACTCGGTAGCGACACTGCCAAGGTCACCCGCGAAGTCGATGGCGGTTTGCAGACAATCGAAATCACGCTGCCGGCGATCGTCACCACGGACCTGCGCTTGAATCAACCGCGCTATGCCTCGCTGCCGAACATCATGAAGGCCAAGAAGAAGCCGCTGGATGAAAAGTCCGCTGCCGATTATGGCGTCGATACCAAGCCGCGTTTGAAGGTCATCAAGACCGAAGAGCCGGGCGGCCGCAAGGCGGGCGTCAAGGTCAAGGATGTCGCTGAACTCATCAGCAAGCTGAAGAACGAAGCCGGCGTTCTGATTTAAAGGATAAGGAATTTCACCATGGCTATTCTTCTTTTTGCCGAACACGATAACGAGAGCCTTTCCGACCAGACCGCAAAGGCACTGACGGCAGCCCTTGCCATCGGCCCGGACGTGCATGTGCTGGTCGCAGGCAAAGGCGCCAAGGGCGTCGCCGATCAGGCTGCCAAGCTTGCCGGCGTCAAAAAGGTTCTCCTCGCCGACAGTGACGATCTGGCCAACCGCCTTGCCGAGGCAAGCGCGGCGCTGATCGTATCGCTCGCCGGCAATTACGACACGATCATTGCGGCAGCGACCACGAACGGCAAGAACATCCTGCCGCGTGTTGCCGCCCTGCTCGACGTCATGCAGGTCTCGGACATCATCGAGGTGATCTCGCCCGATACGTTCAAGCGTCCGATCTATGCAGGCAACGCCATCCAGACCGTACAGGCGACCGATGCCAAGAAGGTCATCACCGTGCGCACCGCAACCTTCGCGGCAGCCGGTGAAGGCGGTTCGGCTTCCGTCGAGAATGTCTCGGCTGCAGCCAATCCCGGTCTGTCGAAGTTCGTCGAGGCAAAGCTTTCCGGCGGCGACCGTCCCGAACTGACGTCCGCAAGGATCATCATTTCCGGTGGCCGTGCTCTTGGCTCGAACGAGAAGTTCAAGGAAGTGATCCTTCCGGTTGCCGACAAGCTCGGTGCAGCCGTTGGCGCCTCGCGCGCCGCGGTGGATGCCGGCTACGCCCCGAACGATTGGCAGGTTGGCCAGACCGGCAAGGTAGTGGCACCGGATCTCTACATCGCCGTCGGTATTTCCGGCGCGATCCAGCATCTGGCCGGTATGAAGGACTCGAAAGTCATCGTCGCCATCAACAAGGACGAGGAAGCGCCGATCTTCCAGGTCGCCGACTATGGCCTCGTCGGTGATCTCTTCGTCATCCTGCCCGAGCTTGAAAAGGCCCTTTGATTATTTAATTCGAACTTTAAAATGAAATTGCTTGGCCGGGGTAGACGAACGCTACCCCGGCCATTTAGTTTATGTGATATATTCATAATAAGACGGGATGGAAACATGGCTGGCACGATCAAGACCGTAGGCATTGTTGGCGCGGGCCAAATGGGCAGCGGCATTGCACATGTCTGCGCTTTGGCTGGATACGATGTTTTGATCCATGACCAGTCGGCCGAGCAGATCGAAAAGGCCCTCGCGACCGTCAACGGCAACATGGCCCGCTCTGTTTCCCACGGCAAGCTCGAGGAAGCGGAGCGCGTCAAGGGAATGTCGCGTATCCGCCCGGCATTGCGGATGGAGGATCTTTCCGGCGTCGATCTTGCCATTGAGGCAGCCACGGAAGACGAGACCGTAAAACGCAAGATTTTCGCGCAGCTGTGTCCAAATCTCAATCCGGAAGCCATCCTCGCCACCAACACCTCGTCGATATCGATCACGCGCCTTGCGGCGACCACTGATCGCCCGGAACGGTTCATCGGCATTCACTTCATGAACCCGGTTCCGGTGATGCATCTGGTCGAGCTTATCCGTGGCATCGCAACCGAGAACGTCACGTTCGAGAGCGCCCGGGAATTTGTCGCGAGCCTCGACAAGACCATTACCGTATCCGAGGATTTTCCGGCATTCATCGTCAATCGCATCCTTTTGCCGATGATCAACGAAGCGATCTACGTGCTCTATGAGGGCGTCGGCTCGGTCGATGCCATCGATACCGCGATGAAACTTGGCGCCAATCACCCCATGGGCCCGTTGCAGCTGGCCGATTTCATCGGCCTCGATACCTGCCTGTCGATCATGCAGGTGCTGTATGACGGCCTGGCGGATTCCAAATATCGCCCCTGCCCGCTGCTGGTAAAATATGTTGAAGCCGGTTGGCTCGGACGCAAGGCCGGCCGCGGCTTCTATGATTATCGCGGCGAACATCCCGTCCCGACGCGCTGAATGTCCTCTACGCATGACTGTTGAGATTCATGCCATGACGCGGCAAAAATGGTGGTCCTCAAGCACCGGAGCACAGAAAAACGCCATTTGCAGGCCGTCAGAGCGTGAATATCGATGAGCGGCGACGATAGCGCGCGGTACGATCCGGATACGCGGCGCTTGTCCAAAGTCCTTGTCGAGATCGGCGCGGATCCTGCGACAAGAATATCGTTCGACGACATTCTCGACGCCTTGTCTGAACGCAGTTTCGGCGCGCTGATGATCCTTTTTGCGGCGCTCAATCTTGTGCCGCTTCCTCCGGGCACTTCCACGATCTTCGGCATTCCGCTGGTGCTGCTTTCGATCCAGATGCTGCTGGGCTTTGAAAAGCCGTGGTTTCCCGTCTTCATGCGGCGCAAATCAATGCAGGTTGAAACGTATCGCCGGTTCATTGCAAGGCTGGAGCCCATGCTCGTTCGCTTTGAAAAGCTGGCACGCCCGCGCTATTGGTTCGTTCCGCAAATGATCGTCGAGCGTGTCGTCAGCATGGTCGCGCTGCTGATGTCGCTGATTGTCATCCTGCCGGTCCCGCTCATCAATCAGCTGCCGGCGCTCAGCATCGTCCTTTTGGCCATCGGCCTTGGCGAACAGGATGGCGTCTGGCTTGGAACGGGCCTATTGGTGGCAGCGCTTGCCGCAGGCATCGCCATCGGGCTCGGCGCCTCGGTCGGCCTCGCGGCCCTGCATATTTTCGGTTGAGCATGAACGAAGAAAAAAAGATCACAATCTATGTCGACGCCGATGCCTGTCCTGTAAAGGCAGAGATCTACCGCGTCGCCGAGCGTTATGGCGTGAAGACCTTCGTCGTCTCCAACTCGATGATGGCAATTCCGCGCGATCCGATGATCGAGCGTGTCATCGTCAGCGATGGTTTCGACGCCGCCGACGACTGGATCGCGGAGCGCGTCTCGCGCGGCGATGTTGTGGTGACGGCGGACATCCCGCTCGCCAGCCGCTGCGTCAAAGCCGGGGCCGATGCCATTTCGCCCACCGGGCGCGCCTTTACCGAAGCCTCCATCGGCAACACACTCGCAACGCGCAATCTTATGGACGAACTGCGCTCCGCCGGGCAGATCACCGGCGGTCCGCGGCCATTTTCCCCGAAAGATCGTTCGAGCTTTCTTTCCGCGCTCGACCTCGCTATTGTGCGTTTGAAACGTGCGGGCTTCACCTCCTGACGGGAGTGCGGATGGGAGCTATGCGTTTCTTGGCATTGACGGAACGCGTCGCAAGCTCTACGAGAGCGCAACAAAGCTACATGCGTGCCGCTCGTGCTCCCATTGACGCCGAGCCAACCACACGCCCAAACCAGCACTGAAAGTTCATTGATGACTATTTTTGATTCTATCGCCCCGGCGTTGTCCGGTGCATTGGCAGCCCGTGGCTACGAGACCCTGACGCCGGTACAGACCGCTGTTCTGGCTCCGGAAGCCGAGGGTGCCGACCTTCTGGTCTCCGCCCAGACGGGCTCCGGCAAGACTGTCGCCTTCGGTATCGCCATCGCACCGACCTTGCTTGAAGGCGAAGACCGCTTCACATCCATCGGCGCACCTTACGCGCTCGTCATCGCCCCGACGCGCGAACTGGCATTGCAGGTTCGGCGCGAGCTCGAATGGCTCTATGAGCCCACCGGCGCGCGCATCGCCT
The DNA here is from genome assembly GCF_025452195.1 of Phyllobacterium zundukense. Taxonomy (NCBI): domain Bacteria; kingdom Pseudomonadati; phylum Pseudomonadota; class Alphaproteobacteria; order Hyphomicrobiales; family Phyllobacteriaceae; genus Phyllobacterium; species Phyllobacterium zundukense. The sequence goes on along the minus strand of NZ_CP104973.1, from coordinate 1,805,050 downwards.
CCTGCGTTGGCGGCATGGACATGACCAAGGAGCGCCGCGCGCTTCAACAGGGCGCGCATATCGTCGTCGGGACGCCCGGCCGTTTGCGCGACCATATCACTCGCGGTTCGCTCGACATGAAGGAACTGCGCGCTGTCGTCCTCGATGAAGCCGATGAGATGCTCGATCTCGGTTTCCGCGAAGACCTCGAATTCATTCTCGGCGAAGCACCGAAAGACCGCCGCACGCTGATGTTCTCGGCGACGGTACCAAAACCAATCGCCCTGCTCGCCAAGCAGTTCCAGAAAGACGCCCTGCGCATTTCCGCCACGAGCGACCGCGAGCAGCATGCGGATATCGAGTACCACATCATGCCAGTGGCGCCGCGTGAGCGCGAAAACGCCATCATCAATTCCCTGCTCTTCTACGATGCACAGAACACCATTATTTTCGGATCGACCCGCGAGGCGGTGAAGCACTTGACCAGCCGCCTGTCCAATCGCGGCTTTTCTGTCGTTTCCCTTTCGGGCGAACTCAGCCAGGCCGAGCGCACCAATGCCCTGCAGGCGATGCGCGATGGCCGTGCCCGGGTCTGCGTTGCAACCGATGTTGCGGCACGCGGCATCGACCTGCCCAATCTCGACCTCGTCATTCACGCCGACCTGCCGAACAATTCCGAGACACTGCTGCATCGTAGCGGCCGCACTGGACGTGCCGGACGCAAGGGCATCTGCGTTCTAATTGTGCCCGCATCGCGCCGCCGCACCGCCGAGCGCCTGTTGCAGGGTGCCAAGCTGTCGACGACCATGGTGCCACCGCCGGATGCCGACGCGATCAACAAGCGCAACCATGACCGCATTCTCAACGATCCTTCCCTGACGGAACTCGTGAGCGAGGAAGAGGCCGGATATGTAGCCGAATTGCTCGGACTGCATTCTGCCGAACAGATCGCCGCTGCCTACCTGCGCCAGCAGATGGCTGCGCGCCCTGCCCCGGAAGAACTCTCCAACACGCCGTCGCATGTACTCGAACCGATCCGCAAAGGCAGCTTCGAGGATCGTCCTGGCCGCGGCGAGCGCACGTCGCGCTCGGATCGCTTTGAGCAGTTCGAAAGCGGCGCATGGTTTTCCTTGAGCGTTGGCCGCAAGCAGCGCGCCGAGCCGCGCTGGCTCCTGCCGCTAATCTGCAAGGCCGGCGATATCACCAAGACCGATGTCGGCTCAATCAAGATCCTCGAGACGGAGACGCGTTTCGAGATCACCGCCAGCAAGGCCGATGCCTTCATGGCGCGGATCAAGCAGTATGGCACCGGCGAAAAGGGTGTGAACATCACCCGCAGCGAAGGCGCCGGCCCTTCATCGCCGCGTCGCACTGAGGGCGGCGACTTCAAGCCGAAGAAGCAATTTGGCGAGAAGCGCGAATTCGACAATCGCAAGTCGCGCTCCAATGATGAGAAGCCCAGAACTGATTGGGCGGCCAAGCCAGCCAAGGCAAAACCGGAAGGCTGGACCACAGAAAAGCCGAAGAAGGCTCCGAAGGAACGCAAGCCCGGCGAACTGCATGGCTTCGACAAGTACAAAGCCAAGAAGGCCAAGAAGGCCGCTGCAGGCAGCACCGAGTAATTCAACGCGTTCGCATAAGTTGAGAAAAGCTCCACGTCACGATGGAGCTTTTTTTATGCCTGCAGAGGTGTTCTTCCGCATTTTCCCATCCTCCACCTCTCTGAATTATCTCATCTTCGGCCTCTCCGCCATCCGTGGCTACTCCCTCTCCGTTATCCCCGGGCTTGACCCGAGGACCCATGGGAATTTCCAGATTGCAGCGTTGAATTCTTGTTTTGACACGAAGTGTGGCTCCTTCGGGTCAAGCCCGGGGATAACGGAGAGGGAGGGCTTTTGCGCCTTAAAATCCCCCACTAAACAAATTGGCACGATCATTGCTTACATGATTGATGCGGGATGCACGTCCCGCATCCACATAATTATTCGCCAACTCATATTTTTGTCATTTCACGGTCGATTATTTTCAGAATGCGACCTTCAGTTGAAGGAATTATTTACAATGACGCAATGGTTGAAACCCCACACGCGCCTGGCGTGCAGGCTTGCACAAACAGCGTGCATATCGGCACTGCTTGTTGGCGCTTTATCAGGCTGCAATGAGGATAAGACGCCGACCGCCGGCTCGACATTCGATGTGCCGCCGGTACAAACGGCAGTTACGGCGGACATTCCGAAGGACGAGCCGGTCAAGGGCACGGTGACAGTCGTTCCCGGCACTGAACCCGACACGCAGCCGCAGACCGGCGGCGGCCTTGCCATTCCGCTCGCCACAAAGGTCGGGCGCTTTACCGAAATCGCGCCTGATACGGCGGGCGGCGCGACGTTTTCTTCGACACCAGCCTATGTTTACGATCTGGGCAACCTCGTATCAAAATCGAACGGCACGGACGTTATTTCAACGAAAGACGATTCAATCTTCATTGCTCCAATCAGAGGCTGGGTACGTTATCCCCGGGAAGCCATCAGCCTCCTCGCCCCGAAATCACGTTACCCCATCATCGTCTTTGAGCACGGAATGGGCGCAAGTCAAAGCTACATGGGCTATGATTATCTCGCCGAAGAGTTGGCCACCCACGGTTATGTCGTTCTCTCAATCGACGCTGACACTAACAACAATATGGGCGATCGAACGAGCCAGTCTCGCGGACAGCTAATCTTGGGAACCTTGGATCTGCTGCGCCAGATCGACATGAACGGTCAGATCGACAAGGATGGCAAGCCCGGGGCGCTTGATCTCTTGAAGGGCAAGCTGGATTTCGATCGTATTGGCATCATGGGCCATTCGCGCGGCGGGCAAGGTGTTTCCAATGCGATCAAGTATAATCAGACCCGGGTTGGGGTCAGTGTGGACGATTTGAAGGATGTGCTAATGGCCAATCCAACGGCTTGGGCGTTCATTAAATATCCGGACCTTGCCGCCGCCGTGACGCCGGCGTCCACTCAACCCGCAGTAGAGGCAACACCAGCGAAGGTCGTGCCGGCCAGCATTGATGAGGAAAAATTCGAAGTCACGTATGAAAGATACAGAGGATCGTTACTTGGCGGAATGTTGACTGGTGATGCTGAAGCAGTCAAAGCCCTTCTGATCGCCGGTCATTTTCCCTTGAGGGAGCTTTTCCCTGACTTGGCGGCCACGGTTATACCGGCCACCACGCAACCGGCAGTGGAAGGGAAGCCAGCAAAAGCGGTGCCGGCCAGTATTGACGATCCCAAACTCAAGGCTGCCGCTGAAAAATACAGTCTTTCTTATGCCGCCGGTCGGGAAACGGCACTCCCCTATGATTTCAAGGCGGCTTTCATGCTGGCCCCAACAAACGCCGACAGCAATCTAGGTCTGACCAATGTTCCGCTCGCAAACTTGCTACCTTCCTGTGATGGCGATGTGACAAATCTTGAAGGAGCTCGCTCCTATGATAACAACCGCTATGGTCCTCAAACCGACTCCGCACCGCGGTATCAGATTTTCGTGAAAGGAGCGAACCACGATTTCTACAATCGCAAGTGGGGCGATGATGGTGAAGCGGCCAACGCCGCCTATTGCGATGACGGTCGCAAAGACAGCGTTCGTCTGAGTCGGCCGAACCAAGAGCGCAACGGGCTTTTCCTCATTAATTCCTTCATGCGCTATCATGTCGGAGGCGAGCAGAAGTTCGCAGCCTACTGGAACGGAACAGCGCAATTGCCCGAAGCCGCTTGTGAGGAGGACAAGAAGACCTGCGATGAGCGTACTGTGCTGACAGTACAAAAGGGTGATTACAGGCGGAAACTTATCCAGCGCTTTGCGCAGGCCGACAGTCTCAAAAGGAATCAGCTGGGCGGCGCAGTAACGTACTCGGGCTTCGATGACAATGGACTCGTACGCTGTAACATGCCCATCGGTCCGGCCAACGGTTCATGGGTTTATGAACGCACCAAATGCTTCGATGTCGGGGGCAAGAGCAGCGATGCACTGAAAGACTTTGCATACCCACTCGGCTGGTGGAGCCATAGCAATCCTGATGGCGCGAGGGGAATAGGATTTTTGTCAATTGCCGATCATGCCGAACTCGCCTGGTCGAAGCCGAATGCGACCATAATCACTGATCTAGCCGGCCTCTCAACAAAAGGCGTGGATTCGCTGACCTTCCGCATCGCGGTGGTCTGGCCGATGGGTCAAGAAGTGTTGGTGTCAATGACCGACAGCACCGGCAAGACGGCAACTGTGACGGCAAGCGATTACAGCGATGCGCTTTACAATACGCTGGCTCTTAAAGCTGTGAGCGGACCGAAAAAGGACGATCCGAGCAAAGACATCCCGATGACGGATCGTACGGATGATGCGTTATGGGCGAAGTCGGTGCCACAGCTTCTGAACATGGTCGCCATCCCGCTTGCCGCCTTTGAGGGCATTGACACAACCAGCCTCAAAGAGCTGAAACTCGTCTTCCCCAAGGGGAGCGGCAAGGTCGCCATCACTGATATCGAGCTGCAGAACCTTGGACGGGACAAACCTGCGCAGAAGCTCGCCCGGCAATAGGCGAGGCACAACCTCCACCCTCCCCTCGATGGGGAGGGTCGGACCGCAAGGTCCGGGGTGGGGTGTCTTGAATCTTGCTCCCGACGAGGGTCCGTTGAGATTCACGCTCTGACGAGCCGAAAACGGTGGTTTTCGAGCACCGGAGCGCAGCGTACTTTAAGGTACGTGAGCACTGGAGCGCAGAAGAACGCCGTTTGCAGGCCGTCAGAGCGTGAATATCGACGGACCCTGGACCCCGAGTTCTTTCAGCCGCCTGACCGCTGTCGGTGGCATGGGCGGTGGATTGTCCGACTTCGCTGCTTCGATCAGGAGCTCGTCGCAGGCAGCTTCCGTGACCTCTTCGAGCTTCTTCAAAAACGCGTCATTGTCGAGCCCCGGCTGGATCGGCGGCAGAATACGGCAGCGGATGACGCCGGGATAGCGCATGAACTTGCGCCGCGGCCAATAGAGCCCGGCATTGTGCGCGATCGGAACGACGGGAACACCGAGTTCGCCATAGATATGCGCGACGCCGTATTTGTAATGCGGCGGCGCACCCGGCGACGTCCGTGTGCCCTCGGGGTAAATCATCAGCTGCCGCCCTCCTGCGACAGCTTCGCGCGCTCCCCTGACCGCCACTTTCATGGCTGCCGAACGCTTGCCGCGATCGATCGGCACCATTTTCATTTTCTGGATGTACCAGCCAAACAGCGGAATCCAGGTCAGCTCCCGCTTGAGAATATAGACCGGATCGGCGATGTGCGGCAGGAAGGCATAGGTGTCCCAGAAGGACTGGTGCTTCGGCGCACAGATGTAGGGACCGTCCGGAATATTCTCCAGCCCATCGATGTGGACGTCTGCGCCAACGATCACCTTTTGCAGCCACAGGTTCGATTTCGCCCAGTTTTTCGGAACGCTCCACGCCTGCTTGCGCGGGCTCAAGAAATAATAGGGTGTGAAGATGATCATCCGGATGATCAAATTCAGATAGAAGAATGTGTTGAAGGTGATTGATCGAATGATCGTCATCTGAGTCTCGGGACGGTTGGCCTTTGCGCCTTCGTATACTAATGCCGCGATGCCGTGAACTCTCAAAAAGTCTTCGCGCCAAGCTTGAGCCCGAACAGGCTATCGGGGAGATGCGAACGAATTTCGGAACCGAGGTATTTAATATATTCGACCAGAAGCACCCGCACCACCAGACCGCGGGAAATCCAGTCGCCGTCACGCAGGTTCGTGTTGATAATCGGATAGGGAATGAATTCGATATCCTGGGATACGCGCCGGAGTTCCACCATCGTGCGGGGGATATGGTAGTTGTTGGTGACCACGATTACCCGGTTGTACCGGTTCGAGTGAGCCCATTTGACGCTCTCGGCCGCGTTGCCGACCGTGTCCAGCGCCGAACGGTCGATATCGACACAGCATTCGAACAGGCTTGCGTCGCCGCCGGTCACGCGCTGCAATTCGCTGCGATTGGTGGTGGGATGCACGCCGCTGATGAACAGGCGCTCGCCGCGCTTGTTCTTGAGGAGATCGAGCGCCCCTTCGATCCGGGAATAACCGCCTGTCAGAACGATTATCCCATCGGCAGGCCGGCTGAGATCCGGCGCCTCCAAGGTCGTGACGCGATCGGCAAAGAGAATGAACCCGCCAATGAACAGGACGAGACCGAGAACGCAGACGATGAACAGCGGCAGCACGATGCGCCTGCGGATGAACGCGAGCAGCCGGCCGCCGCGAGTAGTAGCGATCTGATCTTGCTGGTTGCTGTCGTTTGCGCCGCCCATGGTGATTCAAAATGCCTTGTTCGAGGTTTGTTCTTGTTCTGTTTAATAAGATTGCCGGGGCTCAGCTTTTGTACAATCCGGATATTAAAATGAATAAAATGGCATCAGGTTTCGTGACTTTCGCCGCTGCGCCCGTCAACCCGTCTTAAATGCGCTATGACCGTCATTCTTGTTGTAATCATGGTCAGGATGCTGACCGCCAATATGATCAGAACAACACCCGTATAGCCGCCCGATCCGATGGAAAAATTGCCGAAGAGCGCCGTCGCCTGGTCTGCCTCGGGCGTCGCCAGATTGTGCGACGACCACCAGCCGATACAGAGAAAAATGACAATGGCAAGCGCCCCGCCGCAAGCGGCACCCTTGAGCGCCGTCCAGAAGAAATGCCGCTCGAACTGGCGCGCAACGAAATTCTGGTCGGCACCGATGAAATGCAGAACCTCGATGATATGTCCGTTGCCGGCCATTGCGCCCCGCGTCGCGAAAATAACCGTCAGCACGGTCGCAGCGACGACCAGCGCAAGCACCGCCATGCCAATCAGAACCGTCGAACGCGCCATCGAAACGAGCCGGTCGACCCAGTTGCGGTGATCGTCGAAACTGGCGCCCGGCACCTCCTTGACCAGCGCCGCGCGAATTGCGGCGAAATCCGGCGGCGAAGCTTCGTCGAGCGTGACGACCACCAGCCTTGGCACCGGCAGCTCGTCGATATTGAGACCGCTTCCAAGCCATGGTTCCAGCAGACGCTCGGTCGCGGCACGGTCGATGATGCGGGTCGATTTCACGCCGGCAAAACCCTGCGCAATGGTGCTCGCCTGGTTGAGCAGCGTCTCCATATCCTGGCCCTCGACCGGACGTATCTGGATGGTGGCCTCGGTCGAAATCTGGCTCTGCCACGTCGCCGCCGTCGACTGGACGAGACTGACTGCGCCGATGGTCAGGCAGGCGAGGAATGTCATGATGGCGATGACGATCATCAGGGCGTGGCCAACGACATTGCCGGCGGGCACAATCGGCGCCTGTCCGCTCTTGGCCTGAAACCGCTCCATGGCGCGGCCAAACAGGTCGAGCGCCAGGTATTTTATACGAGCGGCGTCAATCATAAATGTCGAGCCTCCCCTGATCGAGGATCATGCGCCGCGCATTGATCTGGTCCATCAGTGTCAGATCATGCGTCGCGATGACGACCGCCGTGCCCGAACGGTTCAATTCGCCGAAAAGCCGGAGCAGGCGTCTCGCCAGCGGCGGATCGACATTGCCGGTAGGCTCATCGGCGAGCAGGATTTCCGGCTGATCGATCAAGGCCCGCGCGATAGCGGCGCGCTGCTTCTCGCCGCCGGAAAGGACGGGCGGCAGTACATGCATGCGTTCGCCAAGGCCAACCCAGTCCAGAAGCTCTTCGACTTCGGCGCGATAGGTCGCCTCCTCCTTGCCGCGCACACGCAACGGCAGCGCCACATTCTGATAGGTCGTCATGTGGTCGAGCAGACGGAAATCCTGGAAAACCACGCCGATGCGACGCCGCAGCAGCGGCATTTCCTTCGATGAGATCGTGGCGATATCCTTGCCAAAAACGTTGATCAGGCCGCGCGTCGGTTTCAGCGTCATGAACAACAGGCGCAGCAGTGACGTCTTTCCGGCACCCGACGGGCCGGTCAGGAACTGGAACGACCGCGGTGAAATATGGAGGCTGACATCACGCAGAACCTCCGGGCCCATTCCGTATCGCAAACCGACATTCTCAAAGCGAATCAAGCGTAACTTTCCAATCTCATTCTATGCGTGTTCTATTTTGTGCGGACGGGTTTGGCCACCCATCAAACGCAGCCGGACATCAGCCAAAACATTAATTTTTGTGGGATAGGCTGTCCCATGATTCGGAAAAAATTGTCTGCATGAGGGCAGACGATGCCAAAACCGCATTTTGCAAAGATCGATACAATGGAAACCAAAGATAATCCGAGTTCGAATGCTATGCCTTCAATCGACAAGGGTGATGCGCAGGATGTCGATTTCGAGACACTGGCGCGCGTCCCCATCGCCAAGGAGGCCGGGGCTGATACATGGCAACGCCTGTTGCCCAGCGATGAAGCGATGACGATACTGCATGCGCGCGAAAGCGCAGAAGGCAGGGGGCCGGGCTTCGGCTATTGGCTCGTGGTCGCTTTGGTTGCCGTCTCGGTCTTCTGGATAACAGGCGGCCACACATTATTGTCCGGAGGGTCACCTGCGGACGATCCGATGCTGACCACTGGCTCGGTCGGACACAAGAGCGAACACGCGCGCTAGATTTCCGGGCAGCGATCGGGCTATAGCAGTTACATATCGTTAACCGGAAAAAAATTGCATGCCAAATGTCGGCGGAAAAACTATCGAGGTGCTTTTCAGCGCCGAGACAATCGCGGAGCGGAACCTCGAACTTGCCAAGGCCATCGTTGCCCGCAATTTCGAAAACTTGCTCGTGATCTCGATCCTTAAGGGATCTTTCATCTTCGCCGCCGACCTCATCCGCGCCATGCACGATGCGGGAGCGGAACCGGACGTGGAGTTCATAACGGTATCGAGCTATGGCAAGGGCACGGAAAGCACCGAGGTGCGCTTGCTCCGCGATATCGACAGCGATGTGCATGGCCGCGACGTTCTTTTGATCGACGATATTCTCGAATCCGGGAAAACGCTGAAGTTCACCCGTGAACTCATGCTGGAACGTGGTGCACGCAGCGTTTCAATCGCGGTGCTGCTCGACAAGAGCGTCAAGCGCAAGACCGACATCGAAGCCGATTTCAAAGGTTTCGAATGCCCGGATTATTTCGTCGTGGGATATGGCATGGACGTTGGCCATTCATTCCGGCAACTGCCCTATGTGGGTGTTGTCGCGGATTAGACTCGCCGCTTATCTCCCCCCATGTGGGGGAGAACGGATTTTCTTGGATTTAGCCTCTTCGCTAAATTCTTAGAAAATCCAAGAGAGGGGGTAGTGTGAAGATTGCAAATCCTCTCACTTGCGATTTCTAGCACTAAACAAGAGCTAAGATGCTGAAATCGCTTTCTCTCCCGCAAGGGGAGAGATAATCGGCATCCGCCGCTCAATCGAATTTCAGCAATCTCTCCAGATAGTCTTTTTCCAACTGAGGGCTCAGTGCATTGCCGAGGCGCTTGCGGATTTCCTCCAGGATTTCGCGCGCCCGCTGGATATCCAGGTCTTTGGGCACGATATTCTTGGACTCGTCGGGGAAACCTCCCGTGGCGCGTTGGCGTCCCAAGGGATCGAGCCTGCCATTTTGCTGCTGCTGTCCATTGGGTCCGCCAGTCTGGCCTTCCTGACCCATGGCCTGCTGCATCTGTTTCATCATGTCCTGCCCGCCGCGGCGCAGAGCGTCGAGTGCATTGCTCTGCCGGTCAACCGCCTGGCCACCATCGGCTTCGCCCAGTGCCTTCCCCGCCTGGCCCATGGACTTGTTGGCGTCGCCGAAACCTTCACCGGGGTTGACGCCGAGCCCCTTCAGATCCTTCATCATCTGCTCCAGATCCGACTGCAGCTTGCCTTGGCCTTCCTGAAGGCCGCGCAAGGCCTTGGCGATATCCTCTTCGGACATCTGGCCTTGCTGACCTTCCTGGCCATTTTGACCCTGCTGGCTCTGGCCCTGGTCCTGTTGCATGCCATTCTGACGCTGTTGCTCAAGCCGGTTGGTCTGGTTCATCATCTCCTGCTGGCGCCGCATCAATTCGCCCAGCTTGTCCATCTGCTGTCGCATCTGACCTTGCTGGCCCTGCTGGTTTTGCTGCTGCTGGCCCATCTGCAGGTTGTTCATCATGTTTTCGAGCTCGGAAAGCAGCTGCTGCGCCTGATCCTTCGCCCCCTGCTTGGCCAAGTCCTCGATGCGGTCGAGCATGCGGTCTATGTCCTCCTGCCGCAGTTCCATCGCGTTAGGATTTGGCATTTGCGCCATATTCGGGTTCTTCTGGGCTTTCTGGGCAAATTCGCGCAGATACTCATTCATGGCGCTGCGCAATTCTTTCATGCGCTTTTCAATTTCTTCCTGGCTGGCACCCTGTTCGATTGCCTGCTTCAAGGCTTCCTGTGCCTGACGCAGGCGCCGCTCGGCGTCCGAAAGAGCGCCGTCCTCGATACCACGCGCGACTTGCCACATATAGGCGACGACATCGCGCAACTGGTCGTCGCTGCGCGCAAGATTGAGCCGCGAGCGCACGCTGCGCAACGCGAGGTAATGAGACGCGTTCTTGATCGTCTCTTCCGGCCAGATGGTGATTGCATCCAGCATATCGAGCACTTGCGGCTTGGCGTTGGCGTTGAGCGCCAGCATGCGACGCTGTTCCACGACTGCCCTGGCCAGCGGATTCGCGAAGGGCCGTTCGGGCATGACGAACGTCTTGGTCTCGCTTCTGGCTTCCTGTTTGGCATCGTCTGTCGCGACCAGGGTCATGCGAATTTCAGACCCGGCCCATGGATGCTCGGTGAGATCCTTGGTGGTCGTGGTTTCCTTGGGCTGATCGCCGCGCCGCGGCAGCGCCAGAGGCAGGTCGGGCGCCTTGAAGAGCGGCCGCGCATCCTTGTCGGCAGGCAATGCCTGCTCGATTTGCGCCACTGCGCTCGAAGCGCCGTAATCATCCTTGATTTCGTAGAAAACCTCCATCGTACCGTTGGCGGCGCTGGAAGGATCCTTGGTGAAACGGACGGAAGGTGGTTGGTCCGGTGTTACTGAAAACGCCCACTCGGCAAGCGGGTTGCCATCATCCGACAGGCTGACCGTGCTGTTGGCACCGATCGGCAGTTCGAAATTACGCGGCCGGGCTTTGGTCGCCGTTGGATTGTCTTCCGGCTTGCCTTGATCTTTCGCCGCAATATCTGTTGCCTCCCCATCCAGCGACGTCTGGGTAACTTTTTCCGATCCGCTGCCGCCGATGATGCGAACGACAAGCGTGCTGTCCTGCGGAATGGTGAACTGTTTTTCTTCCGTATTGGCTGCCGTTGTCAGGAAGAGCGGTGCGCGTCCGGTATAGCGCGGAGGCGTTACCCAGGCATCAATGCGGGGCGGTATGGCTTCGCTCTTGCTATGACTGCGGAACGCATCGTTGACGCGGCCGCCGAGCGGCCCACCGGAAAAGGCAAAGGCGACGACGAGAAGCAAGCCGACAACCCCGCGCAACGCCCAGGGATCGCGTTCCGGGATACGCGTCTGCGGCAGGCCGCTCTTCAAATTCTGGATGCGCTCGGCCATGCGCTTGCGATGTTCGTCCCACAGCGCCTGAGCAAACGGATCGATGGATTTGTTGACGAGTTCTTCCGACTGGATGGTGATCGGCTGGTGATCGAGCGTGTTGACACTTTCCAGCCGCTGGCTGATTTCCGCGTGATTGGGCAGACGGAATCGGAGCAGGAGATAGAGGCAGAGGGGCAGCGAGAGAACAAATAGCCCGAGCAGTGCCAGTCGCAACGCATCCGGAATTATCCGGAAAATACCGAACCAGGACAGGCAGAGGAAAACGGCAACGGAAAGCAGCAGCGGCAGTACAAGTGGCCACAGGCGTTCAAAGACAACGGTCAACCATGTAGACAAACGGAGGCGATCGATACTTTTGAAAATATCGAACCCGAACCTGATCCCGTCCCGTTTGTCGGGTTGTTGATCGGTCATACGCACTCCATCTCGCCGGCATCGACGGTGCCGGCATCATAGAACAATACCATTCATCATGGCAAAGGCGAGGCCTTGGGGTAAAAATGCGATCATAGTTTTGTGTAGAGGGGGACAACGTGAAGCTTCTGTTCCGTTTAGGACGTTTGCCAAAGTACGTTTCGCTATTCGTAAAGCACCCGCCTCTCCGTCATCGTAAAACACCTCCCTCTTCGTCATCCTCAGGCTTGACCCGAGGACCCACGGTTGAGAAGCACTTGAGTTCGCTCGCACGCGACGCATTTCAATGAGACTGCATCTCAATGACACTTTGCACCGTTAGTTTCGTTTAATGGATCCCGCCGTGTAGGGGGAAATATCCACGCCTCCTTGCCGTGGGTCCTCGGGGTCAAGCCCGAGGATGACGGAGAGGGAGGTGTTTTACGATGACGGAGAGGTGGCCTTAAAGCCAGTCTGGCACCGAATCCAAGCCGATCAGCTCGTCATAGCTCGTCCTGGGCCGCACCACATGGAACCGGTCGCCATTGACCAGCACCTCCGGCACCAGCAGACGCGTGTTGTAGGTGCCGGCCTGCACTGCGCCGTAAGCGCCTGCCGTTCCAATGGCGATGAGATCGCCGGGAGCCGGGCGCGGCAAATCGCGATCGAGGCCAAGATAATCGCCGGTTTCGCAAACGGGACCGACGACATCGCCGCGAATACGCGGATCGTTGGCCCCAGGCTCCTTGACCGGGCGGATGATATGAAACGCGTCATAAAGCGTCGGACGGATGAGATCGTTCATGGCCGCGTCGACAATGATGAAGTTCCGCGCATCACCTTCCTTGAGATAAATCACCTCGCTGACCAAGATACCGGCATTGCCGACGATGAGACGGCCCGGTTCGAAAATGGTCTTCAGGCCCAGCGGCTTGATGTGCTTTTGCACGATTTGCGCATAGGCATCAGGCAGCGGCGGCGGATTATTGTCGAAATGATAGGGAATGCCCAAGCCGCCGCCGAGATCGACATGCTTGATATCGTGGCCGTCTGCCTGCAGCTGCGCCACCAGCTCGGCCAGCAGCCTGAAGGCATTGTCGAACGGTTCGAGATCGGTGATCTGGCTGCCGATATGCATGTCGATGCCGGTGACCTTGAGACCGGGCAGCTTGGCGGCATGCGCATAGATCGTGCTGGCCTTCGCAAGCGGAATGCCGAACTTGTTCTCGGATTTGCCCGTGGAAATCTTCTTGTGGGTCTTGGCGTCCACATCCGGGTTTATGCGCAGCGATACCGGCGCAATCTTGCCGGCAGCAACCGCGCGCGCCGAAAGTATCTCAAGCTCCGGCTCGGATTCGACGTTGAAACAATGGATGCCTGCTGCCAGCGCAAAATCCATTTCGCCGGGCTTCTTGCCGACGCCGGAAAAAACGATTCTGTTGGCCGGGATGCCTGCAGCAAGAGCGCGGCGCATTTCGCCCTCGGAGACGACGTCGGCGCCTGAACCAAGGCGAGCCAGCGTCTTCAGGACGGCCTGATTGGAGTTGGCCTTGAGCGCGTAGGCGATGAGCGTATCCATATCGGCGAATGCCGCCGAGAAGACCTTGAAATGCCGTTCTATCGTTGCGGTGGAATAGCAATAGAAAGGCGTTCCGACCGCCTTGGCGATGTCGGGAATGCTGACGCCCTCGGCATGGAGAACGCCGTCTTTATAGTCGAAATGGTTCACGTAAAACGCCTAGATCAACGGGTCGAGGATGAAACGCTTGTCCTGGACCGGCGGTTTTTCCGTCTTCGGCTCGCCGGGCATCGTCGTAACGGAAGCCGGCGGCAGCTCAGGATCGCCCTTTCGGCCACAGGCCGAAACAACGCTTAGAATTGCAATCGACATCAGTATTGTCGTCAAAAAAGAACGGCTCGTCATAAGTTTGATCCCGAATGGCGTTTACTCTGTCTAGCGTATGAAGGCGCTCTTTGCACCCCCATCTCCAGCCAATATTGTTTTAGAGTTTGGCGATACGCTTTTGCCAGAATCTGATCTGGCGGCGAACCTCGCCCGGCGCCGTACCGCCATAGGATTTGCGGCTGCGCACCGATTTGTCGACTGTCAGATAACCGAACACCGAATCGGTGATGCCAGGATGTATCGCCTGCAGGTCCTCCAGCGACAGCTTGCCGAGCTCGGCTTTCTTCTCTTCGGCCAGTGCCACGGCACGTCCGGTCACATGATGCGCCTCGCGGAAAGGCAGGCCGAGCTCGCGTACCAGCCAATCAGCAAGATCGGTTGCAGTGGAGTAACCGGAACCGGCTGCTTTTTTCATTGCGGCGGTGTTGATGGTCATGTCGCCAACCATGCCGGTCATCGCGGCAATGCATAGTTCCAGCGTCTCCGCCGCATCGAAGACGGCTTCCTTGTCTTCCTGCATGTCCTTGGAATAGGTCAGCGGCAGACCTTTCATCACCGTCAAAAGCCCGACCAGCGAGCCGGTGATACGCCCGGTCTTGGCGCGCACAAGTTCGGCTGCGTCGGGGTTCTTCTTCTGCGGCATGATCGACGAGCCGGTGGAGAAACTGTCGGACAGACGCACGAACCCGAACTGCGGCGTCGACCAGATGACGATTTCTTCGGCCAACCGCGACAGGTGCGTCGCGGTGATCGCGGCGGTCGAGAGAAATTCCAGCGCATAATCGCGATCCGAAACACTGTCGAGCGAGTTGCGCGTCGGCTCGCGGAACCCGAGCGCCTTTGCGGTCATGTGCCGGTCTATCGGAAATCCGGTCCCGGCCAGCGCCGCAGCACCCAGCGGGGATTCGTCCATGCGCTGGATAGCGTCCTTCACCCGGCTCAAATCGCGGCCGAACATCTCGACATAGGCCATGCAGTGGTGACCGAAGGTGACCGGCTGCGCCGTCTGCAGATGCGTAAAGCCTGGCATCAGCGATGCCGCATGTTCCTCGGCACGCGTCAGAAAGGCTTCGATCAGCTTCTTCAGCGCAATCGCCGTCCTCTCGAATTCCGCCTTGACCCAGAGGCGGAAATCGACAGCGACCTGATCATTGCGCGAGCGTGCCGTATGCAACCGGCCTGCCGGCGCGCCGATCAGTTCAGCCAGTCTCGACTCGATATTCATGTGAATGTCTTCGAGCTTGCGCGAAAACGTGAATTTTCCCGTCTCTATCTCTGACAATATCGTGTTCAGGCCCTTTGCGATCTTGTCGTGATCGTCCGCCGCTATTATGCCGGTTTTCGCAAGCATGGCAGCATGGGCAAGCGAACCCTGAATGTCCTGGGCGTAGAGTTTCTGGTCGAAGCCGATGGAAGCGTTGATTTCTTCCATGATCGCGGCGGGACCCGAGGCAAAACGGCCTCCCCACATTTCATTGCTGTTCTTCTTGTCGGACATGGGTAGCGCCTTGGGTGAGAAGCGAGAAGAGTAAAATGACGGACGGCAACGAAACGCAGAAAACGCCACGCGACAACAGCAGGAAGATCATCCTGTCTGCAGCTCTCGCAGGCATTCTTGCCGGTGCGGTTGCGGTATACGTGATGGAACGGCCTTCTGGCAATATTGTCGCCGGCACAAACCCGTCCGATCAATGCGCGTTGAAAACCGCGGATGCCAAGAAAATCGACGGGGCGGCCGTTGGCGCCGTTGCGGCCATGCGTGGTGCGGATTCGCCTCAATCCATGTCGGCTTTGACTTTCACCGCTCCCGATGGGAAGCCTGCCCGCCTCGGCGATTTCAAAGGCAAGACGCTTCTTGTCAATCTGTGGGCAACGTGGTGCGTGCCTTGCCGCGAGGAAATGCCGGCCCTCGATGCCTTGGAAACGAAGAAGGGCGGCGACAATTTCCAGGTCGTGACCATCAACATCGATACGGGCGATGATGAGAAGCCGAAGGCGTTCCTGAGCGAGATCGGCGTCAAGTCGCTGCTACTCTATCGCGATCCATCGATGGGTGTATTCAACGATCTGAAGCGCAAGAATCTTGCTTTCGGCCTCCCGGTGACGATGCTTGTCGACAAGGAAGGCTGCCAGATCGCGGCGATGAATGGTCCGGCCGATTGGTCCAGCGATGACGCCGCCCGTTTTGTCGATACGGCGACCGGCCTGTGATCAATGCGCATCCCTAGAGCGTTTGGGTATTCCTGAAATATGAGGGTTCATCCCCTCCCGCAGCTTCGCTGCGACCTCCCCATGGAAGGGGGAGGTGGGAGCCTTGCTGGATATATCCGGTAGCCCCTGCCCCCTCACCCTCCCCTCGATGGGGAGGGTCGGACCGCAGGTCCGGGGTGGGTGAAACGCTTCCACGAAAACCTGATACGCTCTAGTTGTCAAACGCCGCGACAACCGCCTCCATCCAGTGGTCGCGGATCTTCATCTTGTGCATGTGCTCGAGCGTGCTGTGCACATAGTCTTCATTGCGGCCCGATTGACCCACTGAACCGCGCACAGCCGTTGCTGCTTCGCTGACGGAAAGTCTGCCCGCATACTGAACATGGCTGCGGTCGACGATATAGGTCAGCGCCTCGACCTTGCGCCCGTCTTCGAGCCGTATCGCGAGCCGCCGCTCGAGATAGACATGCGTGACCAATTCGCGCGCCCGCAAATAGGCGACAACCTCGTCCTCGAGATCGCCAGGCACACGAAACGCCATTCCGAGGCAGGATCCGCCCCGATCGAGGCCGAGCACCAGCCCCGGACGCTCCGGCGTTCCACGATGCACGTAGGACCGGACACACAGCGCTCTTCGATAGCCGTGCAGGCGGGCGTGCAAAGTCTCCACATGGGCAAAACCCGGCTTCCACATCAAAGAGCCATAGCCAAAGACCCAAAAATCGCCCATATCCGTCCTGATAGATTTGCCTGATAGATTTGCCTGAGAGACTGTTTTGAGAATTCAGCCTGGCGAGTCAGTTGATGTGGTTTTCGAGACCCGGAGCGCAGTGGACATTTGGTCCATGCGCCTAGGTCAGTGCAGAAATCGCATCAAATGGCCGTCGGGGTGGATTGTCAACGGTCCCGTGACCGATAGCGAGACCCGCCCCATGCCGTCAAGCACTGCCGAAAAGAGCCGCAAGCCTTCGAGACTTCCGATCATCATCGGCGCACTGGTTATCCTTGCCGGCGTGATCTACACCGGTGGCTGGTACTATCTGGCTAATCAGTTGGAAAGCCGCGTCGCAACGAATATCGCGGCGTTCAAGCAACAGGGTATCGACGCCAGCTGCGAAAACGCCAGGGCGAGCGGCTATCCCTTACGCGTTGGTCTCGACTGCTCGAAAGTCGGCTGGGTCGACCAAGCCAAAAGCATATCTATCACCGCCGGCAGCTTCCGTTCCGCAGCGCAAATCTACGACCCGCTTCAGATTGTCAGCAGCGTCCAGGGCCCTGCCGCAGTCGACGTGCCCGGTGCTCCGCCTCTCGACGTGAAATGGGAAAATCTCGCCACCAGCGTCCGGCTCGACAAGCCGCTTCCCAAACAACTGTCGATCGAAGGCAGCAATGTCATGGTCAATGAGCGCGGAAACGTGAGCAATCCTGTTCCGCTCGCCGTCATGCAGACCGGGAAACTTGAGTTCAATACCAGCCAGCCGCAGATGGATATCGCACTTTCCTTCGACAAGCTGAAGATCGCCGACAATATCGTCCTCGACAGGCCATTGCCCGAATTGACCGGCGCGGCCGATGTCCAGCTTGCCAATGGTTTCGCGCTGCTGGCAAAACCGGAGCGTGACCTGTCGGTTCTGCGCGGTCAGACGGGAACGCTGCGAAAAGTCGAACTGTCCTTCGAGGATGGCAGCGGGATTGCAATTTCCGGTCCGTTTTCCGTCGCCGATGACGGGCGCATCAGCGGTGATTTCAAGGTGACGATGCGCAATCCGGAAGGCGTGGCCAAAGTCATGCAGGGCATTTTCCCTGAAGCAGGCAATACGATTTCCACCGTTGTCCAAGCGATGGCGTTCGTTCCGAAAGATGAGAGCGGCGCGCCGACACTTCCCATTACGGCGAAGAACGGCAAAATGTCGGTTGGCTTTATCAGTATCGGACGGCTGCCTGCGCTGTAAACTTGCACTAGGCCATCGACGAAAGTAGTATTGATAACAGTTATCAAGCCCTGATACATTTCTTGAGAGCAACAACCATGGCCAGCAGCGTGAACCTCGGAATAAAACTCGAAGCCTATGTGGACGATTTGGTGAAGTCCGGGCGTTATAATTCACGCAGCGAAGTCTTGCGCGAAGGCATAAGATTGGTTGAGGAGCGTGAAAAGCGCCTCGCAGCGCTCGATGCAGCAATTGCTCGGGGGCTTGCGGACGTTGAGGCTGGCCGGGTTAAGCCTCTACGTGAAGTCGCCGATCGCCTGAAAGCAAAATACCAAAGTATGGTGGAAGATCATTCGTGATTGTCATCATCACGGACGAAGCGGAGGTCGATCTTGAGGAAATTGGCGACTATATAGCGCGCAACAGTCCGCGCCGGGCAGTCAGTTTCGTGGATGAACTAGTTGATCGATGCGAGCGTCTTGTCAGCATGCACAACAGTTTCCCGTTTGTATCAGGACACGAGCATACTGGCGTCCGGCGTCGGCCGTACGGCGAGTACCTTATCTTCTATCGTTTCGACGAGGCTGGCGTCAAAGTTTTGCGCATTCTCAACGGCGCCCGAGATCACGAATCCATCGTTTTTCCTGAACCATGACGATTACTTTGACCGCTGCCCTGCCTTTTGCCGTCCGAAGTCCGGCGCATCCACTTCCTGGCCGGCATCGATGATACCGCGTCGGACGGCACGTGTCCGGGTGAACAGGTCGAAAAGCGCATCGCCATCACCCCAGCGAACCGATCGCTGCAATGAGGCGAGGTCCTCGGAAAACCGCGACAGCATTTCAAGGATGGCGTCCTTGTTGTGCAGGCAGACATCGCGCCACATGGTGGGATCAGATGCGGCCAGACGGGTGAAATCGCGAAAACCTGAAGCCGAATATTTGATGACTTCGGAGTTCGTCACTTCTTCCAGGTCGCTGGCCGTGCCGACGATATTGTAGGCGATGAGGTGCGGGAGATGCGATACGATGGCGAGCACACGGTCGTGATGCAAAGGGTCCATCGTATCGAGCCGCGAACCGCAGGCTTCCCAAAACCTCGTCAGCTTTGCGATAGCGTCCGGGTCCGTGCCTTCGATCGGCGTGAGAATGCACCAACGGTTGATGAACAGATCGGCAAACCCGGCATCGGGGCCGGAATACTCCGTTCCTGCGAGCGGATGCCCCGGAATGAAATGCACATTCGCGGGGAGTTCCGGTTGCATCTGTGCAATCACCGAGCCCTTGGTCGAACCGACATCGGTGACGATCGCCCCGGGCTTAAGCGAGGCGGCGATCTGCCGGGCAACTTCACCTGACGAACCGACAGGCACAGAAACAATGACGAGATCGGCGTTCTTCACCGCCTCGGCGCTGTCGCGTGTATAGCTATCGCCGAGGCCAAGCTCTTTGGCCCGAGCCAGTGTGGCTTCGCTGCGGGTGGAGATGACGATCTTGTCGGCAAGGCCCTCGCGCTTGATGACGCGCGCCAGCGACGAACCGATAAGGCCGATGCCGATCAGGGCGATTGTATCAAAATGAACGTCGGACATTTGTTTTACTTTAAGAATTTAGAAAGTGCAGCGACTACGCCGCGATTGGCTTCTTCGGATCCAATGGAGAGGCGCAACGCGTTCGGAAATCCGTATCCCGTAACGCGGCGCAAAATATAGCCCTTGCTCGTCAGGTAAGCGTCCGACTTCTCCGCCGATTTCGCCGGATCTTCGGGAAAGTGCACGAGAAGGAAATTTCCGACCGACGGCGTGACCCGAAGCCCAAGCCCGGTCAATTGTTCGGTGAGCCAGACACGCCATGTCTCGTTATACGCGGCAGCCTCCGCGACATGCGCGCGGTCGCGGACCGCGGCACTGCCGGCAAGAATGGCCGCCGAGTTCATGTTGAAGGGGCCGCGAATGCGATTGACCGCATCGATGACGTGGACGGGTGCGAACATCCAGCCGATGCGAAGCGCAGCCAGCCCATAAATCTTGGAAAAGGTCCGGGTCATCACGACATTCTCGAAGGATGACACAAGTTCGACACCCGCTTCGTAGTCATTACGGCGGACATATTCTGCGTAGGCAGCATCGATGACCAGCAGTACATTCTTGGGCAAGCCGTCATGCAGACGGCGTACTTCTTCGAAAGGCAGGTACGTGCCGGTCGGATTGTTTGGGTTGGCAAGGAAAATTATCTTCGTGCGTGGCGTGACCGCGCCCAGTATGGAGTCGACCTCGGCCCGTTCGCTATTTTCGCGTGCAACAACCGGCGTCGCCCCCGCAGCCATAATGTAGTTTCTGTAGACCAGAAATCCATGTTCGGTGTAGATCGCCTCGTCGCCGGGCGAAAGATAGGTCTGGCAAAGCAGGCCAAGCAGTTCGTCAGAGCCATTGCCGCAAAGAATGTTCTCGGCATTGAGGCGGTGCACATCGGCGATCGCCTTCTTCAGTTCCGTTGCCTGACCATCCGGATAGATCGCAAGCTTCCCCGCCGCCTCGCGAAAGGCATCTATAGCGTGCTTGCTGGCGCCGAGCGGCGTTTCATTTGCCGACAGCTTGTGGACCTTCGCGACACCCGGAGCATGTTCCTTGCCGGGGACATAGGCTGCTACGTCCAGTATGCCGGCTTTCGGAGTTGGGCGCATGTCTTGTCGTGTCGTCATGATTGTTCGGGTCCGTAACGGGCAAAAGCACCGTGCGGACATAACTGCATGGAGCCCGGATGTCGAGAACAACTTGACTTTGCGCGAGCTGCGACCATACCTACGCGCGATCACGCCCTCAATTGCACAAAAATGACCAAAGCTAGCCGACCATCCGCTAAAAAAGTCCAGCAAAGCCAGGAGGCGACAAATCCCCACAGTCCGGTGGTGGATTTTGGCGCCGGCAAGCCGTTGCATCTGGACAGCGGTGTGTCGCTTTCGCCGTTTCGCATCGCCTATCAGTCCTATGGCGAACTCAACGCCGACAAGTCCAACGCAATCCTCGTCTGTCATGCGCTGACCGGCGATCAGCATGTCGCCAATGTCCATCCCGTAACCGGCAAGCCCGGCTGGTGGGAGTTGCTTATCGGTCCGGGCAAGCCCATCGATACGGACCGCTATTTCGTGCTCTGTTCCAATGTTCTCGGTGGTTGCCTTGGCTCGACAGGCCCGGCCTCGATCAATCCTGAAACCGGCAAGGCCTACGCGCTGGACCTTCCGATCATCACGATAGCGGACATGGTGCGGGCCCAGGCGATGCTCATCGACCATCTGGGCATCAAACAGCTTTTTGCCGTGATCGGCGGATCCATGGGCGGCATGCAGGTGCTGGAATGGGCGTCGAGCCATTCCGACAAGGTGTTTGCGGCCGTGGCGATCGCGACCGGTGCCCGCCACTCGTCGCAGAATATCGCCTTCCATGAAGTAGGCCGTCAAGCGGTCATGGCTGATCCCGATTGGAAGGAAGGCCGCTATCTCGAAGCCGGCACTGTCCCGCGCAAGGGTCTTTCGGTCGCCCGCATGGCGGCGCATATCACCTATCTCTCCGAGACTGCCTTGCACAACAAATTCGGGCGCAATCTGCAGGATCGACAGAAACTGACCTTCGGGTTCGACGCCGATTTCCAGATTGAAAGCTATCTGCGCCATCAGGGCACGACGTTCGTCGAGCGCTTCGATCCGAATTCCTATCTCTACATGACCCGGGCGATGGACTATTTCGACTTGGCGGCGGAACATGGCGGCCGCCTTGCCGACGCCTTCGCCGGATCGAAAACCCGGTTTTGCATCGTTTCATTCACCAGCGACTGGCTGTTCCCGACCAGCGAAAGCCGGATGGTCGCCCATGCGCTGAATGCGGCCGGCGCGTCGGTGTCCTTCGTCGAGATCGAGTCGGATCGGGGGCACGACTCGTTCCTGCTCGATGAGCCCGAGATGTTTTCGACGATCACCGGATTCATCCGCTCCGCCGCCCGCGCCAGGGGGCTTTTGCCGTCATGAGTGTGAACGTCCATCCCCGCGTCGATTTTGCCGTCATCGCTTCGCTGGTCGAACCCGGCTCGCGCGTGCTCGATGTCGGCTGCGGCGATGGCGAACTGCTGGAGCTTTTGCAGAACACCAAGGATGTGGATGGGCGGGGCGTCGAGCTTTCGCAAAAGGGCGTCAACGAATCGGTGGCGCGCGGCCTGTCGGTCATCCAGGGCGATGCCGACAGCGACCTCAAATATTATCCGGATGGCGGTTTCGATTATGTGATCCTGTCGCAGACCTTGCAGGCGACCCGCAACCCGAAGAATGTTCTCTCCGAACTTCTGCGCATCGGCGAAAAGGCCATCGTGTCATTCCCCAATTTCGGGCATTGGCGGGTACGCACCTCGCTTGCAATCAACGGTCGCATGCCGGTCACCAAAGACCTGCCCTATAGCTGGTACGACACGCCGAATATCCACTTCTGCACCATCAATGATTTTGTCGACATGACCAAGGAAGTCGGCGCGGTGGTCGAGTCCGCCGTCGCGCTGAATGCCTTGGGAGAGCGCCTCGGATTCAACATGCCTTGGGGGTTTTGGAACCTCTTCGGCCAGCAGGCCGTGTTTTTGCTCAAACGCTAGCGAATCCTGAACAGAATTTGCGCAAGAACCCTCGAACCTCACACGAAGAGTCGCGATTCCGGTGCAAGACTCATCGATTCCGCCGCAAGAATTTAAACCGATGCGGGTAATTTGGTTGTGCTAACGCGAACTTGCGCTTGCCGTGCCTTGCGGTGAGAGCACCGGTACGAACACACGCCGCGACGCACGCTTGGCAACGGGCAGCCCCTGATAGATGCGTTTTTGCGCCTCAACGATCAGCACGCCAGAGAACATCGGCCAAAACCGGCGACCCACCCGTTCAAACAATGAAGAAGGCCGCATCATCGCTTTTCGCGATGATGGCGGGAAGAACAGAGCTTCGCCCCACGGTCCGGGCGTGAAGTTTGCCTCCCTCAGGAGACGCGTCAGCTGACCTCGGCTATAGGGGCGGCCGCTGCCAAACGGCGTATGTTCGAACCTTGCCCATAGCCCGCGCCTGTTCGGAACGACGATGACCAGCCGGCCGTTGGGCGCCAGAACACGCCACATTTCCTTCAGTGTTTCGCGTGGGTCTTCCGCATGTTCCAGCGCATGTACCATCAATATTCTGTCCACTGCGGAGTCCGGCAGAGGCAAATCCTCTTCAAATATCAATGCTGTAGCGGATGGCTCAGCCGGCGGCCAGCTGGCCGCGCCCTGCCCCGCCGGCATGAACGCGAAGGTGCGCTCCGTATCGCCGCGGAACCGGTCGAGGTAAGGTACGGCGTATCCGAGACCAACCAGCCGCTCGCCTGGCAGCTTCGGCCAGAGCGGCACCAAGGCCATTGAAATAGAGCGCTCGGTCAGATGGCCGAGAGTTGAAGCGTAAAACGCGCGCAGATCGATGATGTCTAGATGCATGGCCGCAACGTAACATGGAAGATGAGAACATCAAGAAATGACATGGGTTGCGGGCTTGGCTGAACCGGGATTATCTTGCCCAGCAAAGAATGAAGAGAACGACCATGTCCCAATTGCAAATAGAACAATTCACCGCGCGCAGCGATAATTTCGGCGTGCTGATCCATGATCCTGAAACCGGTCTGACCGCGTCGATAGATGCCCCGGAGGAACAGCCGATTCTCGACGCGCTCAAGCGCCGCGGCTGGAAATTGACCCATATTTTCAACACGCATCACCATACCGATCATGTCGAGGCAAATCTGGCGCTCAAGAAACGATTTGGCGTGGAAATCATTGGTCCGGAAGACGAAAAGGCGAAAATACCAGGTATTGACCGCGGCGTCCGTCACGGTGACCGTTTCAAGTTCGGCAGTTTCGAGGTGGAGGTCATTTCCACACCGGGGCACACCGCAGGAGAAATCTCCTTTCATATCCCTGCCGCCAAGGTCGCGTTTACCGGCGACACCTTGTTTTCGCTCGGCTGCGGGCGACTTTTCGAAGGAACGCCGGCAACCATGTTCAAGTCGCTGCAGCGGTTGATCGGACTGCCGGGTGAAACGGAGATCTATTGCGGCCACGAATACAGCGAGAGCAATGCGCGTTTTGCCCTGACTATCGACCCGGAAAACTCCGCGCTCAAGGAGCGGGCCAAGGAAATCAAGAGGTTGCGCGGGGCAGATTTACCGACCTTGCCGACAACGCTGATGCGCGAGATGGCGACCAACCCGTTTCTCCGCTGGCACGATCCGGCGATCCGCAAAAACCTCAAAATGGAGAGCGCGACCGATGAGGCGGTTTTCGCCGAAATCCGCAAGCGCAAGGACAACTTTTGATGGTGCTGACAGCAGGCGAGATTCGCGAATACCTCGGGCTTCAGCCGCATCCGGAAGGCGGCTTCTATGTCCAGACTTTCCGCGACAACCAGGGTGAATGGCCAGAAGGCGGGCGCGGGCACTCGACGGCGATCTACTTTCTGCTCGAGGAAGGCCAAATTTCGGCCTGGCACCGCGTCAAGGATGCTGCGGAAGTCTGGCACTGGTATGGTGGTGCACCACTGCTTTTGACCGTGGCGACTGAGGGCTCACCGCACGAAACCCATACGCTTGGACTTGACCTTGCCAATGGGCAGCGCCCGCAAGCCATTGTTCCGGCAGGACAATGGCAAATGGCCAAGAGCCTCGGCGCGTGGACACTTGTCGGGTGCACGGTAGCACCGGGATTTGATTTCGCTCAGTTCGAGATGGCGGAACCTGGCTGGGAGCCCTGACGGCGTCTGAAAAGCATGTCCTTTGCTGCGATAACCGCGCCCAGCGTGATCAGGAGGCAGGCGAGCATCACGCGTCCCGTTGGCTCCGTAACCCCGGCGACGATCAGCACAAGCGTTGAAAGCAGTGGCGCGGCATAGCTCGACGCACCAAGCACCTGGATATTCCCATGCTTGACGCCGTAGTCCCAGACGTAGAAAGCCGCCCCAACCGGGAATAGTCCAAGTCCGAGGACGGCCAGCCATTGGGTGATGCCATCCGGCCAGATTGTCTGCTCGAGCAGCACGTGCGAAATCAGCGAAAGTATTGAAGTTGCTATGCAAAAGCCTGTCACAGCGTCGGTTGGCACATTGGCGAAGCGTCGTGACAACAGCGAATAGGCGGCCCATGTCAGTGCGCAGAGGCCAGCCATGGCGTAGCCGAAGCCAAATTGCGGGTCGAAGCCGAGGCCGCCACCTTTGGTTATGATCAGCACCGTTCCCGCCAAGCCCAGCAGCGTACCTATAATGTGAAACCAGCGCAGCTTTTCACCAGGCATCAGGGCAGATCCCACTACGATGAAAAGCGGCCAGAGATAGGCGATAAGGCTGGCGTCAACCGCTGGTGCGTTACGCAGCGCCGTGAAATAGAGGAAGTGATAGCCAAATAGCCCCACCACGCCAAGCATCCAGACCTTTGCAGGCTGGCGCAGGTGCCGCGCAGCACCCGGCCGCCACAGCCAAGAGATCAAACCGAGGCACGCACCGATAGCGAACGTCATCGCGGTCAACTGAAATGGCGGAACCTTACCCGACACATCGGTGAAAAGCGCGAGCATCGCCCACATGATGATCGCAAGAAAACCAACAAATGTCGCCAAAAAAGCACCCCGGATCTGAAGTACGGCTGCCGAGCCGCGTCTATTGCGTCTTTTCGAAACGGGTTGCGTAAACAGTCACCGTGCCGATCTGCGTGCCGATCTTTGCCTGCACCGGTGAATAGATAGCGGACTTGCCGAGTGATGCAAAGGTGAGACTGATCTTGCTTGAGTTCTTCAAATATTCGATAGCTTTTCGCCCTGATTGATAACCGGCGACCGGGACGAATTTGGCTGAACAAGTGATGGCATCGCCCTTGAAACCCTGGGTCGCAAAGGGCTGGGCCCGGCCCGATGGAGAAAGTTTCAAATCCACGCGCGTCTGGCCATCGAAGAGATGCAACGTCTGCTTGCAGACCTGGTCAAGGCTGCTTGCTGCCACCATCACGCCGGAAATCGGATCGGCAACGGATTGCAGGTCGGCAGGTTTGAGATCCACCCAATTCTTCTTCCTCTTGATCGGCGGATCATTGGTGGTAGTCGTCACGTTGCCGTTGGTAAAAGCGATCGACGTGCTTTTGTTTCGATTGCCATGCCGGTATTTGACAACATAAGAATTCGGTACAGGCCCGGTCTCGGCGAACTGACCAGTAATGTCCAGCTTGCCGTTGGTGTCATCGAAGAGGCTACCTAGCCCCGAGCTGGCAAGAGACCCGACAACTTTGTAAGCGCGATCATCTGTGACACTGGTTGAAAAACTCGCCTTGGCTATCGACAATCCGAAGAGCGAGACGCGGTAATCTGTCTGATATGACTGAGCGCCGTGCGCCGGATGCGCACCCATCAGCGCTAGCGCAGCGAGCGGCACCAGCATTAATTTTCGGCTGGCGTAGTGCCTGTGGGCATTCATTCTCGTCATTTTCGTCCAAAGCATCCCTGCAGCGATTGTTCGAAAGCATAAAACGGGCGAAGTTGTGATAAACAATACAAGCTGGCCCGTATTATATATAGGTAGCGGCAAACTTGGCATAAGTGCACTTGACGTGCGCGGCCCATATCACTATAGAAACGCGACTTCCCAATAGGCCGCCCATCCGATAAGCGAGCCGCTGCACGGCAACGTGCGATGGTAGCAGGAAATATTCGGACAAAGGCGAATGAAAAATTTGAAGGTGAGACCAGATGTCCCGCACATGTGAATTGACCGCTAAGTCGGTACAATATGGTAACAATGTGAGCCACGCGAACAACAGAACGCGCCGCCGCTTCTTGCCGAATCTTTGCCACGTAACGCTGATTTCCGAAGCACTCGGTCAGAGCTATCGCCTGCGCGTTTCAGCTCACGCCCTGCGCAGCGTCGAGCATCGCGGTGGTCTGGATGCATTCCTGGTCAAAGCTGACGAGAAGGAGCTGTCGCAACGCGCCCGTCTCCTGAAGCGCCAGATTGCCAAGAAGCTTCTCGAAGCTCCGGTCGCTGCGTAATCAGCAATCGTTTCTATTTCTAGTCGTCGAGGCCAGCAAATGCTGGCCTTATTGCTGGTTCCATTACCCAGGATAAAAAAATGCCGCCGAAGCGCGCCTATACCTTTTCGGATTTTATTCTCCCCGTTCTAGCCATGTGCGCGGTCGTTGCCGCGTCCAATATCCTTGTTCAGTATCCTTTTGATCATTTTGGATTGGGAGAAATCCTGACTTATGGCGCCTTTACCTATCCGATAGCCTTTCTGGTCAACGATCTTGCAAATCGCACATTCGGCCCGGCCTTTGCCCGGAAGGTCGTCTATGTGGGGTTTGCAATTGCCGTCGTCCTTTCGGTCTGGCTGGCAACGCCGCGCATCGCCATCGCATCCGGCACGGCATTCCTCACCGCCCAGCTTCTCGACATCACCGTATTCAACAGATTGCGGCAGCTGACCTGGTGGAAGGCGCCTTTTGCCTCTGCCATCTTCGGTTCGCTGTTAGACACACTGCTGTTTTTCTCGATCGCCTTTGCCGCCGACTTTGCCTGGATCGACGCCGCGACGGGCCACACCGATTCGTCACTTACCATGCTAGTGCCGTTCCTTGGCAGGGAAATCCCATTGTGGATGTCGTTGGGTTTTGGCGATCTGATGGTCAAGATGTTCATGGCTGTCGCAATGCTAGTGCCTTATGGAGCAATCCTTGCAATCTTCGCCCCTGCAATCTACTCGGCAAACCGGAATTCCAAATAAAGATTCCGTTGCAGAATGGAATGATTATCATCTGATACGAGTGATAGCCGGGTAGAACCGTCGGCCGTCTGCCAGACATCCAGCCCTTCCATATTGTCTATCTGGTTGCGCATGTCTGCCTGCAGGATGAATTCACCGTCGACTGTGGCACCAGGTTTGATGCTCGCCACGGGTATCCTTCGTATTCTCAGGACCACGCCGCTTGCCATGCTGAAGCGACGCTCGAGCAGCAGCAAATCACCATCGGGCAGGAAATCGCCATCGCTGATGTCAAAATCGTCGCGGCGTTTGACAAAGAAAGTGCCCTTCTGTGGTCCTTCAAGAACTGCGGCAAACATATCGCCGGCCTTGTTGATGCTTTTCTCGGTTACGGCAATCCACGCCCCGTGCAATGGGCTGGAGGCTGGTGAATAGGCTATCGTCTCTATGCCGCGATTGTTGCGCAGCTCTTCCCTCGGTATCGGCAGAGGAACATCCTTTGGCGTCGAGACAAAGTTTTCAAGGTCCAGCGCATATTCTGCAATCCGGTGGATACGCTCGAATGAGACAGTGACGATATTGCCGTAAACGCTCATGCCTTCGGCATCGGAGTTCCATTTGCCCTCGACGGGAACACCCTCCTCGCTCTGGATCGGTGCCAAGCGAAAACTGCTGATTGATGAAGGTCTGCCCTCTTCATCGCGCTGCATCGTACCCGCATACCAGAAGCCTGTATCGGTGATGCCGAGAAACTTCTTTCCCGAATCCAGATAGCGAAACGCGGAAAGGCCGCCAAAGTCGGAACTCGCAGAAGTCATTTCCAGACCGCCAACAAATTCAAGGTCTCCGAATCGCCTCTCGGACGAGCCGATGCGAAAATTGGAGATGACACGGGACTCGATGACTGCAGGGGAAACGACCGCGCTCTCTTCCGCTGAAACCGGCATTGCAACAAGGAACACGAGGTAAAGCGATGCGCGCCGAAAAGCCAGCGCAGTTCGGTTCATATTATCGCCGCACTGACTTTTTTGGGCTCTGTCGCTCCGGCTCTTCAAATAGTGAAGCCAGCTGCTCCGTCATGGCGCCGGCAAGTTCCTCGGCATCCACGATAGTAACAGCGCGGCGATAGTATCTCGTCACATCATGACCGATACCAATGGCGATAAGCTCAACCGGCGAACGTGTTTCGATCTCCTCGATCACAGCGCGCAGATGCCGCTCGAGATAGTTACCCGGATTGACCGAAAGAGTGGAATCATCAACTGGAGCTCCATCCGAGATCATCATCAGGATACGGCGCTGCTCAGGACGGCCCAGCAACCGTTGGTGAGCCCATATCAGGGCTTCACCGTCGATGTTCTCTTTCAGGAGGCCTTCGCGCATCATCAGGCCAAGATTGCGCCGTGCGCGCCGCCACGGGGCGTCAGCGCGCTTGTAGACGATGTGGCGCAGGTCATTAAGACGTCCGGGATTGGCGGGCTTACCGCGTTCCAGCCAAGCTTCCCGCGCCTGACCGCCTTTCCAGGCCTTGGTGGTGAAGCCGAGGATTTCCACCTTTACGCCGCAGCGCTCCAACGTCCTTGCCAGAATGTCCGCGCACGTCGCGGCAACGGTAATCGGGCGCCCGCGCATGGAACCGGAATTGTCTATAAGCAACGTCACCACCGTATCGCGGAAATCCGTATCACGTTCCTGCTTATAGGAGAGTGGTTGCGTTGGATCGATTACAATCCGCACAAGACGGGCACTATCGAGGTAGCCTTCCTCAAGATCGAAGTCCCATGAGCGGTTTTGCTGCGCCATAAGACGGCGTTGCAACTTGTTTGCCAGGCGTCCAACGACAGCGGAGAGATTGGCGAGTTGCTTGTCGAGGAAAGCCCGCAATCGCTCCAGCTCGGCCTCGTCGCAAAGCTCTTCCGCATCGGTTGTTTCGTCGAACTCCTGCGTGAAAATCTTGTAGCCGCTTTCACTGCCGAGGTTGGAGAAAGGCTGGTTGGGCCGCCTCGCCTCGCCGGGGATTTCGGCATCCGCGTCCGAATCCTCGTCCATATCGTCAGACGAAGCGTCGGCGGCTTCGGTCTCGCCGGACTGGCTGTCGTCGCTGGATGTATCGGAATCATCATTCTCGGACGAATCGCTGCCCTCGTTCTCGTCCGAACCACCTTCGTTGTTTTCTTCCGGTTCTGGCGAGTCTTCGTTATTGTCCTGGCTGTCGTCTTCCTGGCTCTCCTGGGCCAGCTCTTCCGCCATTTCCATGGAAGCCAGCATCTCGCGTACGACACGAGCGAAAGCGTTTTGATCGTTGATCTTGGCGCCGAGATGGTCGAGGTCCGCTGCGGCCTTCTCCTCGATCCAGTCACGCCACAGGTCAAGCACATTGCCAGCTGATTCCGGCGCTTTGCGACCGGTAAGCTTTTCACGAACCAAAAGCGCCACGGCTTCTTCCAACGGCGCCTCTGCCTTGTCGGTAATCGCCGGAAAATTGGCCCGGGCATATTTGTCCGAGAGCATAGAAGTCAGATTCTCGGCGACGCCGTCCATACGCAGCGCGCCGATGGCTTCGACACGCGCCTGTTCGACCGCGTCGAAGATCGCCCTCGCCTGCTTGCCTTCCGGCGCCAGCGTCGCGTGAATACGGTCATTGTGACAGGCTTTGCGCAGCGCCATCGAGTCGCCAAGACCGCGCGTGACGGCTACATCATTGGCAGTTGGGCGCTTGGGCAGATCAGGAAGCCGGGCACGATGACCGGTCAGGGCCGGCTTGTCGTTACCGAACCCGACTTCCATTTCATGGTCGCCGGCAATCGCTCGCATACATCCCGTAAGCGCGCGCTTGAAAGGTTCGGAATCAACCGGACCTTTCGGATTCGCACGTGAATTATCTCCGGGACCTGCCATCTTTACCGTGACGCTCAGCCTATGACCACGTTGGCCGTGGACTCAGGCAGTTCCTTGCCAAACGCCCGCTGATAGAACTCGGCGACCAGCGGACGTTCGAGTTCGTCGCACTTGTTGAGGAACGTCAAACGGAAAGCAAAGCCCACGTCCTTGAAGATATCGGCATTTTCCGCCCATGTGATGACTGTACGCGGGCTCATGACAGTCGAGAGGTCGCCATTGATGAACGCTGCGCGCGTCATGTCAGCAACGCGCACCATCTTGGAGACGATCTCCTTGCCTTCCTTGTTCTGATAATGCTTGGCCTTGGCGGCAACGATAGCCGCCTCATTGTCGTGCGGCAGATAGTTGAGCGTTGTCACGATGGACCAACGGTCCATCTGCGCCTGATTGATCTGCTGCGTGCCATGATAAAGACCCGTCGTATCACCAAGACCAACCGTATTGGCGGTGGCAAACAGACGAAAAGCGGGATGCGGGCGGATAACGCGACTTTGATCGAGCAGCGTCAGACGACCCGACGATTCGAGCACGCGCTGGATCACGAACATTACGTCCGGACGGCCGGCATCATACTCGTCGAATACAAGCGCGACATTGTGCTGATAGGCCCAAGGCAGGATGCCGTCGCGGAATTCGGTGATCTGCATACCTTCCTTGACGACGATCGCATCCTTGCCGACAAGGTCGATACGGCTGACGTGACTATCCAGATTGACGCGCACGCATGGCCAGTTCAGCCTCGCCGCAACCTGCTCGATATGGGTCGATTTGCCCGTACCGTGATAGCCGGAGACCATGACACGGCGGTTGAACGCAAAGCCCGCGAGAATGGCCAGCGTGGTCTGTTTGTCGAATAGATAGTCCGTGTCGATTTCCGGCACATAAGCGTCACCTGCCTTATAGGCAGGAACCATCATATCGGTTTCAAAACCAAACAATTTTGCAGCAGAAACCGTTGTATCCGGCAAATTCGCAATATCGCGATCAACCTTATTCATCATGCCTCCAGCGCGACTGCACGCGCAGACGCATAAAGATAGTTTGGAACCTCGCTGTGAAGTCCCGAATTCGGCTCAATCGTGGGTTAGCAGAAACCAGCCGCTTTGAGCAATTGATAGGCCTGGATTACGTCACGGAAACGATCCTCGGAAGCCCTGTCACCGCCATTGGCATCGGGGTGATGGATCTTCACAAGCTCTTTATAGCGCGACTTTATGTCTTCGCCAGTGGCTTTTGCGCCAAGCCCAAGCGTATCCAGTGCTTTCGACTCCAGTGGCTTGAGCTTGCGGATGTGCACCCGCGCCTCATTGAAAACGCTGTTGGGGTCACGGAATCTGTTCTGATATGCCGCACGACCCGAACGCAACTTCGAAAAATCCGGCGATGTCTTGGCGCTGGCACTCGCTTGAGCGCGCGTACTGGCGCTTGCACCCGCTCCGCTTCCAGGCAATCCCGCAACGGTCCAGGTCGGACGGTCGCCCGTTAACGCTTCCTTCTGGTACCTGGCTACCTCGGCGTCCGAGAGACCCGAGAAGTAATTATAGCCCTTATTGTACTCACGCACATGGTCGATGCAGAAATGGAAGAACTCGCCTTCCTTCTCACGTCCCACGGGCGCGCGATGCGGTCCAGGCTTGTCGCAACCATCCCATTGGCAGACGGGTGTGCGCGATTTCTCCTCGTCCACCTTTTTCGGGCGGATGCGGATGCTGTCAAAATATTTCGAACTTGAGGTCATCGAATCAGAATCATCAACGGATCGGTTGGCGGAACAAGAATTGACATTTACCCATGGATAGACCTAACGCCTGAAATGGCGGTAAATTTGTGATCATGAACGGATTTGCCAAGTGAAACTACCATATGGGCGCAGGAGAACGAAATGTCCACTCAGTCAGTGATCGAAAGCAAACTGATGCAGGTTTTTCATCCTGTTTCGTTGGCAGTCATCAATGAAAGCCATCTGCACGCCGGCCACCATCATTCTGACAGCGAACATCATGGCACATTTGACGGTTCAGGCGAAACGCATTTTCGTGTGCGGATTGTCGCGGAGGCATTCGCCGGCATGTCGCGTGTTGCGCGCCATCGCGCCATCAATGAAGTGCTACAGGACGAACTGAATGGCAGCGTCCACGCGCTGGCGCTTGAACCCGCGGCACCGGGTGAGGCGACGCGGCGATAGAACCTTGTGACCGGCCAAATGCCTTGCAAATTATAGAAACGAGCCTATCTTACATACGTCTTACTTTGGAGTGCTCGATGCCTAAAACAGTGAAGCTTACAACCGTCGTTTCTACAAAGGGTCAAATTGTTCTACCCGCGACTATTCGCAAGCAACATCATTGGGACCCTGGCACCCGCCTGATTGTTGAGGAAACTGGCGAAGGGGTACTCTTAAAGGAACAACCGCTCTTCGAGAGCTCTATGATCAGTGATGTATTTGGCATGCTAAAGTACACTGATGAGCCAAAAACCCTGGAAGAAATGGATGCAGCCATAACCGCCCAGGCCAGGCTCAGACATGCTGGCAATTGACACCAACGTTGTGGTCCGGTTTCTGACCGGAGATCACCCCCAACAATCAGTCGCGTCCCGCAAACTGATCGAACATGAGAAAGTATGGATCTCCACGACAGTTCTTCTCGAAACCGGGTGGGTTTTGAAAGGCGCATATGGCTTTGACACGCTAACAATTATCCAAGCCTTGCGTAAATTTGCCGGACTTGCAAATGTTTCACTCGAAAACCCCGCCGTGGCCGCTCAGGCTCTGGGTTTGTCGGTGTCAGGCATGGACTATGCGGATGCGTTTCATCTAGCGGCAGCAAGCCTCACATGTGAGACTATGATCAGCTTCGATGCCTCTTTGCGAAAAACGGCCAAGCGACTAGGAGCGCTCAGCGTTCGCGCGCCCAGCTGATTTTGTTGCCGTGATGAAGCGCTATAAGCTAAACGGCACTAGTTTAACTTGGCCTGTCGTCATCCTCGATGGGGCGAATACGCAGCCGTGTAATACGGTTCTTCTCACGCTTCAAAATCGTGAAACGCTTGCCATGGAAGGTGAAGGCTTGTTTTTCCTTCGGAATGCTCTGTGTTTCATGGATCACGAGACCGGCAATGGTCGTCGCTTCGGCATCGGGCAAGTGCCAGTCCAGAGCCCGGTTAAGATCACGAATGGGGACTGAGCCGTCAACCAGCACTGAACCATCCGGTTGAGGACGGCAACCCTGCACATCGATGTCGTGCTCGTCAGCGATATCGCCGACGATCTCTTCTAGAATGTCTTCAAGAGTGATCAATCCTTGCACGTCGCCATATTCATCGACCACAATGGCGATATGCGCTTTGCGTCTCAGAAAGGCATTGAGCTGATCCTGAAGGCTTGTCGTGTCCGGAACGAACCACGGCTTCGTCGCCACCTTCATGATGTTGATCTTGGAAAAGTCCCGATTTGCGTCGCGGATCGCCCGCACCAGATCCTTGGCATGGACAACACCGACGATATTGTCATTCGCGCCCTTCCAGACTGGAATGCGGGTATGATGGCTCGCCAGGATTTCCGTAATGATGGTCTCGATAGGATCGTCTGCGTTGACCGAATCCATGTCGGTCCGATGGATCATAACGTCATAGACTTCGAGTTCACGCAGGTCGAGGAGACCGCCGATCTGGTCCCGGTCACCTTTAACGACAGAGCCTTCCTTGTGCAATAGATCGACAGTGCCGCGCAGTTCTTCCTGGGCTGACAACATTGACGTGCCTGCCGCAAGGTTAATGCCGAACACCGCAAGAATCTGGCGAACAATCCAATTGACCAGATCAGAAAGGGGGCCGAACAGAAAAACGACTATCTGGGCAAACCGGACAAGAGCGAGCGAATTTCGATCGGGACTCGAAATCGCCCAGGACTTGGGCAACACCTCCGCGAAAATGACAAGTAACACTGTCATTATCGCCGTGGCATAAGCAACGCCAGCTTGGCCGAACAATGTCAGCAGCATACTCGTCGTCAACGAAGAGGCTAGAATATTGATGAGGTTGTTGCCGATGAGCATGACACCGATAAGCCGGTCCCGCTTTACGATCAGATTTTCCACCACGGCCGCGCGTTCGTCACCGCGGTTCGACAAGCGATGCATACGTGCACGAGAGACGGCGGTCAGTGCAGTCTCAGACCCTGAAAACAAGGCAGACATCAGGATCAAAAGGAATATGATTCCGCAAAAGATCCAGATTTCCAGCGTCATTTCGGATGTTTCTCCTGCAAAAAGCTTAACACGGCCGATGGCGGCACGTCTTTTGCGATAAACGACTGGCCAATGCCGCGAGTCAAAATGAATGTAAGCGCCCCGCGCGCTACTTTTTTATCTTGCGCAATGTAGTCCATCAGTGTTTCCGCGGAAGGTAGTTGGCCAGGGATATCGCCCATGGAAACCGGGAGCCCCACTTGGCGCAGATGCGCTTCGACGCGAGCCGCATCGTCCGGGCTGGCCAGGTTCATTTTTGCCGAAAACTGGTGCGCGAGAACCATCCCGATGGCGACGCCTTCGCCATGTACCAACCGCCCGGAATCGTAGTGCGTCGCGGTTTCTAATGCATGGCCAAACGTATGGCCAAGATTGAGTAGCGCACGATCCCCCGTCTCGCGTTCATCTCTGGCGACTACATCGGCTTTGGATTGGCATGATATGGCAATGGCCTCAGTGCGTTCGGGTCCGCCAGCGAAAATCCCCCGCCAGTTCTTTTCCAGCCAGGCAAAAAAATCCGGCCGGTCGATCAGTCCATATTTAGCAACTTCAGCGTAGCCGGCACGGAACTCGCGTGGAGTTAATGTGTCCAGCACATCCGTATCGGCCAGAACGAGTTGGGGCTGATAAAAGACACCAACGAGGTTCTTGCCGTGCGCCGTGTTGATGCCCGTCTTG
The DNA here is from genome assembly GCF_025452195.1 of Phyllobacterium zundukense. Lineage (NCBI taxonomy): Bacteria > Pseudomonadati > Pseudomonadota > Alphaproteobacteria > Hyphomicrobiales > Phyllobacteriaceae > Phyllobacterium > Phyllobacterium zundukense. Next base: position 1,769,427 of record NZ_CP104973.1, on the reverse strand, counting down.
CCGCCCACCGAGGAGTCGACTTGCGCCAGCAACGATGTAGGCATCTGGATGAATCCCATGCCGCGACGGGCAATGCCGGCCGCAAACCCGGCAAGGTCGCCAATGACACCGCCGCCAAAAGCAACCACGATATCGCCGCGCTCAAGACGCGCGGAAAGAATTGCATTGGTTACGGTTTCGAGTGTTGCAAAACCCTTGGATTTCTCTCCGGGTGCAACCAAGATCGGTGTAGAATCTATACCGGCAGCCGTCAGGCTTCGCGTGAGCCGATCGAGATGCAGACCTGCGACAGTCTCGTCGCTGACAATGGCGACACGCACCGATTTGGCCCGCTTTGCAATCTCGTGTCCGGCCCGATCGATCAATCCAGCCCCGATGAGAATGTCGTAAGAACGATCCCCGAGCTTGACGGGTACAATGGTAGTGGTAACCGCGTCGGTCATGAACCGGATTCCTCATTGCTGCGGGATGCGATACCATCAAGATGGGCAACAATTGCCTGCATTGCTTCGAAGGCAATGATTTCCTTCTTTTCCTCGCGGGAGTTCACCACCAGATCGGCGACCGAATAAATCGGGTGGCGCTCGGTCATAAGTCGTTCCATCACACCTCGAGGATTATCGTTTTTCAAGAGCGGACGGTTCTGTTTGCGCGCAACACGCGCCATCAGCACATCAAGTTCGGCCTTCAACCAGAGCGAAATACCATCCGAAGCAATAGCTTTTCGCGTAAGTTCATTCATATAAGCACCGCCACCGGTCGCCAGCACGATCGGTCCATTCTCAAGCATGCGCGCAATAACGCGCCGCTCGAGGTCCCGAAATTCGGCTTCTCCATAGGCTTCGAAAAGTTCTGGAATAGTCATGGTCGAGACTTTTTCGATCTCGTTGTCAGCGTCGAAGAACGGCAGTTCGACCAGTGACGCAAGTTTTTTGCCGACTGTGGATTTGCCTGCGCCCATCAGTCCGATAAGCACGATGGACCGATGTCCGAGGCGCTCTCTGATGGATTTGGCAAGCTCCGCAATCTCGGCTGCCCCAACTGTGTCTTCAGTCATATTCATAATTGCGTTTCGACAGGAAAACCGTGCTGTCGTCAAGCAAACTATGGCGTTAGAAGACTCAAGCTTCATCAAATCATAAGGGTTTGAGCTGCAGGATTATGGAACCAAGCACCAAAGCCGACAAAGGCGATTCAAATAGAAAATGCCGACGCTTACACGATTGATCATCATTCTCGCGATTCTCGCGGGGCTCATCTATGCCGGCATGGTTGCGCTGGTGACTTTCGTGCATCCCACGCAGACGGAAATGACTATTCGCATTCCCTCTGAAAAGCTCAATCCGAAACCGGATAGACCGAAATAAGCCGATGCGAGCAGCAGCAGCCATAGAGACCTTCCTTGAAATGATGAGCGCCGAACGCGGGGCCGCACAAAACACACTGGATTCGTATCGCCGGGATCTGGAAGATGCTGCAGGGTTCAGCGTTGCAACAGGTATCCAATTGACCTTTGCAGAACCCGGAACAATTCGGTCCTATCTCGACGACATTGCCGGACGGGGCTACGCAGCCACATCCCAGGCACGGCGGCTTTCGGCCCTGCGCCAGTTCTTCCGCTTTCTCTACATGGAGAATATTCGCACCGACGATCCGACCAGCACGCTGGACACGCCGAAAAAGGACCGCGCCCTGCCAAAAATCCTGAGCGAGTCGGATGTGGAAAAACTGCTTTCCCGCGCTGAGGTCGAGACCTTCGACGCAAAATCATCGAGTGCCGTTCATCTCCAGGCGCTACGACTGCATGCGCTGCTCGAAATTCTTTATGCAACAGGCCTGCGTGTTTCTGAACTTGTTGGCCTTCCGGTAACGGTCGCACGCTCAGACAATCGATTCCTCATGGTCCGAGGCAAGGGCTCGAAGGACCGTGTCGTCCCTTTATCCGGCAAGGCGCGCAACGCAATGGCAAAATATCTGGCGGTGCGTGACGCATTGCCTAGTCTTTCCGCCAGTGTCTGGCTGTTCCCCGCCATATCGGAAAGCGGCTTTCTGGCACGACAGGTGTTCGCACGGGAACTGAAGGGGCTTGCCGCGCGGGCGGGCCTCAAAACATCGGCGATATCGCCCCATGTTTTGCGTCATGCCTTTGCCAGCCATCTCTTGCAAAACGGTGCGGATCTGCGTGCTGTGCAGCAATTACTCGGCCATTCGGATATTTCGACGACGCAAATTTACACACATGTGATGGAAGAGCGGCTGCATCAGCTTGTCACGGAGCATCACCCTCTGGCAGACTAAATGCTGGCCCACCGATGGAGTGGGCCAGCAAACTGGCGGACCGGCCATGTGGCGGCTGTTGAAGAGATTGTTATACGGGTCAGAGTCATCGTCTGTCGAACCCGACAGCGAGGTGATCCATTTTGACAAAACGGGATTCAGCCGCTCCAGCCATTTGACCCGCACGATGAATTGGCGGCAAAGCTGGCGCTGGGATGAAGTAACCGCATTTGGATTTGACTTCGCGCCTTCCCTGTTTCCTGATCCCTGGTTCGGCGATGTCATGGAAGGCCGCTGGTTCTTTGCTGTAACTGGCGAAAGCGGTCCGGAACACATCTATTTTGACCAGACTTGGCTCGACATCGATCACCTGCCGCCAGTTCTCCTGCAAAATATGCCAGGGCTCGATTTAGACGAAGTGCGGCAGGGGCTGATCGCAGCAGCTGGCGGCTTTCACAACTATGAAGGCGAAGGCAGATGGATCGGTTGGCAGCGCACCAAGACTCCAAAACGCGCAAGACGCTCAAACTCCGCCAAGCCGGCGAAACGCAAGAGCCCCGCCAAATAACCACCATCCCTTTGCCGGAATTCCCTCTGTAACATGCGCCACCAACGCATGATCTCAACCTTGCTTCCTTGACATGCGCCTCGGCAACAGCCAGTTAGGTCGTGAAAAACCCACCGTTTTGCAGGCAGACCCCTCGTCCATGTACAACTACCTTGACTTTGAAAAGCCGGTTGCTGATCTCGACGGCAAGATTCTCGAGTTGAAAAAGCTTGCCGAGGAAGGCGATGCTCTCGACACCAATGACGAGATCGTACGGTTGGAGAAAAGGTCCGCCGAGGCGTTGCGCGATCTCTACCGCAAGCTCACCCCCTGGCAGAAGGCGCAGATTGCGCGTCATCCGGATCGCCCTCACTGTGTGGATTATATCTCCAAGCTCTTCACCGATTTCACGCCACTGGCAGGTGACCGCAACTATGCGGACGATGACGCCGTCCAGGCCGGTCTCGCACGCTTCAATGGTCAAGCCGTCGCCGTTATCGGACAGGAAAAGGGCAACGACACCAAGACACGCCTCAAACACAATTTCGGCATGGCCATGCCTGAAGGCTATCGCAAGGCCGTGCGCATCATGGATCTGGCCGACCGTTTCGACTTGCCGGTGATTACGCTCGTCGATACGGCGGGTGCCTTTCCGGGAATCGCGGCGGAAGAACGCGGACAAGCCGAGGCCATTGCCCGTTCGACTGCCGCTTGTCTCAATCTGAAAGTGCCGATCGTCTCGGTTATCATCGGAGAAGGAGGGTCCGGCGGAGCGATCGCGATCGCCACAGCCAACCGTGTCTACATGCTCGAACATTCCATCTACTCGGTGATTTCACCGGAGGGCGCAGCGTCCATTCTCTGGCACGATTCCACCCGGGCTAAGGATGCCGCGACTTCGATGCGTATCACCGCGCAGGATCTTTATGAACTGAAGATCATCGATGGCATCATTCCCGAACCCATGGGTGGCGCGCACCGCGGCAAGGATGCAGCGATCGAGGCAACAGGCAACATTATCAATGTTGCTCTCAAATCCATGGGCAACATGGATCGTGACATGTTGAGACAAGACCGGCGCGATAAATATCTGGCCATCGGCCGTAGTCTTTAGCCTCCAAAGAAACCGCAGCCAACATTCCATGTGAAAATAGTTGCGGTTTTTTGAGCGAAGCAGCTTGCAATTCATAGCTCAACCGATTACCAACCGCGCTGCGCAGACTAACGCGCATTTGTGGCACGCGCCCGTAGCTCAGCTGGATAGAGCACCAGACTACGAATCTGGGGGTCAGAGGTTCGAATCCTTTCGGGCGCGCCATTTCTCAACCGTCTTCTCGATCCAATAGCCCTTGGTACTTCGCAGCGCTTCGTGGAACATTTCACGCGGCATCAAGTTATCTCCTCGCTGCTTTTCAGGAGGAGGACATCATGTTTGGCAAATTGTTTACGCGGATCGCCAATCACGTTGCGCTCGCAGCTGGCAAACCACTAACCTTCGTTTTGTGTTGTCTGATCGTAATTACTTGGGCCGTCACAGGTCCTATCTTCGGCTTTTCCGACACATGGCAGCTCATCATCAATACCGGCACAACCATCATCACCTTCCTGATGGTCTTTCTCATCCAGAACACGCAAAATCGCGATAGCGTAGCCATCCAGGCGAAACTCGATGAGCTGGTTCGTGTTGGCAAAGCCAGGAATGCCTTTATTGGTATCGAGCACCTGCCGGAAGAAGAAGTGGAACAATTTCGCGAGCGATGCGAAGCGGCTGCAAAAAAGGCCAACAAGCTGTTGGCGGAACGGAAGACAGACAAATCAACCCAGCCGCGTCGACCATCCAAAACGCCAAAATCTAAAGCAAAAACACAAGCCTGATTTCAACCGGAGAAAGCTTCCCGTTTTCTCATCAGCTCTCTTGGTCAACCCCTCATTTCGTTGCAGAGCAGCTATGCAAACTTGTCACTGCAAGTTTGGCAGGCTGTCTACTATATGAGCAGCATGATCGAAAAATGATCAAACAAACAAGAACTTACAAGGTGAGTGAAATGAACCTGATCCGCTCTTACAATAACTGGCGCCGCTATCGTGACACTGTCACGGAACTGAACCGCCTGTCTGCACGTGAACTGAATGACCTTGGCATTTCCCGCGGCGATATCTCTTTCGTTGCCAAGAAAGCCGCTTCGGCTCAGTAAGTAAATTCGATCAACCTCCGGGACGTTCTCCTCCCAAGTCACGGATGGTCTAGAGATCAGTCTCCTCCCAGCTGATCTTTACAAGTAGCACCCACCGCTCCTCCCGCGGTGGGTGTTGTTTTTTGGAGATGTTCTTCTAGGCGTTGCATCCCTGCTTTCTACTCCGTAACAGTCAAATATTGACAGGCCGGGAGATACTCATGACAGGCGGCATCCACCACATCACCCTGATCACGCGGAAGGTTCAGGCAAATGTCGATTTTTATGCTGGCTTCCTCGGTCTGCGCCTTGTCAAGCGCACGGGCGGTTATGAAGACGCAACCCAGCTCCATCTCCTTTATGGGGACGCGTCAGGCAATCCAGGCTCTCTGATTACCTTTCTCGTATGGGAAGATGGTTCGCCGGGCCGAGTTGGATACGGGCAGCCAAGCGAAGTCTCGCTCGCTATTGCCCCGGATAGTATTGGCTTCTGGCTGACACGTGCCTTGCTATTCAACGTTGCTACCTCAGGACCAGTACAGGAATTCGGTGAACCGGTGCTGCGTTTGCATGATCCCGACGGTGTGATCGTGAAGCTCGTGGGAACTCAGGCCGTAAAGGCCGGCGATCTCTGGGTTGGTGGCGAAATTCCTGCATCTGATACGATAAAATACATCCGCGGCGCGACGATTCTGACCGAAAAACCGCAGGAAACGTGCACATTCCTTGCAGATTATTTTTCTTACATTTCAGGCGGGCAAACTGAAACGATTACAAGAATGGTTTCAACGTCCGGCGATTGCATCGACGTTCGCGATGCAACTGGGTTCTGGGGCTCGGCACCCGGAACCGGCACCATCGACCATATTGCTTTTCGCGCTGTGGACATCCCCACTGTAACGGCAACGTATGATCGCTTGGTAGCACGCGGAATGACGGCAACAGCACTGCATGACCGGAAATATTTCCATTCTATCTACGTGCGCGAGCCTGGCGGCACCCTGCTCGAAATGGCTACCGACGGCCCCGGCATGCTGATCGACGAAACCCCTGAAAAGCTTGGCACCCGGCTGTTTATCCCGCCGCATTTTGCTGAGGAAGCTGAAAACCTGAAAGTAATGCTGCCGCAATTTGGCCTGCCGAAAGAGGAGCGTTTCATCTATCGCGAACTTCCGTTCATTCACCGGGTCCACATCCCGGAAATCACCATTGGGCAAACACTGATCCTCTTGCACGGGACGGGCGGCAACGAGACCAGCCTTATGCCGTTCGCCTCGAAGGTTGCGCCGTTTGCAAGCTTGATTGGTTTACGCGGACGCAGCACGGAAGAGGGTTCGGCCCGCTGGTTCCGGCGCTTTGGACCGCTGAGCTTTGATCAAAAGGACATTCGTTCGGAAGCCGAAGCACTTGCCGCGTTTATAGAGGGTGCTGTCGAGGCCTACGGCCTGGATTTCCAACGAACTACTTTCTTAGGCTATTCCAACGGCGCGAACCTTCTCGCTGCAATGATGCAACTGTATCCGGGCATTATCCGCAATGCAGTTCTGTTGCGCGCGACCAAGGTGCTTGAGGATACACCCAAGGCCGATCTTCGTGAGGTGGAAGTCCTTGCAATCACCGGTGACCACGATCTGTTTGGAGCGCATGCGCCTGCGCTTGAGGCGGAACTGCGGAGTGCCGGAGCCGATATTACAGTGAAGGCCGTGTCCGCCGATCATGAAATCGGACCGCTCGATATCGATGTGGTCCAGGAATGGCTGACTGCATAAAAGAAAAGGCCGAAGTTTCTCCGGCCTGTTCAATTTCATTACGACAGCGGCTTGAGCCCTGCTTCGATCGAAGCGCGCTTGCCTTCAAGGAATGGCGGCAACGACAAGCCCTCCCCGAGAGTCTCCAAGGGCTCATCGACCGTGAAGCCCGGACCATCCGTGGCGATTTCGAATAAAATGCCGTTCGGTTCGCGGAAGTACAGCGAGCGGAAGTAGTAGCGCTCCACCTCACCGCTCGAGGGCATCCGGAATTCGTTCAGGCGTTCGGTCCATTCATGCAATTGCTGCACATCCGGCGCGCGAAACGCGACGTGATGCACAGCACCGGCACCCTGCCTTGCAGCCGGAAGATCTGGTTGAACGGCCACATGCAGTTCGGCCGCGGGGCCACCCTCGCCCATTGCAAACACATGAACATGCCCGGCACCATCCGGCGATGGGTAAGTGTTGACCTTGCGCATGTTCATCACATGAAGAAGGATCGCTTCCGTGTTGGTAATATCGGGCACGCTGAGGGTGATCGGGCCGAGCCCACGGATCTGATGCTCGGCCGGAACAGGGCTTCTGTCCCACGGGTGCGACGCTCCAGCGCCGCCATCATTGATGAGCCGGAGCCGTTGTCCTTCGCCATCTTCAAAATCGAGCGAGTCGTAGCCACCGATTTCAGCAATATCACCAGACTTTACGCCAAGTTCGGAGAAGCGAGCTTTCCACCATTGCAGACTTGCCTTACTGCCGACACGCAAACCTGTACGTGAAATACTGTGCGTACCGCGGCTTTCGGGCCCAACTGGCCAGTCGAAGAACGTGAGATCGGTGCCGGGCGCTGCCTCTCCATCTGCATAGAAGAGGTGATAGGCGCTAGTGTCGTCTTGATTGACGGTTTTCTTGACCAGTCGCAGACCGAGCGTTTGCGTATAGAATCGCAGGTTTTCTGGCGCATTTGCCGTTATCGCAGTCAAATGATGAATACCTGTCAGTTGTAAGGTCATCGAAGCCTCCTGAATTAGTTCGGGCATAATCGCCGTTGGCGTGAATATCTGCGTTGTCTGGCCGCCGATAAAGAGTGGATCTCTGCAACTTATGTTCGACCAAAACGAACGAAGGAGAGATACGGGTGTTTCAAATCGGCCTAACGTCCACTATAACCAAACAATGAAATGGCGTTTCGACGATCTTCTCACTTTTCTCGACGTAATGGAAACCGGCAGCGTCACAGGGAGCGCCGCGCGCCTCAACCTTTCGAAATCAGTGGTGAGCAAGCGCATTTCCGATCTTGAAGGTGCACTGGGCATAGAACTGTTCCAGCGTTCGCCACGCAAGTTGCTCGCATCCGACCACGCCCGCGACTTTGTCGCGCGTATCAGGCCCTTGGTTCGGGAGATCGTTGAAGCCGCCGATACCGTTGGTGAGCGGCATAGCGCCATTAGGGGCAATTTGAGGATTGCCGCCCCGATGTCATTCGGCACGCTTTATCTTGGACGAATGATTGCCGACTTCGCCAGGCAATATCCCGATCTGGAAGTAGCGGTAGAACTTGAGGATCGCATGGTCGATCTGGTGCGTGGCGGTTATGATGTCGGCATCCGGATCGGCATCCTCCAGGATTCAAGCCTTATTGCCCGCAAGCTTTGTACTGATGCCAGGATTATTTGCTGCAGTCCGGCTTTCGCTGCAGCCAATGGCTTGCCAAAGCGGCTCGAAGAACTGAGCTCTTTCGCCTGCATCGACTACTCAAACGTCAATACCAGCCAGTTGTGGCAATTCGAAAACCCGGCCTCTCCCAATGACCCAATCTCGGTGGCCATGCATGGCCGCATCGTTGCCAATAATGGCGAGGCCATGCGCGACATGGCAATTGCCGGTCTTGGGCTTGTCCTGCTTCCAATGTTCATTGCCGCGGACGCCCTGCGAGCGGGTGTTCTCATTCCGGCGCTGCCTGATGTGACGCCGGTTCCTTACAAAATATACGCCGTGTATCCGCCTACACGGCATGTCTCGGCCAAGGTTCGAGCGTTTGTAGACCACCTTGTTCGCCATATCGGCGACCCACCCGTCTGGCAAATGATGGATCCTTTCCATGTTGAACGGCTCTAGTTGGGGTCCCACCCTCCGAATCACTTGGCGCGGTTTGCAAGCCTCTTCAGAGCGTAATCTTGAATTTCACAGCCGGTTTTGAAAAAAACCCTGTAAACACTGGGTATAAACCCGCTTTTTGGGCGTTCCCACTGATGACAGCGCGGGAATCGCGTGCCATACAGACGCCTCCGATCAACGAATATACTGAGGAAACCGCCAAAATGAATACGTCCGATCTCATTGAAAAGCTCGTCGCTGATCAGGGTCTTACAAAAGTTCAGTCCAAGGCGATTGTTGATAGCGTTCTTAAGGGTATCACTGATTCCGTCGTAGCCGGCGATGAAGTTTCGCTGCCAGGCTTTGGCAAGTTCAAGGTCCAGTCGCGCGCTGCTCGCGAAGGCCGTAACCCTGCTACGGGCGCAACGATCAAAATCGCAGCGTCCAAGAAAGTTGCTTTCCAGCCTGCAAAGGCACTGAAGGACGCGTTGAACGGCTAATTCGTTCATCGTAAATTCGAAAAAGGCGGTGCGGGTGCGCCGCCTTTTTTGTTTGACTGGTGCCGAGGCACCATCGCGGTAGATGGAAGCAGAGGGCTTTGCCATAAATCCGCCCTGCATTCGTTGCAGGTGACGTTTGTGCAATCGAGCAATTTTGCGCAAGTGAAGTAAGGCTTTATCAACTATAACAGATGCATTTATGATATGCGGACCAGAGATCCGCACGCTTCAGGGGCCCTCACGAACACAATTAATGAACTGGTAGCAGCTGCAATAATGAAGACACTGGCACATATCCTTGCGGCATTCATGCTAACCCTCTTTGTAGCGGGTTGCCAAAACTCGTCGATCGATGACCTGTCTCCTAATGGTGCCGGGACGCAGTTGCCGGAGAAGCTCGTCCAGAGCATGAAGGCGAAGGGCATGAGCCTTACATCGCCAGTCATGTTCCGCATATTCAAGGAAGAGAACGTCCTTGAAGTGTGGAAACGCAAGGACAATGGCCGTTACGACATGGTCACGAATTACCAGATTTGCAAATGGTCGGGGAAACTTGGCCCCAAGTTCATCGAGGGTGACCGTCAGGCACCTGAAGGATTCTACGCAGTTCGCCCGGCGCAGATGAATCCGAAATCGAGCTATTATCTCTCTTTCAACACAGGGTTTCCCAATGCATTGGACCGCGCCCTTGGCCGTACCGGTGCCAATTTAATGGTCCATGGCGCGTGCTCGTCGTCAGGTTGCTATTCAATGACCGATGCACAGGTCGCACAGATTTACGCTTTTGCCCGGGATGCGTTCAAGGGTGGTCAGGAATCGTTCCAGCTGCAGGCCTATCCTTTCCGTATGACCGCAGCCAATATGGCGCGCTACAAGGATGATCCGAATTATACCTTCTGGAAGAACCTGAAAGAAGGTTACGACCACTTTGAAATCACCAAGGTACCGCCGAAGGTGGATGTCTGCGAGAAGAAATATGTCTTCAACCACACGTCCGATCCGAATGCACCGATTGCGGCGACAGCAACGTGTCCGCCTTCCGATCAGCCAGAATCGCTGAAAATGGCGTATCAGTCGTACCAAACCAGCTATGAGACAGCATTCTCTACAATGGTCGGCAAAGGCAAGATCATCCCGCCCAGCCGCTCTATCCAGGGTATTGCCGAAGCCAAGATCATTGCTGACTGGAGCGCTCGCCGTGCTCGGGGTGAGCGGGTGACGCAAGAACCGCCGTCTCTTTCGCCGCAGGACAAGGATGCTGCAACGAAGGTCATGGTTCGCCTGGCCTCCGCCGTCGCAGCGGACAAGGCACGGGAAGCGCGTGACGCTTCTAAAAGAACGCGTATGGGAAAGAGCATGGCCTCGGCTGCGCCAGCACCCATAACCCTTGCACCTGCGACAGCTTCGTCAGCTCCGGCAGCCCCGCAACAATCCGCACCTGCACCACAAACCACGGCCGCTATTGCACCGGAAGTTCCTGCAGCTGCCGTTGAGCAGCCAGCCCCGGCGAAAAAGGCCTGGTGGAAGATTATCGGCAACTAGCATCCCGAAAAGTAATCATGCCGGAAAAGCAATCATGAATGCCGAGATATACGATCTTCGCGGCCTGAATTGCCCCTTGCCGGTGCTCAAAACCCGCAGGAAGCTTGCGGATATGATCGCTGGCAGCCGCATATGGGTTGCAACAAGCGACCCGCTAGCTGTTATCGACATGCCTAATTTTTGTCTGACCGAGGGTCATAGGCTGATCGAAACGCTCAGCATCGACGGCGGACACCGGTTCCACATCGAATGCGGTTGACTAGCTTAGCTTGACACCGGAAATTGCCAACGGGTTGTCAACGAGCGCAGCACGATCCGGCATATCGATCTGTGGCCGATCAAGAAATGCGTTGAAGAGCTGGCTGACATAGCTCTCCGGCAAATCCTTGACGATCATCACCAGGCGCGTTTCACGAACGCCATCCGGCCACGCTGCCAACCGTGCCGGTGGGTGAAAAATCTGCTGTACGCCGTGTATGACCAGAGGCCGCTCCGGATCGTCCTCCAACTGTACGATACCCTTGACGCGCAGCAATTTTTCACCATGGGCCGAACGCAACAGGTCAAGGAACATATCGAAGCTGTGCAGGGATATCGGGGCATCGTGCTTCAGCGAGAATGACCGGATATTTGCGTCGTGCCTGTTGACGTCGTGATGATGGTCCTCGCCGTGATGATGGTGGTGCCCATGATCGATCTTGGCGTGTTCATGCTCGCGATCACGGTAGGCTTCCGCCTTTAGCCAACGCTGAACATCGACGGTCTTGGTTTCTGGATTATAGACGCCGCATTCGAACAACGCCGCGTATCCCGTCCGCCGGTCGGCTACGTCGATCAGGTCGGCCCCAGGATTTAACGCTGCAAGCCTTGCGCGCAGCGCAAGGAGCGTTTCTTGGGCTTCCGGCAAATCCGTCTTGGTTACAACGATGCGATCAGCAACAGCAGCCTGTTTTATCGCTTCGTCGTGCGCGTCGAGCGTTGCCATGCCATTGATCGCGTCTACGGTGGTGATCACACCATCAACGCGAAAGGCTTGCAACAACACCGGGTGGCCCATAACGGCATGCAGAACTGGCGCAGGGTCTGCAAGCCCGGTCGTCTCGATGATGACCCGTTTTAGTCGCTGCAATTTTCCCGTCTGCAATCGGTCGATCAAATCCGAAAGCGTATCAATCAGCTCTCCGCGTACGGTGCAGCAGAGGCAACCATCGGAAAGCTCGATAATGCCGTCGCTGGCTTTCTCGACAAGCAGATGATCAATGCCCACATCGCCGAACTCGTTGATGATTACCGCCGTATCGGAGAGAGCCGGATCCTTCAGCAGCCGGTTGAGCAACGTCGTCTTTCCCGACCCCAGAAAGCCCGTGAGTACCGACACCGGTATGGGAGCGTCGGACATCAGTTTACTGCTTTCAAGGCATCACTCGCGTCCGTCAGCGACGAGCGATCTGGCCGCGGCATCGGAACAGGAACCCGGTTCAACTCCATCCCCAATGAATTGATCTTCGCCGGCAGCAGCGCAACTTTTTCCACTGCCGGTTCATGTTCCATCCTTTTCATATAAGGTGACCCCTGAACGATGTGCCCTTCGAGGTCCTTGCCGTCCCAGGTATCGGACCCCGATACCTCCTTCGAACAAACACTTGGCCGCATGTTGACTGCCACGTCGCGCGTGGGTGCACCATAGGGCTGTAATGTATCGATCGTCGTGCCGCTGCCCTGGGTCTCGAAACCTTTGGCAAGAAGTTCCGCTGCTTTCGTCGCCCGTGTTGTCAGCTTCAATTCGCCCAAAACCACAGTGATGATCGTCCTGCCGTTGCGCGTTGCAGAGCCGATCAGATTATAGCCCGAGGGGCAAACAAATCCGGTCTTCATGCCATCCGCACCCTGAAAACGGCCGATAAGCGCGTTCAGATTGGGCTGAAGTTTCTTGCCGCCATAGTCGATGGCTTCAATATCAAAATAATGCGCGTACTGCGGAAACTCCCGGCGCAACTGAAGTGTCAGGATCGCGAGATCCCGCGCAGTTGTATAATGGTCATCCGAGTGAAGACCGTTTGGATTAACGAAATGCGAACCTGTCATGCCCAGACGCTTGGCTTCGGCGTTCATGAGCACAGCAAACTTGTCTGAAGAACCGCCCAACGTCTCACCCACCGCCATGGCGATATCATTGGCGGACTTCACCATCATGATCTTGAGCGCATTGTCCAATGTCAGCTCGGAGCCAACTTTGTAGCCCATCTTGCTTGGAGGCTGTTTGGCGGACAGCGCAGTGATCTTGATTGGCGTATCCAGGGTAATCTGGCCTGACTCAATCATCCGGAACACCACGTAAACTGTCATCAATTTGGTCAAAGACGCGGGATACCAGCGTTGGAAAGCATCCTCTTGCGAGAGGATTTCGCCGTTGCCGGCATCGACTGTAATATTTGCACCGGCAAGCGCCGCCGATGCAGCGGTCATCGTTATTACGCAACCCGAAAGAAAGAGTGCTACAGTTTTCCGCATTTCTGAAATCCGACCTGTCTATATAAACAACCCGGAAAGGCGTTAAGCCGCGCTTCACACCAGGCTGCAATGCCCTTATCTATCTTATGTGGCAGGCAAAAGGCAAAACACCTTTATTCTGTTCACCGAAATGTCAGACCTGGATTTGGAGTTGCCCTCGAATGCCTTTGCTCAATCGCGCGATCGAAATGCAGGACGAGGTTTCCGCATGGAGGCGCCATCTGCATGCGAACCCCGAAATAATGTTCGACGTGCACAAGACAGCGCGGTTCGTTGCAGAAAAGCTGCGCCAATTCGGCTGTGACACGGTGGAGACCGGGATTGGCCGTACCGGTGTCGTCGGCATCATTCGCGGGCGCCATGGCGAAGGCCCGACTGTTGGCTTGCGCTCCGACATGGATGCGCTGCCACTCACTGAAATTACCGGTAAGCCCTGGGCTTCCCGTACGGACGGGAAAATGCACGCCTGCGGCCATGATGGCCACACCGCCATGCTTTTGGGTGCCGCGCAATATCTGGCTGAAACCCGCAACTTTGGTGGTTCAATCGCGGTTATCTTCCAGCCTGCGGAAGAAGGCGGTGGTGGTGGCCGTGAAATGGTCAAGGACGGCTTGATGGAGCGCTTCTCCGTATCGGAAGTCTATGGCATGCACAATATTCCCGGACTTCCCATTGGTCAGTTTGCCATTCGCAAGGGCCCCATCATGGCAGCAACGGATGAGTTCACCATCATTGTCGAAGGTCGCGGTGGCCATGCAGCGCAACCACACCGGACGATTGACCCGATCGTTATCGGGTCTCAACTGGTCAATGCCCTGCAAACCATCGTCTCGCGCGGTACAGACCCACTTGACTCAGTCGTTCTCTCCGTCACCAAGTTTCATGCCGGCGATGCCCATAACATCATTCCTCAAAGGGCCGAACTCGCTGGCACCGTCCGCACCTTGCGCCCGGAAATGCGCGACTTTGCCGAAAAGCGCCTGATCGAAATCGCTGAAGGCCTTGCCGGAGCTTTGGGCGCAACCGCAACTGTCAATTATGTCCGCAACTATCCGGTAACGTTCAACCATGATCAAGAGACCGACTTCGCGGCTAAAACGGCGCGCTGCGTCGCTGGAAATGACGCAGTCAACGAGGAAGTCGCGCCCATGATGGCCGGCGAGGATTTCTCCTACATGCTGGAAGCACGTCCGGGAGCGTTTATTTTCATAGGCAATGGTGAAAGCGCCTCGCTGCACAATCCCTCCTATGATTTCAACGACGACGCAATCCCGCACGGCATCAGTTACTGGGTGCAATTGGCTGAAAGCGCTCTCCCCCCGTCATCCTGATTGGCACCGGACTGCTGAAAATTTCCACTCATCTTGAGACTTGGCGACCGCCGCGAAAAACAGTATGTCAGGTCAGTTGGTCCCGTAGCTCAGTAGGATAGAGCGACAGATTCCTAATCTGTAGGCCACTGGTTCGAATCCAGTCGGGATCACCATACAAATCAATTACTTAGGATTGACACAAGATGCGGGGTAGCCTCTCTCGGTTCGATAAGTAATGACCCTACAATGACGGGAAGGACTTTGATCCTGTCGTGATTCTCCCCCTATTGCCCCTCAAACTAGCCTTCGTTCGACCCCCAAGAGGGGTATTTTCGAGCAATTCTGTGGCTGGGAGAGGATTCAAAGGGGGTATGGAGGGGGTGACGGGGGTACCATAGGGTAGTGCATTGCACGAAAAGATTTTCTCGTAGAAATTATGGGAATCGGGAGGGGTATATATGCGTATTCTACTGTCAGTCGTTGCTCTAGGTTCAACGCTAACCATCGCTCAGGCTGAGACCCGAATTTTCGTAGACGGAAACAAGCTCCATAACTTCTGCCTATCTCATCCATTGTCAGCCAGCGGGTATATCATAGGGGTTGCAGATCAGCAGCTAATCGCAGAGGACATGAACTTGGGGCAAGGTTCCAAATTTAAATTCTGTCTTCCAGAAGGGGCTCAGGGAGGGCAGCTTGTCGACACCGTCTGTCAGTACCTCAAGAACAATCCTCAAATCCGCCACCTGAGTGGAGCGATCTTGGTGACAGGATCACTGTCTGAAGCGTTCCCTTGTAGGTGACGGAACTAAGGGTGAACCACAATAAAGGGGGACCAAGGATGAGAAACTCAATAGCCACGGCCTTGGCCCTGTCGTTGTCAGTCTCAGGAGCCCACGCTGCGACGAGAACGACCTATTTGACTGGAAACACCCTCTATGCAGCTTGCACCCCAATCATAGGCGAAGCGACAGGCTACGTCCTCGGCGTTGTCGACACACAGGCACAAGCTGAAGCTCAAGGACTCACTCCGTTGTTCCCATTGTGTATACCGCAAGGCGTTACGGGGAGTCAGTTAGCGGACGTCACTTGCGTGTATTTGAGGGACCACCCCTCCATGAGACATCAGAGCGCATCGCTAATCACTGTGATTGCAATAGCAACGGCCTTTCCATGTCAGTGATGTCGTCCATTATCGTACAGCCCCCTTCAAGCCCTCGTCAAAGCCCCATTCAAAAACACTTCCTACTCGCTCCGCTCGTAGCACCGCCCCTGACCAAAAATCTGAAAAAGATCGTACAGTGTGGCCCTTCGGGCTGGCGACCAAAGAAAGGAAGCTTATCTATACGACCACCCTTGAGACGGATTTCGGTGAGGCCTATTCGATAAGACCACAAGAAGGGTAACAGGAATAGAACTCTCTAAGGTACCTCTTAGGTATTTTATTTCCAAGGGTACATCTTGAAGAGGGTACTCTAGGAAGTCCTTTAAGAACCCTTTATGAACTCTAATAGAGATACTTATGTATCTTATCTCCAAGGGTGTTCACTATTGGAGTTCCATAAGAGGTTCTTTAAGTACCTCTCTAGGTATTATCCTTAAGTAAATACTTAAGGCGCGCGCGCACGAGAAATCATTAGATAATTTCCCCTTTTTTCGGGTCGAGTGGCATCCTTCGGCGACTGTCTGGGTCTCACCTAGGATCGGCTCCTGAAATGGCTTCGTTCTAACGTCCAAGCTAGCCCAGACAATCTTGGGTCCCAAGTAGTGAACCGGGACTGTCCTCAAACAATAAGTGGATCTCGAGGATGCCCCCCTAGATAGCGTTTCTTTGGTGTCCGGGGTCGGGGTAAATTCAGCGTTTAGGGTGTGTCCGGTACCTACCTAGCCAAAACGAAGAACGCCTCTCTACGGTGAGGTTTTTAAGTCGGGTTCGTCTCGACTCCCAGAGGAGGCAGTTCCTCAAGGAGAGACTCAGCAAATCCACTGATCCTGCCCACCTTCAGCCTGACCCCATGAATGAGGTCTTCGGCGTTCTTGGCTGTCCGCTGTTCAATCCATCTTCCATATATTCGTTTCTGAAGGCTGTACTCCTTCCCGTCTCTCGGGAGGTAGACTCTCCAGTCATCTCGGATTTCGAGGTTGAAAGGGGTTATACTTAGTTGGAGAAGATTACTGCCCTTCTTGGGTTCTTGCTCCGACGAGCGGAGCGAGTCAGGTTTCTTTTCAGGTACCAACCCGTATCTATCGAAGGCGGCGTAGGTCGTGACAGTACCTCCCCCTATCCCATGATGTTTGAGGCTCATCGGGTGTACTCCTCTTCTGCGATCATAGCCTCTAGGCGGGCATCATCTTCGGCACGTTCCCTACATTCCTGCTCGGCCTCCTCATCAGAGAGCCAAGAGGACTCGTGTGATGATGCTCGGGAGTGATCGTATTCCGCCCTTCGATGGGCAGCAGGATTGCTGTTCTCAATGAGCAACAAAGCTTCACTATCCTTCTCGAACTCTTTCCAAGGATATCCACTCAGAACCTTACGGTTCATGGCTGACAATTGGGCTAGCTGGTACGTGTCGAGGGTTAGATCACGACGACGTAGGAGTACCTCAAGTTCGAGGATGTCGGAGAAGTCTAACTCGGGCTTCGTCGTCGAACCTGGACCGTTGCCCCCTGCTCGGCGTAGTTGTTCTGCCTTGATTAGCTTCTTGGCTTCTACGGTCGGGCGTAGCGCTGCTCGTATCTGTCGTACGAACATGAGGCGTTTGATGTCGGCAATCTCCAATGCTGAATCGAGCAGGGTGATAGCCTTCTTCTCTTGGTGCGTACGCTTGTAGGTCTTGCCCCCCGCCACCAAAGTAGGGGGAATTAGTTCGGTGTTCATACTGGTCATGTTGGAGTTCCCTTACGGCTTCGACTCTGTCGGTCGAATGATGTGTGAAATGAGTGGTCGAGAATCTTCCACTTAGCGATTTTGAGGGGTCTCTAAGCCACTGTATTTGCTTGTATTTTTTAGGGGTAATTTTCGGAAATTTCGGGGTCAGCTAGGGTAGGTGCGGGGTGGAGAATCTTCCACTTGGAACGACCCCAATTGGAGAGGCTCAGGAGGCGCCGAAACGGTGCTTAGGACCGACCATGATTGAGGTGAAATCCGTTCTCTCGTTCACCCCTCTCCCTTGCCTGACAGGCTAGTTCGAACTGACGGAACCTCCCGAGATGGACCGTCCTGTCATTGACCCGAATCTGTGCAAGCCAGCGGGACCTAGATCGATCCCAAATGACACCCATACGACCCGACGTATTGTTGCTAGGACGCTTTCGGTTTCTTCCGTTCTCAATGAGGGTGACGGGCTTGAGGTTATCGAAACAGTTGTGCGACCTCGCCCCGCTGTCGTGGTCAAGAATCCCCGTAGGCATCGAACCAGTGACGTAGAGCCATATGAGACGATGGGCTAAACGACGGCGACCCAGAACATTGATGTAGGTGTACCCGTCCTTGTCCAAGTGTCCGGCATCACGACCGGCATACCTGGAGTTGGTAGCTTTCCAAACACGATCAGACTTGAAGTGGTGACGAGGTCTTTCTCTCCAGACCAAAACACCCCTCTCGTCATCGTAGTCGAAAAGCTCCCTTACGACCTTAGCGTCCATCCGAGCTATGCTCGTCAAAGGCACCTCGTTCCAAGGGAACTTGTGACCGTCCCGAATGGACAGAGAACCCCTTGTTCTCAAGATAGAGGTTCGAACGACGGAGGTTCATAGAGTTCTTGTCGAGATATCGAACCCTCTGCCCTGCCTTGGCATCCATGAGGATACGGGAAACGAGGTCATGACGGGATGCTACAGAGAAGTTTGAGACACGCCAGTTGGGAGAGACACCCAATGATAGGAGCAACTCGTAGTCGTCGAGGTCGATTGTAGCGGAAGCTTTGCCTGAACGCCCCAAGGGTACGATAACGACAGACCCTCCTGCTTCGGATTCAATTCTAATTGGTCGAGCTTTCATGAAAATAGCTTTCTGAAAAAGGGAAGCCACCGCTTTGCTCTGCATCGACGAGCGATGCGAGGAGTTAACGATGGCCCCAAGTTGGAAAATATTGAGCTTGATTAAACTGAGTTCGACGTAGGTCAGCCCCAGACGGAGCGACGGTCGTCCTCGGGAGTCGTGGATTTACGGGACTTCTCCAACAGACGCTTTGCAATCTCCTGACGGATGTCGTCGGAAAGCTCCCGATCATTCACCAGCTTGGCGACAAACTTATTGATCTCAGAGTCTGCGAGAAGCTTCTCGGATTCCGTCAGTTCGTTCCATTTCTTTTTGAAAGAGCGGTCTTTGTACATGGTCATAATGATTTCCTTTTCATGGCTTCGATGGAAGCCTGAGTTAAATGTGTTGGTTTGAAATTAAATGGGTTTTTAAGCGAAGCCTGAGTTAACGAGCGTCCATAGGGGCGTAGCGTTCAATCTGTCCGATCACGAGACCCTTCTCATCAAGGTACTTTCGGAGTTCAATCGAGGCTGCGTTCAATGTGGTGTACTTGCCAGTCAAATGCTCAGGGGTCTTCAATCCTTTGAACTCGATCTTGAAGAGGTTGTTATGATGGGTCGGCTTGAAGATTTTGACTGATCCCTTGCCGGGCAAGTCAATGTTCAATTCTCCTGTGATGAGACGAACCATGTGTTTTTCTGAGTGGCTCTCTGGAAATGCGTCCATTGTAATGTCTTTCTGAAATAGCCATGCGTCCCCAAAGAATGACTGCAATGAAAATGAAAACAGCCCTTGGGATGAAGGCGACAACTGGGGATTTTGGGGAGGTGATTCGGGATTAGAAAAAATTCTATCCTACATCTCTAGACTAACACGTTTAGGAAAAATGTCAAGAGGGAAAATGATAATAATCCTATAAATCTTATAAACTCTTGATATTGCTTGGTTATATTTTCATGTTTGAAACCTCGAATGATAGTGAAATCGATCCTGTAGGGCCACTAAGAGAGCGAAATCTGACATAATTTAGCAACTCAGATCGACACGACGGCACTCAAACGGTGTCAGAATGGGTAGATTCTAGGATGACATTCCTGCAATCCAATCATACAGAGGCGTTTAGCGTTCAGGCTAGGATGGTACCAGTCCTCTCATGAAACTCGCTGTATGACTCTGTATGAGTCAAGGGAGGGCTATCCAAGAGACATGATAGGAAGCTACTCGTGCGACCCTACCTTACCCAAGGAGCATCGCGTAAATCCATCCGAATATCAGGGAGGTCATCGATCAGTTGTTCACGCATCTCCCAGACGGATTCAGTAACTGCAAAGATATCTCGACTTTTCGGGTCGTCGTACCTGATGATCCCCTTCTCTACTAGACGAGTGGTGTCATTGAGTCGCGACGAGGCATTGAACCGCTGCTTGCCCTTTTTGAGTATGAAGGCGAGGCACACCCTCTCATGATCATTGAGGACCTTCAGATTCCTGACAGAGTTTTCAGCCAGTTGTCGAGACTTGGCTTCGAGAGCACGACTTTTTGTCAATCGGTCTTTGAACTCCACAAGAGAGCTGTAGATGACGGAACCGAGGGAGACGACAAGAATGGTAGCGCCGAAGATACAGACAGCCGAAGAGACAGTGAGCCAACCATTATCGAAGTTATATGGAGCAGGAGCCAATAAACAGAGAGCAGCTATTACGCCACCAGAAATGAAGAATATCCAGCCTTGTCTTGCCTTGAGTCCCAGAACGGATTGAAAGAAATTGATTATGTATTCCACGTAGTTCCTCCGACAACGATTCAGATTACCACTACTGAAGCAGTCACAACACGGAGGCGGTTGTATTTGGTTGTGGACAAGGTTTACAGTGACTGACCCGAGGGAATGAAGTCACCCGGAGCCCTGTATGAGTCAAGGAGGGCCTATTTCTTGGGGAGACCTTCGATCTTCACGAGACGTTCATCCCAATCCTCAAGATTGCCCCACTTCTCTTTCCATAGTCCGTCGTCATCGATAACGACATAATCATAGTCCATCTTTCCTTGCTGATCGGCAGTGGCAATTGCCCGTTCAACATCGACTTGAGGTCCCCATCCATGTTCGGGGGAATGTACCTTTGCGACAGTCTTATTCCCCTCGTCATAGACCTTGATTGCAAAGTCCCGTTCAGGGTTCAGCCTACTGGTTGAGATTCTTCTAAAATCCATCTTGTCCTCCTAGAATGAGGATAGCACGAAAGGGATGATAGGAAGTCAGGCTACTTGCGGATGAAATTGTATATCTGCCTCTGCATTGTTTCCCCTTCGTGACTCAGCCATAAGTTAGGGAACAACAAGGTGGAAACAAATGGCAGAACCAAAGGTACTCACGTCGTTAACAGACTTCCTGTTCAACACACCGCTATATACCAAATACAAATTGACCAAAGGATCAGCCCCTTTGTTGGCATTGTATAGCAAGCAGGAACTTCGATTGGATGGCTTCTGTAAAACGTGCGGCAAAGATTCAACATTTGTTTTACATGGCGAGCGCATTGGGGATGCCTTTGATGACATCGAGACTCGGTTCACTTACGACGACGTCACAGTCAGATGCACTCGCGTAAGCACTCACTCTTACAAATACAACTTATTAATTAATAGGCTGATCATTCAAAAGGTGGGCCAATACCCGTCTCTTGCTGATATCGCCATCGATGAGACCAGAGAGAAATACAAGTCAGTCCTCAAGGGCGACAACTGGTCTGAGCTTTACAAGGCTATCGGACTAGCGGCTCACGGCGAGGGCATTGGCTCATTCGTCTATCTTCGGAGAGTCTTTGAGCGTCTCATTCAGTCTCGGTTCGATGAGTACAAAGAACAAGAGGGATGGGATGACGCACAGTTCAACGTCCGGATGGAAGATAAGATTCAATTGCTGAAAGACCACCTTCCGGAATTTCTTGTCGAGAACAAAAGGATATACGGCATATTTAGCCAAGGCATCCACGAGCTTGATAACGATGCATGCTTGCGGTTCTATGAGGCTGGCAAGGAATCAATCATCATGATCCTTGAAGAGGACCTTCGACACAAAGAGAAGCTTGAGCTGAAGTCAAAGTTTAGCAAACTGATAGCTCAATTTGATGGCAAGCCAGAGGGGGCAATACCAGAATCATAGCGTGGCGACCTTCTCTCCCCATGCTTGAAGGGCATCCTGTCTCTCCTTGAGAAACTCGTAGCGCTGATAAACTCCCTTCACGCCTGATCTCGAACCCGACACATGATTGAGCAGACGGTCTACAACGTCGGTCGGGTATCCAGCTTGAGCAAGTCCTGAGACCATTGTCCGTCTAAGATCATGGACACGCCACGGCATGAGCTTGTAATCGGACTTGCCTGTCTTCCCTTTCAAATAGGCAGTCATGAGGGCATCGACTGAGGCTTTCGACTTGCTGAATCCCTTGATAGACCCCTCGCCTTTCGATTCCTGGTCCTTCTTGGTCAGTCTTTTGGCGGGGAATACAAAGCCCTCTTGCTTGTTCGACAGAGAACGCAACTCATTCAAGGATTGGGGTGACAGATGGACGATATGAGCCTTACCGTTCTTGGCTCTCTCTTTCGGGATGGTCCATAGAGCCTTCGTCATGTCGATCTCTTCCCATCGCATACCTGAGACCTCTCCGATACGCTGACCCGTCAGGATCAAAAGGCGATAGAATTGACCCCAAGGATTACTCAATCCCATGGAGACCTCCCACAAGGCTTTCAACTCAAGGTCAGTCAGCAATCTGTCACGCGAGGGCAACGGTTCGGGAGCAGAGATCGACGACAGGGGTGAGACCTCTATCAAATCATGCTCTAGGAGGTACGAGAAGAAGGGTCTCAGTGCAGCAAAGAGGTTACGCTGTGCGGCTGGTCTACCTTGCTTGTCGTCAAGCATCTTCCGAACGTCAGCCTTAGAGACCTCAATGATAGGACGCTTCATGAAGGACGAGAGGGACGCCCTCAGGAGACGTTCGGTGTCGCTCCAATACCTCGTGTCGTTCCCATTGGCCTTGATGAATCTCTCTATGGCTTCCTCAGTCCTGATACTGTTCAGCTGGTCCCGTACCTTGTGACGTAGCTGTCTCTTACGAGCGACGACATTGATACCCTTACGGATATCTCCGATCTCCTGTTCAGCCAAAGAACGGGCGTCTGCAAGCTCTATGGCGTCCTTTGCACGTCCTATAGTCTGACGGACAGCACGACCCCCACGACCCCCTATGAACTTCTGGACAAGCCAAGAGACCTCCCCAGAAGGTGAGAGACGGGCACCAAAGCCAGAAAGTTCAGTATCCCATAGATAGACGGGTTTCCCTTTACTCGTTTCACTCGCTGAAACTTGAGCCTTTATCTGGGCCTCTATCGTCTTCTGTGTCAGCTTGGTTTTCATGTCATGATCCCCGTAAAAGTAATGACCGAGTAATGACATATCTCGGAATCTGAGGCAACAGAAGGGGGTAATCTAGGAGGTAGTGAAAGCAATCAATTAAGGAGATGAGAGGACAATTTGTCGTGAATCTCTGGGATGAGACCGAAAATAATCTAGAATTATATCAATATCTTATGTGTGATAGGACGGAGAAAGGGAACTCTGAGGAGTGATTTTGTGTCTAGGGGACGACCTAAGAGGTCATTCCTCAAGTTTTTCCCATTCATTTTCTGATTTCCATTCGTGATTTCAAACTGTTAGTCACACTCAAGCGTCTCTCTGAGGTGAGATGAGGGAGAGACAGGGTGTCTGAAGGGTGAAATCCGTAAGATTGCAGATTCCTAATCTGTAGGCCACTGGTTCGAATCCAGTCGGGATCACCATACTGCCCTCCACCACATTTTTCGGTCAAAGGAACGAATTCAGAAACGTCCACGTTTTGCTCATTCAAAAGCAGTACTTGCAGTTGCGAAGCAAATGCAATATTTTATTGTTATATGCCCTTATACCAATTTCCGGCCGCTTCCGACTGTAGTCGAAGCGGCCCCTTTTTTCGTGGCTGGGGCTAACGGTCGGAACGGCTATTTCAGGTGGCCTAGCGGCGAATAGCCGATCCGCAATGCGAGATCGGCGGGATTGTTTCCGCGGGCCAAGTAACTGATTCTATGATCATAGCTTTGAACAGGTCAAACTTTGGCTTTCAGCCAGTTCAGCACGCTTTTGTTAAGATCCGCTTTGGCAGATTGGTATTCGTTGACCGAAGTCCAGTAGCGTAATGTTATTGCTGTGGTCGCATCGCCTAGTTCGGCCACAAAGGCTGAGGGGGCCGGGTCTTTCTTGACCCGCTTGTCGGTTTCAGCCTGTTCGATCAAGGATTGCTGCACCCGGTCCAAATCATCCTCATTGGAAACCGTAATCGTGATGTCATTGCGCCGAATACCGTTTCGGGTAAAATTCTTGACGGGCAGGGTCCAAAGCGTCGAATTTGGCGCAAGAATATATATGCCATCCGCAGCACGCAATCGCGTCGCAAAGAGACCGATCTCTTCGACTGTACCGCTGATGCTGCCGACCTCCACATATTCGCCAATGCGCAGGGGACGGAGCGCTAAAAGCATGATGCCGGCCGCGATATTCTGCAACGTTCCTTGTAAGGCCAGTCCTATTGCCAGGCCGACAGCACCGATGGCAGCAATAACCGAAGCGGTCTGGATACCAAATTGACCGAGCACCATTACCACGACGAGGCCGAGCACCACATAGCGTGCGATCTTGGAAAAAAACCGGCGCAATGTCAGGTCGAAGCCGCCGACTTGCCCAAGCCCGGCATAGACCCAACGCTCGACGAGACCTGCGACGACGAATCCGATGATCAGTAACAGAACCGCGCCAATTACAGAAAACGCGTAAGCAACAACAAGGGCGCTTGCCTCGCGAATGCCCGTCTGAATTGCGGAAAACGCGTTCTGAGGATCAAGTTCCATGAGAGATTCCTTTCCGGCAAGAGAATACCAACCTTAGAACTGCGATGTTGGTTCCGCTATTGAAGGCAAAAAGGCCATATTCAGTATTCCCTGCATCGAACGGACAATCACATCGGCTTGTGAACAACGTAGACCGTGACCGGCAGAGCAGAACGCCACGTATCGAAACCACCCAGAGGTTGCGCATACGAAACAGCAAGCTTTGTGAGTCCGCCGCCATGGGCGGAGCGCCAGCCAACGATTGCCATTTCACTCTGAATTGTTACAGCATTGGCAACCAGGCGCCCACCTGGCTTGAGACCCTTCCAGCACGCCTCCATTACCCCCTCATCGGTCAAGCCGCCACCGATGAAGACGGCATCGGGTTCTGCAAGCCCCTGCAAAGCCGCCGGCGCTTCACCGCGTACAAGTTGAAGGTCAGGCACTCCTAGTACCCGGCTGTTACGCAAGATCAAATCTTGCCGCTTGTCATTGGCCTCAATTGCCAAGGTCCGGCATGAACTGTGTGCGCGCATCCACTCAATGCCGATCGAGCCGCAACCCGCCCCGACATCCCATAAGAGCTCCCCCGGCAGCGGCGCAAGATGTGCCAGTGTAACGGCACGGATATCCCGCTTAGTCAATTGCCCGTCATGTTCGAACGCTTCGTCGGGCAGACCGGCAAGCGTTGCATAGGACCGGGCTGGTGGCATCGCTCTGCCGCAATCCACAGCAAGCACATTGAGATCGGCACAGCGAGGATGGTTCCAGGCATTCGCAATGCCATCAATTCGCCGCTGCGCCGCACCCGCCAGATGCTCCAGCACAGTCAATCGCGCTGAGCCGAACCCGGTTTCGCTCAGCATCTGCGCAACCTGTAAAGGCGTGCCTCCATCATTGCTGAGAATAAGCAACTTCGCCCCAGGCGCGAACGCCTTGAACAGCGTCTCGATTGGCCTGCCATGAACACTCAGCAGTTGTGTTTCCTGTATCGGCCAGCCCATGGCAGCGGCCGCCAGCGAGAATGATGAAGGAGCGGGAATTACTCGCATCTCATCGGCCGCGACATAGCGCGTCAGAGTGGCGCCCATGCCGAAATGCATCGGATCGCCGCTGGCCAACACAGCGACAGGCTGGCCGCCCAAGGCAAGGAGCATAGGGTACGCATCCGAGAATGGGCTGGGCCATGCAATACGTTCACCGGCCAGCCCTTCGGGCAACAGATCCAGATGGCGCTTGCCGCCGAAAATCGTTCCAGCACCTGCGAGGGCATCACGGGCATTCTGACCGAGACCACTATATCCATCCTCACCAATCCCGATAATCGTCAACCATTGCGTCATCATACATTCCATCGAATTGCGGCTACCATGCATGCCCGAAACCACTTGATGGGTCAACGAAGCGAGCGCTATGAGAAAGGTTGGCACGCCCCGAGGCATCCTGTAAAACCGACAACGCCATGAGCCATCTGAGAACCACTATCCAGCGATCAACCGTCGAGGCGCGACGCTCTGCCTGCCCGGGGTTGTTCCGCATGGCAAAGGCACTCGACGGCGGTATCTGCCGTTTGAAACTGACCTTCGGCGATCTGAGCTCAGTTCAGGCCCGCGCCGTCGCGCACGCGGCACAGCGTTGTGGCAACGGTACGATTGAAATCACCAATCGTGCCAATCTGCAAATTCGTGGTGTGCGGCCGGAAATGGAAGAATCGTTAATAACGGCTTTGCTGGAAGCAGGGCTCGGACCATTGAGCGATCGAGGCGATGACGTTCGCAACATTATGATCAGCCCGTTTGCCGGATTCGACGGGACGGTACCGGACGTCCGGCCTCTGGCCCTGCGCGTGCTGACAATCGTGCAGACGAATCTGCTCTACCAGACTCTTTCGCCTAAGTTTTCCATTCTCATTGATGGAGGCGAAAGCGTTGCGATGGTTGATCACCCCCATGATCTTTGGCTCAGTCCTATCGATCTGGAAAGCAGTGCGCCGCGCTTCGCCTTCGGCGTAGCAGGCGTGCCGCCCACAAAAGCCGATGCTCAGCCTGCCCTTGGCAGTGTTACAACCGAGCAAGCATTCGGTCTCATCACTGGCATGCTCGATACCTTCATCAAATGGTGCCGTGCACACCCGCAAGCTTCGCGCCTGCGTCATATGACGGACGAAACTGGGGCAGACTACCTCGTAGACCAGTTGGAATCTCGCCTCGGAGTTCCGATGCGAAGTGAGAAGATTACAAATTGGCGCAGATATCCTGCCCGTGAAAATGGTCATCTTGGCCTCTCGTCGGAAGCTAACAACTCACGCTGTTTTGTAGGCGCTATGCCTCCACTTGGCCGCCTTGATCCAGGCCTGTTGCAATCGCTGGCGGACGTTGCTGAAAAGTATGGCAACGGAACATTGCGCATGACCCCTTGGCAAAGCGTTCTCTTGCCGCAAGTTTCAATCGGTGATGCAAAGACAACGCTCGCTGCGCTCGAAGCACTCGGACTGGGCACCAATCCTAAAAAGGCACTTGCGACGATGATCAGCTGTTCGGGGTCGGCGGGATGCGGTTCGGCTTTGGCAGCCACCCAGTCAGACGGGCTGAAGCTCGCGGCGCTATTGCAGGGCAATCCGGCAGTTCCGCAAATCCATATGAGTGGTTGCAGCAAATCCTGTGCATCGCCCTCGGCAAAACCCATAACTCTCGTGGCAACTGCGGCCGGACGTTACGACATCTTTCTGTGCGCGACCAATGGACCGTCGCGTTTTGGCAAGCTATTGGCTGCCAATGTAACTATCGACGAAGCTGCCGAATTGATCGATGAGAATTCCGGCTCTGGGGGGCCACTATATGCTTGACTATATCCGCGACGGTCAGGCGATCTATGATCGCTCGTTCGCTATCATTCGTTCCGAAGCCGATTTGAAGGGCATTCCAGCTGATCTGGAAAAGTTGGCTGTGCGCGTCGCCCATGCTTGCGGCATGGTCGATGTCATACAGGACCTGGCGTTTTCCGAGGGCGCCGCAACAGCTGGTCGCAGCGCATTACTGAGCGGCGCGCCCATCTTGTGCGACGCACGCATGGTTGCTGAGGGTGTCACCCGATCACGTCTGCCGGCTCAAAATCAGGTGATTTGCACCTTGGGAGATCCCTCGGTCGCCAAATTGGCGCTCGACATGGGCAACACCCGATCCGCGGCAGCGTTGGAACTATGGCGCCCCCACTTGGCGGGTGCTGTTGTTGCCTTCGGCAATGCGCCCACCGCCCTCTTCCGATTGCTCGAAATGATCGACGAAGGCGCTCCAAAACCGGCGCTGATTCTCGGCTTTCCAGTCGGCTTTGTCGGCGCGATGGAATCCAAGGCGGCGCTTGCGGAGGACAGCCGCGGAATTCCCTATGTTGTCGTGCATGGCCGCCGCGGCGGCAGTGCCATGGCTGCTGCAGCGATCAATGCTCTCGCGTCGGAGAAAGAATAATGCCAAAGCCCGGGCGGCTTTTTGGACTGGGTGTTGGTCCCGGCGATCCTGAACTCATTACATTGAAGGCGTTGCGTCTGCTTCAGGCTGCCCCCGTGGTCGCTTATCATGCAGCCAAAGGCAAGAAGGGTAACGCCTTAGCTATCGTCGAGCGCTATCTTGACGAGAAGCAGCTTCTCGTCCCGCTGATTTATCCAGTCACGACAGAGATATTACCAGCGCATATGAACTACGATGCTATCGTCAGCGATTTCTACGGCGAGATAACCGCGCTTTTGCGCACCCATCTCGACGCGGGAACTGATGTCGCGGTTATCGCCGAGGGGGACCCATTCTTCTACGGCTCCTTCATGTACATCCACGACAGACTGGCTGAAGACTACGAAACCGAAGTCGTGCCAGGTGTCTGTTCCATACTGGGCGGAGCCGCCGTGCTAGGTGCACCACTGGTCTACCGGAATCAGACGCTTACTGTTCTCTCCGGTGTCCTTTCTGCACAAGATTTGAAGACCCGGCTCGCCGCCACCGAGGCGGCAGCGATCATGAAGCTTGGTAAAAACCTCGCGAAAGTGCGTGGTGTAATCGACGATCTTGGCCTGCTCGATCGGGCGCTTTATGTCGAACGGGCAACGATGGAGGCACAACGCATCATTCCATTGGCGGAGGTCGATCCCGAATCCTCGCCCTATTTCTCATTGATTCTCGTGCCGGGAGAGAAATGGGCGGGGAGCGCCGAATGATATATCCAATAGCCATAGTGGCCCTGTCGGCGCTCGGCATGGAAACCGCATCGCGAATCAGAGCGAGCATGCTCGAAGCAACTAT
Organism: Phyllobacterium zundukense; assembly: GCF_025452195.1. NCBI lineage: Bacteria > Pseudomonadati > Pseudomonadota > Alphaproteobacteria > Hyphomicrobiales > Phyllobacteriaceae > Phyllobacterium > Phyllobacterium zundukense. Next base: position 1,740,525 of record NZ_CP104973.1, on the reverse strand, counting down.
CTATGGGTTGGAAGCCCGCGTCGAAGGCGCCGATATCTCCTACACGAACTTCGGCGAAACAGTCCGGCAGCTCTATCAGAACGGTCATGCAGTCATCGCTCTCTGCGCCGCCGGCATTACTATCCGCTCCCTCGCCCCGGTTCTTGGTGACAAGGGAGCCGAACCGCCCGTTCTGGCGGTGGCGGATGATGGCAGCGCGGTTGTTCCCCTCTTGGGTGGCACAACAGGTGTGAACGTTCTTGCCCGGCAAATTGCAGCTGTTCTCCAGGTCTCACCCGCCATAACGACATCAGGTGAACTCCGGTTCGGTACTTGCCTGCTCAATCCTCCCCCGGGCTTCGAATTGAAAAATCCCGGGGACGCCAAGGCATTCATTGCCGATTTGCTTGGGGGCAAAACTGTTAGAATAGAGGGAGACGCGCCTTGGCTTCAGGACGCCAAGCTTCCGCTGGATGACGACGCGGAACTGCGTATCCTGGTTACGTCTTCGGATGTTGCACCCCAAAAAGGTGTTCTGGTTTTTCAGCGCAAGCCGACAGATTTCAAGAGCGCGGCCTCTGCAGAAGCTACGCTGGCCGACCACAAACGTGGACGGCTTGCAGTGGTCGGTCTCGGGCCAGGGAACCCCGATTTTATGGTTCCTGCGGTCAAACGGGAACTGAACAACGCTGACGATGTGCTTGGCTATGACACCTACGTCCGCATGGCTGGACCTTTCCGCTCAGACCAGACCTTGCATATAACCGACAATCGCGAAGAAATGCAGCGCGCGCGACACGCTTTCAAGCTTGCCGCAACGGGCCGGTCCGTCGTGATGGTTTCTTCCGGTGATCCCGGTGTTTTCGCCATGGCTGCTGCAGTGGTCGAGGCATTGCATGAATCTGCGGACGTCTCCTGGCATGCTGTGGAGTTGGAAATACTGCCCGGGGTTTCCGCTGCGTTGGCGGCAGCCAGCCGTAGTGGTGCACCACTCGGTCATGACTTCTGTGTTCTTTCGCTTTCCGACAATCTGAAGCCTTGGGAGATTATTGAGAAACGCATTTCATTGGCCGCCGAAGCAGACCTTGCAATGGCATTCTACAATCCAATCTCAAAGCATCGTCCTTGGCAACTGCCACGCGCCATCGATATCCTGCGCAAGTACCGGAATGTTGATACCCCTATCGTCCTTGGTCGAGATATCGGCCGTCCTGCGGAAACCTTGCGTGTCATCGCGCTTGCCGAGCTAACCCCCGATCAGGTGGACATGCGAACGGTGATCATTGTCGGATCGTCGCTCACGCGCAGTTTTGAACGCAGGGACGGCGGCAAATGGGTCTATACGCCTCGCTGGTACGGAACCAAGCCCGAAGGTTGAACAGAAAGTCCATGCCGGAAAAAGGACTGAGCGCTTCGCTTTTGTATCGACGCCGTTCGACGCTGCTCACTATGATCCTGCAAGATCAGATCGCCTGCACCCGGAGTTATCATGCCAGACAAAAATTATGTCCTTACCCTTTCCTGTGAAGATCGACCGGGTATCGTTGCGTCGGTAACGACGGAGCTTGCCGGTATGGATGCGAATATTGCCGAGAGCAATCAGTTCTGGGACAGACAGACAAATCGCTTCTTCATGCGCATCGCCTTCACGGCAGCTGAAGGCACAACCAAGGATGATGTCGAACGGGCCTTGAAACCCGCCATTCAGCGTTTCGACATGAAAACCACCCTTGTTGACCAATCGAAAAAGCCGAAGATCATCATCATGGTATCCAAGTTCGACCATGCGCTTCTGCATCTGTTCTACCAGATCAAGGTTGGTTGGCTGGACGCCGATGTTGCTGCGATCGTCTCCAACCATGAGGACAGCCGCCGCTTTGCGGAACATGAGAGCATTCCTTATCATGTCCTGCCGGTCTCCAAGGACAACAAGATCGAGCAGGAAGAGGCTCTGCTCAAGATCGTCAAGGACACGGGCGCAGATCTCGTCGTTCTGGCCCGCTACATGCAGGTCCTGTCAGACAATTTGTCAAAACGGTTGTTCGGCAAAGTCATCAATATCCACCATTCGTTCCTGCCAAGCTTTAAGGGTGCCAAGCCCTATCACCAGGCTTTCGAACGCGGCGTGAAGCTTATTGGCGCGACAGCGCATTATGTCACGCCTGACCTCGATGAGGGTCCGATCATCGAGCAGGAGACCGAACGCGTTACCCATGCCATGAGTGCGGAAGATTTCGTTGCCACCGGCCGCGACATCGAAAGTCGCGTGCTGGCGCGGGCAGTAAAGAAACACCTTGAATCGCGCGTCATGCTCAACGGTCACAAGACGGTCGTATTCGGATAATCGCCTGCAGCTTCACTTGGTTGAAAAGTAGTCGTCCAGATTGGAAACGACACGGTCGGCCATCGCCTTTCGCGTTTCGACCGTGGCACTGCCCATGTGTGGCTGCAGCACCACATTATTCAGTTCAAACAGGACTTCAGGGACATTCGGTTCATCCACGAACACGTCGAGACCAGCGCGTCCAAGTTGTCCCGATTGCAAAAGCTCGACCAAGGCGATTTCGTCGACGACCGTGCCGCGCGCGATGTTGATGAAGGTTCCTTTGGAACCAAGCGCCTGCAGGACCTCGCGCGAAATGACGCCTTTCGTTGCGTCTCCGCCTGGCAAGATTGCGATCAAAGCAGAACACTTGCGGGCCATTTCGGTCAAATCGTTGTAATGCTCATATGAGACGTCGTGTCTCTTATTGCGCGTGTGGTAGACGATCTCGCAACCAAAAGCAGTCAACTTCCTTGCGATGACACTGCCAATCCGGCCAAGCCCAACCAGTCCGATCTTCTTGCCTTCGATCCCCAGCGCCAAGGGTGGTGTTTCTCCTGTCGCCCAGCGTCCCTCCCGAACGAACCGATCATTTGCAACGATGTCGCGGGTAGCCGCCAACAGAAGTGTGATCGCCATATTTGCGGTGTCTTCGTTAAGAACGTCCGGTGTGTTGGCGATCTGTATTCCCTTGGTCTCTGCGTAAGCAATATCCAGCGAATCCGTGCCGACACCAAACGAAGAAACGATCTCGAGTGCAGGCAGCAAATCGATCATATCCGCCTTGAGGCCAGTGAACGTACTCGTGACCGCCGCGCGAAAGCGTTCTGCATTTTTCTGCAGAAAGCCCAGAGCGTCTGTTTCCTCGTAGAGTTTTTCAATTGCGTATCGCTTTGCCAACTCCTCCGTTAGATACGGCATGAGAGGTCCAAGCAGGAGAAGGGGTTGTTTTTCCATCAAATCGGATCCTGTCGAGTGCAGACTGAGTTAGGACAATAGCTGCACTCGAGGAGCAAAGACAAACCATTTGCTTATGAAGTATGCCTTTATCTGTAGCCATTTGTTGAGTTGGCGCTTGCCTTTTTGGATACATTGGTGTGAAAACCATCGCACCATTGCTGCAGGGCGGAATATGAAAAAGACAGTTGAAATTGCCGATCTGAAAGAATTAGCCAAGCGGCGCGTCCCGAAAATGTTCTTCGACTACGCGGATTCCGGTGCATGGACTGAGAGCACTTATCGCGCAAACGAAGAGGATTTCCGCAAGATCCAATTGCGCCAGCGTGTTGCGGTCGACATGACCGACCGCACCCTCGAAAGCACGATGGTCGGGCAGAAAGTTTCCATGCCTGTCGCTCTCGCACCAACCGGCTTGACGGGTATGCAGCATGCAAATGGCGAGATGCTGGCGGCGCAGGCGGCCGAGGAATTCGGCGTTCCGTTCACCCTCTCAACAATGAGCATCTGTTCAATCGAGGATGTCGCATCGGTTACAACAAAGCCCTTCTGGTTCCAGCTTTATGTGATGCGCGACCGGGACTTCATCTATAATTTGATCGACCGTGCCAAAGCTGCCAAGTGCTCGGCTCTGGTTCTGACGCTTGATCTGCAGATTCTGGGCCAGCGCCATAAGGACTTGCGCAACGGTCTTTCTGCACCTCCGAAGTTTACACCGAAACACATCTGGCAAATGGCCACTCGTCCACAATGGTGTATGGAGATGCTCAGGACCAATCGCCGTACATTCGGCAATATCGTCGGCCACGCCAAAGGCGTGGGTGATTTGTCGTCCCTGTCAGTCTGGACAACCGAACAGTTCGATCCCCACCTCTCCTGGAGCGATGTCACCTGGATTAAGGAACGGTGGGGCGGCAAACTTATCATCAAAGGCATTCTCGATGTCGAAGACGCGAAAATGGCGTCGGCGACTGGTGCAGATGCGATCATCGTATCCAATCATGGTGGCCGCCAGCTTGATGGAGCGCCGTCGTCCATATCGGTTCTTGCAGATATCGTAGACGCCGTTGGCGACAAGATCGAAGTGCACTTCGACGGCGGCATCAGATCGGGACAGGACGTGTTGAAGGCGCTCGCCATCGGAGCCAAGGGCACATATATCGGTCGAGCCTTTGTTTACGGACTGGGTGCCGGCGGAAAAAAAGGCGTCACCGAGGCATTGGAGATCATCCGCAAGGAGCTCGATATTACGATGGCCCTATGCGGCGAGCGCGACGTCAAGGTTCTCGACCGAAACAATCTCTACAAGAGTGGGCTCGAAACAAAACCCCGAATGGCCGAAGTGAAGAAGAAGCGCGCCCGCACAGCCGGCGCGTGACATCTAAAACACGCTCTTGAAGAAGCCAAGATCGGACAACTGCTTCGCGTTTTCGAACTTTACGGATACATCTGAAGTAAGGTTGTCTAGCCTTCCGGCCGTGATTGCCTCCAGCATGGTCTTGTAAGCTCGGGAACCCTTGAAATATTGCCCACCTTCTATCGCCTTCTTCACGAAGTCTTCTGTTTCACTAAAAAATTTGAAATGCAGCAGTGAGCCATAGATGGGAGAAAAGTTGCGGTGAAATGGCCATGGCTTGTGGATGCTAATGGTAAACGCGATATCATATTCCACGTAGAGCAGCGGGTATTTCATTAATTCATCGTAGTTCTCAGGATCATCCAGCAACCTGTCTCTCGGCCCTCCCATCATCGACATTGCCGAGTTGCTACGGAACAGCCGATACCCTTGCCGGTCGAAGGTATTGGCGATCTCCCAAGGCATGACGTCCGAGGAGCCGTCGAAGACCGCCGACTTGAGCGAGGCCGATGGATAACAATCGATCATCGGCGCCGGGCAGTGCAGCACGCCCTTTGCTTGCAATCCCGCAATTAACTCGGGCAGCTTTCTTGTCTCGCACTCGTCATAAATAAAGTACTCGTCGCAATCGACATTCATGTACCAGCGCCTGGACCCATGAATCCGGACAAGGGCCTCACGCCAAAGATTGCCCCCATTTGCCTGGCGATACCGGATACTCGAGCCAAAGAGATCGACATCATTCTCGTCGAGCAGTTTTTCTCGTGTACCATCTGTCGATTGGTCATCCACGCATAAAAATCGCGTTATTCCCAATTTGCGGTAATGGGCGAGGAAGGACGGCAGAAACTGAATGCTGTTATGCGTCAGAAAGATGAGCGGTATATCGTTCGGCCCAAGAGGCCGGATGTCACCTTTCCTGAGAGGCAATAACTGAACCGGATCGTGACGCTTCTTTACATTGAAATTGCGCCAACGCGTGACCAAGGACTGGGTTCGACTACTCGAGAAAGCGGCCGGACTGCCAGGATGGTATGGAAAGGGAATTTCCGGTCTTGGAAACAAGAAAGTTTGATGCCGTTTCAACAGGTGGTTCCGCCTTGCACGAGAGTCGGCTCTTCAGTGAGTGTGACCCCAGAAAGCCGACCGATTAAACTTGCGCGTGTGGAAGGTCAAGGGTGCCCCCATGAGCACCGGCGGCCAGCATTGCTGACGTGAAAGCCGGAATCAGCGCCGCAATTTGGCGGCAATGAGGGGTTTTCCTTTTCGGTATATGGTTTAAAACCCTACCCTGACTCTCAGAATATAAAGCGAGGCATTATGCAGAATGAACTTGATATCTACGTGGGATGGGATTCACGCGAACCGATCGCCTATGAGGTCGCCAAGAGCACTGTATTGAAACACGCGACCGTTCCTGTTCGAGTAATTCCGATCAAGTTGGAAGAGCTCGTGGAAAAAGGCGCATATACGCGTGATATCGACCCTCTCGCCTCGACCGAGTTCACCTATTCACGTTTCTTCACACCCTGGCTCGCCGGTTATAAGGGTTGGGCACTCTTCTGCGATTGTGATTTCCTGTTTTTCGGCGATGTGGCGAAACTGCTCGAATACCGGGATGAAACAAAAGCGGTGGTCTGCGTCAAGCACGACTATACGCCGAAGGAAGGCACGAAGATGGACGGCAAAGTCCAGACCAGCTATCCGCGCAAAAACTGGTCTTCGTTCATGCTATTCAATTGCGATCACCCGTCGACACGCCAACTCACCCCGGAACTCATCAATCGGGAGAGTGGTGCATACCTGCACCGGATGCAGTGGGCGCAAGACGACGAAATTGGCGAGGTTCCGGTTGAATGGAACTGGCTGGAAGGCTGGAACGAAAAGCCGGCGAACGGTTATCCAAATGCCGTCCACTTCACCAATGGCGGACCTTGGTTCAAGGATTGGCAAAATGTGGACTACGCCGACGAGTGGCGCGCGGCCGCCAGCGCGGTCGATCCGAATTGGAAAACGATTTGAATCGCCGACAGTCCGGATTTGCGATGGATAAACCGTGTTGCCCTTAACGGACACGCGGTTTATACGCCTAAGCGCGAAGCGACACGTCCGTATTCACCGCATTGAATCTGCTGAACGTCTGGTCTGTCCATAGTGGAAGGCCGGAGCCTTTAGAGACTTCGTGGTCAGCAGTGTAAAGTGGATATCCTCGATCGATCAGTACCTGCAATATCTGTTTGTCGGTACCTGCGTGCAAGCGTTTCAGATTGGCATCGTTATAAACGTGTCCTGACGAATCGGGGTTGATGCCACTGATGATCACAGCTTTGGCCCCGCTCAAAATGGCATAAAAGACTGCCGTGATCCCATTTGAGAACTTCATTTCATCGTCGATTTCGACATTGAGGCCTCCCATGACAGCCTCATACATTGCCATGCGCTTGAAGCGGTTGATCACCTTCACGTCGTCATAAGAATAGTTGAACGCGGCGAGCCCTTGTTTAAGCAGGTCCAAGCTTTTAGGCCAGCGTACGACGTAAAGGAGCCGTGTACATTTTCCGTCAAGCACCTTGCGGACGTGCAAAGCGTTGGTCGTTTGCCCCTCGACTTGGTTGAACTGCATGAAGGTCGCGTCCGGAATTTCAACGCCCCACTTGTCCAGAATGCTTTGCGAACCATTTACCGTGATCACATGAAACTGTGTGCCGAAGCCGGCGGGAACCGTCGAAACGGGTGCCGACCCCACGACGACGACTGGTCCCGCGAATGCCACCGGATGCGTGGGCGCACGGGGTCGCAAAATCCTGTAAATCACAGATCGCCGGATCTTGGTCAGGACTTCAAACCGAGGCAACCTCATAAAGCGCAGCCTTTCACAATGCGGTCTGAACATCCTCGCGCACAAAGGTGATGGTATGCGGATATACTGGTACGCCCAAGGGGAATCGAACCCCTGTTTGCGCCGTGAGAGGGCGCCGTCCTGACCGCTAGACGATGGGCGCGTCGCAGGTAGCTATGAGGGGGTATAATCAAGCGTACGGCAAAGTGCAATAATGATTTCTCATCAGCTTCCAACTGATCCCTCACTTCAATCAATTGCCAGCGGCTTCCGAAATTCGTGCCACCACGCGTTTGGTTGCAATATCATAGAGAAGGATTTGCCGGGTTCCGTCGGCCAATCTCGTTTCCAAAGAAAGAGTATTGTTCGCGAGATTGTGGGAAAGTATCCGCGTCCCTGGATCGAGCGTTATAGCCTCACCGGTCAGCGCCGCACCGAGTGGTTGTACAGGAACCTCGGAACGAACCGCCGTAACCACTTCAGGGACCGGCTGGCTAATCTTGTAGACAATAGCCGCCAGCACCGCCATAAGACCGATCACCATGATACCGATGGAAACAGCCAAAAGCCGGATCATCTTGCGCCGGACTCGTTCCATTGCCGGATCAAGGGGCTGTTCGTCCCCATCGATGTCCGGGTTGATGTTGGCCATATATAGTGTTCTCCGAGGTTTCAAACCAAGCCTCCTGTAACGAAGGGACCGAGGTTTTGAAAGAGCTAATTACCGATACTGATGCAAGCGGCAAGAGACTTGATGCCTGGCTTTCGGCGCAGCTGACGCCAGATCTTTCGCGCAATCGCATCCAATCGCTCATCAGCGGAGGCCAGGTCAGCATTGACGGTAAACCAATCCACGAGACCAAACACAAACTGCGCGAGGGTCTTCGCGTTACAATCGAGATTCCCGCGCCTGACAATGCGGTTCCCAAGGGCGAAGATATCGCACTCGACATCCTCTACGAGGACGCAGACCTCATCGTTATCAACAAACCTGCCGGCCTTGTGGTCCATCCCGGAAATGGCAATTGGACCGGTACCTTGGTCAATGCGTTGATCCACCACTGCGGCGATACACTGTCTGGCATCGGCGGCGTCAGGCGGCCCGGCATCGTACATCGCCTCGACAAGGAAACCAGCGGCATCATGGTCGTCGCCAAGAACGATCTCTCTCATCGCCATCTCAGCGCTCAGTTCGCTGATCATGGACGCACAAACGATCTGGAACGCGCATACCTCGCCATCGTATGGGGAACACCTGATCGAACAACCGGCACGATCGATGCTCCTCTTGGCAGATCACATCGAGATCGCACCAAGCAAGCTGTTGTCCAGGAAGAACGCGGGGACGCCCGTCACGCTGTTACGCATTTCGAGGTCAAGGAGCGATATGCCGCCAAGGAGGACGCAACTGCCCTTGCATCGCTCGTGGAGTGCCACTTGGAGACAGGCAGAACGCATCAAATCCGTGTCCACATGGCTCATACAGGCCACCCGCTGGTGGGCGATCTTGAATATGGCAGTGCTTACAAGACCAAAGCTAACAAGCTCGACGAACCCTTGCAAAGCATCGTTAAGGGATTCACTCGGCAGGCACTGCATGCACGGCTTCTTGCTTTCGAGCACCCGTCGACCGGCGAGGTCCTGCGGTTTGAAGCACCAGTACCGGAAGATATGGCCGAATTGATCAAGGCTTTTCAGGAAAGAACATGATATAGTTCGAATGACGGAACCTTTGGTGACGTCCGGAGTTCGTTAACATGAGCAAAACCTGACCGTATTGTTCACATTTATGTGACGGATTGTTTCGCTGCTTAATGCACCGTGTTTTTGACAAAATGATACCTATATATTGATAGGACTAATCTGTCCGCGCCAAGCTATTGGGTGGGCGGTCAATGCGGACCCGCCGACAATGGGGGTCTATTCCAAAATGAGGAGGGGTGCTCAGTGGCCCAAAATCTTCCAAGTATCTTAGGTGGTGACGGTGGATTGACCCGTTACCTAGAAGAAATTCGTCGCTTTCCGATGCTCGAACCGCAGGAAGAGTATATGCTCGCCAAGCGGTATCTGGAACACGCCGATCCGAAAGCTGCGCATAAGCTTGTCACAAGCCATCTGCGTCTCGTTGCCAAAATTGCAATGGGTTATCGCGGCTATGGCCTGCCGATCGGCGAAGTTATTTCCGAAGGAAACGTGGGGCTGATGCAGGCCGTAAAGCGCTTCGAACCGGAACGCGGCTTCCGTCTTGCCACATATGCGATGTGGTGGATCAAGGCTTCGATCCAGGAATATGTCCTGCGTTCGTGGAGCCTTGTCAAAATGGGCACTACCGCAAATCAGAAACGTCTGTTCTTTAACCTTCGTAAGGTGAAGAGCAAGATTCAAGCACTCGACGATGGTGATCTCAACCCTGAGCAGGTCAAAGAGATTGCCACACGTCTCAGTGTTTCTGAAGAAGAAGTGGTTTCGATGAACCGCCGCCTGTCTGGCGACGCGTCGTTGAATGCGCCAATTCGTTCGTCCGATGGTGAAGCCGGCGGCGATTGGCAGGATTGGCTTGTCGATGACCACGACAGCGCTGAAACGATGCTGATTGAACAGGACGAGCTGGAAAATCGCCGTGAAATGCTCACCGGGGCGATGTCGTCACTCAACGACCGCGAACGTCGTATCTTTCAGGCCCGGCGCCTTGCCGATGATCCTGTAACCCTGGAGGATCTTTCAACGGAGTTCGGCATCAGCCGCGAACGTGTTCGCCAGATCGAAGTTCGCGCATTTGAAAAAGTGCAGGACGCCGTTAAGGCGGCAGCTATCAGGCAGCAAAAGGCACTCGTTTCGACTGGTTCTGACGCGCGCTGAACTAGTTTGCCGGTTCAAAAAAGGCCGCCTAGGCGGCCTTTTTTTGCGTCTGCTTAGCCTCCGGCCTTCGCGGCCCAGGACTTTAAAACCTCATCAAACGCTTTCTCACCAGGTAAGCCCTTCTCAAGCGTAATCAGGGCGCGCCTACCTGTCTTATAGGCGATAGGTATGTCGATCCACGATTGGCGCCGTATCAGTGACATGTTGGTATCGACAGCTGTCTTTGCGTCGTTCATGGCAATGATGAAGAAATTGTCGGCGATCTTGGCCGGAATGGCGACAAGTGGGCTTCCCGGAGCTTGTTCGGTATCCTTGAAGGTCATGCGCGAGACATTATCGATCGATCCGCCTGGAAAGCCTTCCGGCACGGTAAATATCATCTCCACCAGATGACTCGCGGGAAGAGACTTATCCCCATTGCGCCGTATGATCATGCGCAAATTGATGCCCCGGTCGGGAATAGTGACATCAGCCTTTATGGCAGGCTCGGGTGGAAGATCATTACCAGGCGATTCTTGAACAACGGACCAGACTACACCGCCTGCATCGGCAGTCCCTGCATCCTGTCCGGAGCGTTCCTCATAAAAGAAAGCCTTCTGACCGATAGGCAGAGCTGCAGGTGGCTGTGTTAGGCCAGCGGCTTGCTGCTGACCTTGCGCTTTAGGTGGCTGGGCCGGCTGATCCGGTGTCGACGCGGCAACAGAAGTACCCTCTCCCAGTGAAGGAGTGTCATTCGCAGGGCCCGGGTTGATTTCTTGGCCGTCCGGGAGGAGACGTTGAGTAAGCTTTGGCTCGGGCTTCGGCTCTGCGGTCTCAGGCGTGGGCGATTGGCCGGGCGTAGGCTGAGCCGGTTTGGCGGGCTGCGCTGGAGTAGCTGGCTCGTTCGTCGCGGTCGTAGCCGGCGCCGTATCCCTGTTTGTCAGATTGGCCAGGTAGGTTTTAAAGGCAGTCGCTTCTTGAGCAATTCGGTCACGATAGTTCCAGCCCGCATAACCGGCGCCAGCAATGATTAGGATCAAGGCTGCTACACCGAGCAGAGGCACCAACGAACGCCGATGCGCCGGCCGTTTAAGGGGCCCGCGCGTGTAGACACCATAATCACCTGAGGAACGGTCCTCGGTTGCGATGCCCAGATCATCATCCTGCTCCTCAGGACCCCGCCCTGAATTGACGGATGATCTGGTTGCCGGAAAGTCGTCATGATTGTCTTGGACTTTGGTATCGCCACGTGTTGACCCGCTCGCGTCGTGACTTGACAGAAAATCTTCCAGAGCATCCGGCTGAGCCTCAACTTTGGTAAAGGGCGGCGCAACAGATTTGGTCGAGGCAGCGGGCGCCGAAGTTATCGATACCGATGTTGGTGCTGGAATGGGTGGAGGCGACGGAACCGGAGCGGGTTCGGGTATTCTATCCTCAACTGCTGGCGCAAAATCGGATTCGACTTCAGCAATGGCGTCCTCAAGCGCCTTTATCTGACGTGTGGCCACGGCCTCTGGAGCATTCAGCGTTACAAGTTTTTGCTCGATCGTTGCACGAGCTTTCGCATACACACGTTGCCGCAGCGCCGGTGTTGGGTCTGCCAGCCCGTCAATTGTCTTTCTCAGTACCGCAACGAAATCTGCCATTCACCCAAACCCATGGTTTTGTTGTGAGATTATCTCCAGGACGTGCTCCTGACTCTAATCATGAAACGGGTCAGTAACAAGTATCGTATCGTCGCGTTCGGGGCTGGTGGACAGAAGCGCGATTGGCGCACCGATCAACTCTTCCACATAACGCACGTACTTGATCGCTTGCGCCGGGAGTTCGCTCCAGCTGCGGGCACCTGCCGTGGTCCCTTTCCAACCTTCCAGAGTCTCGTAGATCGGCGTCACCCTCGCCTGCTGGCCCTGACCCGCAGGAAGATAGTCGATCACGTCACCATCGAGCTCGTACCCGGTACAGACCTTGATCTCATCGAGCCCGTCTAACACGTCAAGCTTGGTCAAAGCGATACCACTGATGCCGTTATTGGCAACAGCTTGGCGGACCAGAACAGCATCGAACCAACCGCAGCGGCGCTTGCGCCCTGTAACGGTCCCAAATTCATGGCCGCGTTCGCCGAGAAATTGTCCGACTTCATTTTGTTGTTCCGTCGGGAAAGGGCCCTCGCCGACGCGCGTCGTATAAGCCTTGGTGATACCAAGAACATAGTGCAGTGATCCTGGGCCGATCCCGGATCCGGCTGACGCCTGTCCCGCAACCGTGTTCGATGACGTCACGAATGGGTAGGTGCCGTGGTCGATATCAAGGAGGGTCCCCTGCGCGCCTTCAAAGAGGATGCGTTCACCGGCTCGTTTCTTCTGGTCGAGCACATACCAAACCCTATCCATAAATGGCAAGATATGTGGTGCAGCTTCATTGAGTTCAGCAAGCAATCTTGCGCCGTCGACTTCCTCTATGCCGAGACCGCGTCTCAGGGGATTGTGATGCGCAAGCAAGCGTTCGATCTTGGCAGGCAGCGTGTCCGGATCAGCAAGATCGAGGACATGGATTGCGCGGCGGCCCACCTTGTCTTCGTAGGCCGGTCCGATGCCACGGCCCGTAGTTCCGATCTTTGTACCCGAGTTGGAAGCTTCGCGTCTGCGATCGAGCTCGCCGTGAATTGAAAGAATTAGCGTCGTGTTTTCGGCAATTTTCAGCGTTTCGGGCGTAATAACAACGCCCTGAGCTTCAAGTTTCTTCTTTTCAGCGATGAATGCGTGTGGATCGAATACAACGCCATTGCCGATGATTGAAAGCTTGCCGTGGCGCACGACGCCCGATGGCAGGAGCGACAATTTATAGGTCACACCATCAACCACAAGCGTATGCCCCGCATTGTGACCGCCCTGAAAGCGAACAATGACATCAGCGCGTTCTGAAAGCCAATCGACGATCTTACCCTTGCCCTCATCACCCCACTGGGAACCGATCACAACAACATTTGCCATCCAAAACTCCTCAATCATAATCTCGTAGTGCTTATGCTCGACTACCTCTCGGATGCAGCAACAACACCTTAATGGCGCACAATCCTTCGAAAAACCGATTCTCGTTTGAGGTTATGCGCTAAATGCGGTGCTTCTATACAGGCTGGTTTATAAAAGCGCGACAATTCTTTCGATTGCCAACCGACCAATTTGGCTCTATCGCGCAATTAAACCTGTTGTCTCGATGATTCATGCGGGATGATCAATTGTCGGCGACAGAGCTATGAACCGCACCGCTTACGTTTTTCTTTTGACGACCGCCCTGTTATGGGGCGGCAATGCTGTTGCGGGCAAATTCGCCGTTGGTCATATTTCGCCGATGCTTCTGACACTGTTGCGCTGGCTGCTTGCCTTCCTTTTTATAGGCGCTTTCAGCTTGAAACAGGTTCGGCGGGACTGGAAACAGTTGCGACCAAATCTACCCATGCTGGCCGCACTAGGCGCTTTCGGCTTCACATTTTTCAACATGGCTCTCTACAGCGCACTAAATTATACCTCTGCAATCAATGTCACGATCGAGCAAGCCGGCATACCGATGGTAATTTTCGTGGCAAATTTAACGTTGTTTGGGACACGTGTACAACCAGGACAGATTTTTGGGTTTAGCCTTTCACTTGTTGGAGTCGCCTTGACAGCAGGCCATGGAAGTTTCGCACGTTTGGCTAGCCTCGACGTCAATTTTGGCGACGTGCTGATGCTTCTCGCGGTACTTCTCTATAGTGGCTACACCGTCGCGCTACGCTTTAGACCAAGCATCAATTGGCAAAGCCTCATGACGGTAATGACTTTTTTTGCTTTTGTTACGGCCATTCCGTTCACGATTTGGGAATGGCAGAATGGGACGATGATCCCGCCCGACCCCACAGGAACGATGGTTGTCCTTTATACCGCCGTCTTTCCTTCGCTCGCGGCACAGGTACTCTTCATCAAGGGCGTCGAATACATCGGCGCGAACCGCGCTGGCTTATTCATCAATGCAGTTCCGATTTTTGGAACATTGCTCGCAGTTGCATTGCTGGGCGAGGACTTCCAAATCTATCACGGCGTAGCGCTGGTCCTTGTGCTGGGTGGAATCTGGATAGCCGAACTCAGCGGACGCAAGCATGCCGGTACTAGCGAAGCTGGAGCAGCATGAAACAGGCGTCATCAGAATAGGTTGCAAGCTTTTCAACTAGTTCCGGTCGATCAACAGTCTCAAATCCGTGTCTATGCCAGAAAATCGATGATCCATTGACTGCAACGAGCGAGATCGTTTGGCAGCCGAGCTGTCTGGCGTGGTCGATCACCGTTTGCACAATTTCACTTGCAGCGCCACTGCCGCGCGCCGCATTCACCAACGCTATGTCATGGATATAGTAATTGTCTGACCACTCCGGCAAAGCGACGAGCACAGTATTCAGAGGCGGAATGTCAAAGCTTTTCCACGGGTGAGTGATCGCGTAACCAAGCGTGGTTGCCCCATTCTCAAAAACATATGCACCTTGCCCGTGCAACGAAAAACGATTGGAAAAAACCGCGTCATCTTCCGGAAAATCGGGATGAACCTCAGCCGCAACCGTGCTGACAGAAGCAAGATCGATTGCTTCCATCAAACGCCAGCGCGGTACATTTTCGACGGACTTCATAGCCGGGGCCATATGATCATCCGATGTCGAATTCCAACGGTTTTGCGGAAACGATCGCCTTGTTAACGCGCAATTCCTCCAGAACATGGTCCGGAATCCGTTCGTCAAGATAGAGCATTGCAATTGCGTTTCCACCGGGATTGTCACGACCAAGCGAGAAGTTCGCGATATTGACATTGTTGTTGCCGCAGATAGTACCGAGCAAGCCAATCATTCCCGGCGTATCATTATTGGTTGTGTAGAGCATATGCTGACCGACTTCGGCATCGAGATTGATACCCTTGATCTGGATGAAACGTGGCTTGCCATCCGAGAAACAGGTGCCGGCAATTGACCGCGTCAACGATGCAGTCTTCACGGTGAGCTTTATATAACCATCGAATACGCCGGATTTATCACGCCTTACCTCGGAAAGCACGATACCACGCTCCTTCACCATGACCGGCGCCGAGACCATGTTCACATCGGCCACCTGAGGGCGGATAAGGCCGGCCAGAGCAGCGCTTACCAGCGCGCGCGTATTCATTGCAGCCGTGGAGCCATCGAACAGAACCTCCACTTCCTGGATGGGATCTTCAGTGACCTGGCCAACAAACGCTCCGAGCACCTCTGCTAGCTTGACGAATGGCCTCAATCGCGGCGCTTCTTCTGCAGTAATGGATGGCATATTGATCGCGTTCGAGACAGCACCCTTTATCAAATAGTCCGACATCTGTTCGGCCACCTGCAGCGCGACATTTTCCTGTGCCTCGCTGGTAGAAGCACCAAGATGCGGCGTGCAGACAACGTTGGGAAGATGGAACAATTCGTTCTCGGTAGCAGGTTCCACCTCGAATACATCAATGCCAGCGCCGGCCACCTTGCCGGACTTCAGTGCGGCAATGAGGTCCTTCTCGACGATCAGGCCGCCGCGGGCGCAATTGATGATACGCACGCCATCCTTCATCTTTGCGATATTCTCTGCATTGATGATGCCGCGTGTCTTGTCGGTCATCGGCGTATGCAGGGTTATGAAATCGGCGCGCGCCAGCAGCTCATCTAGTTCGACTTTCTCAACGCCCAGCTCTTCAGCACGGCCTTCCGAAAGGAAGGGATCGAAGGCAACCACATGCATTTTGAGGCCGACACCACGTGCGGCGACGATGGACCCGATATTACCACAACCGACGATCCCAAGCGTCTT
This sequence comes from Phyllobacterium zundukense, assembly GCF_025452195.1. Classification (NCBI taxonomy): domain Bacteria; kingdom Pseudomonadati; phylum Pseudomonadota; class Alphaproteobacteria; order Hyphomicrobiales; family Phyllobacteriaceae; genus Phyllobacterium; species Phyllobacterium zundukense. Next base: position 1,724,392 of record NZ_CP104973.1, on the reverse strand, counting down.
GCCCGTGATCTCGATACCCATAAAGCGGTTCTTTTCCCATTTGCCTGCGCGCGTGGAAGCATCGGCCTCGGGCAATTCGCGCGCGACTGCAAACATCAAGGCAACGGCATGCTCGGCCGTCGTTATAGAGTTACCGAATGGTGTGTTCATCACGATAATGCCGCGCCGTGAGGCGGCTGGAATATCGACATTGTCAACACCAATGCCTGCCCGCCCGACAACCTTCAGATTCTTTGCGGCAGCAATCAACTTCTCCGTGACCTTGGTCGCAGAGCGGATAGCAAGACCATCATACTGGCCGATCACTTCGAGCAGTTTTTCCTTATCCGGGCCGAGGTCTGGAAGATAGTCGACTTCGACACCGCGGTCCTTGAATATCTGGACCGCCGTAGGGGAGAGTTTATCGGATACGAGTACACGTGGTGCCATCATGGCCTCCATCAATGGGAACTGGCGTTAAATTGGAATGATGCAATTGATGACGGCCGCAATGCTGCGGCCGCATCGGCCGGAATTCAGGCTGCCTGTTTCAGAGCGGCTTTTTGCGACTGGAAAGCCCAGTCGAGCCAAAGCGTCAAAGCTTCAAGGTCAGCCGCCTCGACAGTGGCACCCGCCCAAATGCGTAGGCCCGACGGCGCATCGCGATAGGCGCCGATGTCATAGGCGACGCCCTCTTTCTCCAGCACCGCCACAAGGTTCTTGGCGAAATTTGCCTGGGCTTCTGCATCAAGAGCGATAATATCCGGGTCGACGATCGTCAGGCAGACAGAGGTGTTGGATCGCGTTGCCGAAACTCTCGCGAGATTGGCAATCCATGGCGTCCGCTCGACAAAAGCATCTAGAACAGCAGAATTTCGGTCTGCACGGCCAACTAGTCCATCAAGCCCCCCGATGGACTTCGCCCAGGCCAATGCATCAAGGTAATCTTCAACGCATAGCATCGAGGGCGTATTGATTGTCTCGCCAGCGAAGATGCCTTCGATCAGCTTGCCGCCCGAGGTGAGCCGGAAGATCTTGGGCAAAGGCCACGCGGGCTTATAACTGAGCAGCCGTTCAACCGCGCGGGGACTGAGGATCAACATGCCATGCGCGCCTTCGCCGCCAAGCACTTTCTGCCAGGAGAACGTTACAACGTCGAGCTTGTCAAAATCCAGTCGCTGCGCAAAGGCCGCCGACGTCGCATCGCAGATGGTAAGCCCTTTGCGGTCAGCGGGAATGAAATCGCCATTCGGTACCCGGACGCCGGAAGTCGTGCCGTTCCATGTGAAGACGACGTCCCGGTCGAAATCGACCTTGGAAAGGTCCGGTAGCTCGCCATATCCTGCTTCAATGGTGCGGGCGTCGCCAAGTTTAAGCTGCTTGATAACATCCGTTACCCAGCCGGAGCCGAAGCTCTCCCACGCGACCATATCGACGCCGCGCTCGCCAAGCAGCGACCAGAGTGCCATTTCGACAGCGCCAGTGTCCGAAGCCGGTACAATTCCGATGCGGTAGTCCGCCGGGACCTGTAGAATTTCACGGGTAAGATCTATCGCCTGCTTGAGCTTGGTCTTACCAACCTTGGCGCGATGCGAGCGGCCGAGCGGCGCATCGGAAAGCGCGTCGAGCGACCATCCGGGACGTTTTGCACAGGGACCTGATGAAAAATTAGGATTAGCCGGGCGCTGCGCCGGCTTTGATAGCGTCGTCATGTTTTCTCCTATCCTTACAGATAGCTCGCCTCTCGTTGGGGAGAGGTGGCCCACTCCGGGAACTAGGAGAAATGTCGTTGGCAGTCAAGAAATATGTTTGTGCGCGACATCAAAATCGCGCGGAACAATCGATGGGCATTCCAACAAAACACAAACGAAAACGGCAGGAGAGATCTCCTGCCGTGCGAATTCCTCTGAATAATCAATCAGAACGCGTAGCGCACACCAACCTTGAAGTCATGCGACGTAATGTCTTTGAATTTGAACGGTTCCGGGTTGGGCCGCGTTTGCGAGGGGATGAAGTTGGATGCATTAGCTGTCTGACCGTCTCCAAGATCCAGGTAGCTGTAACCGAGATCGATGGTCATGCGATCAGTCGCCTTGATGCCCACACCGGCGTGCAGTGCCCATGCAAATTCCCACTGGGAGTCGGAACCGGCAAAGCCACCGCCGCCCGTGATTGCATTGTTATCGGTAAAATTCGAAATTGTGTTTCGCGATGCACCGATACCTGCACCTACGTAAGGTGTGAGGCCGGCGTAAGTACCAAGATCGGTATAGGCGTTGGCCAAAAACAACCATTCTGACTTCTTCGCGTGATATTCGTTCGTTGCCTCATCGCCATTGTCCGGAATGCCGTCCGTGTCATAAAAGTCCAAGGCGCTAAACTCGGTCTTACCACGATACTGGCCAGTGACATCCGCACGTAGCCAATCGTTGAACTGATATCCGACACCTATCTGACCGGTTATGCCGGCGTCGAAATCTCCCTCATCGTGCCAGCCGTGAACAGCAGGATCCGCGAAGCCTACATAATCCAGCCCGTCGAATTGCTGGTTGCTCATGCCGATGTCGCCGCGCAAGTACCATCCGCCGAACTGTTGGACTTCCACTACCTGCGGATCCTGTATGTCGGCCGAATATGCCGGGACAGCACCCAGGCACAGAAGTGCTGCGCTCATGGCAGCATGTTTAGTGAAAGTGCTCATTTTCGTTTCCCTCACGAAGCCCAATGATTGGAGTGCAGCGAATGCTACTAAGGTGTTAGAAACCAATATGAGGGGGAAAAGTTAAATCTCGCTTAACCGTGTTTCTTCACCATATCCATTAACGTTAATGAATCGGAAACAACGCCGGTTGCTATCTAAACAACAAATGGGCCAGCGGGCCCATTTTGTATTCGTATGTAGTATACTGTTCTATGCAGCCGAAGAAATCACCGAAATGATATCGTTGACGACGGTCTCGACAAGTTTGCGGTCATCGCCTTCTGCCATGACGCGTATTAAAGGTTCCGTTCCGGACGGCCGAATTACAAGACGACCGGCATTGCCCAGACGATCACGAGCCTCATCGATGGCGCTCTTTACCTTCTTGTTCTCCAGCGGCTTCGTGCCAGTTGTACGAACGTTTTTCAACAATTGCGGCACGGGATCGAATTTACGGCAGACCTCGCTCACCGGCCTGTTCTGTTCTTGGACCACCGCAAGAATCTGTAGGGCCGATACTAGGCCATCGCCAGTTGTGGAAAAATCTGACAACACGATATGGCCGGACTGTTCGCCGCCAATATTGAAACCATGACTGCGCATGTGCTCAACTACATATCGATCACCTACCTGCGTGCGTGCCAGCGTCAAACCACGATCGACCAGGAAGCGCTCAAAGCCGAGATTGGACATGATTGTCGCAACCACGCCGCCACCGACCAGGCGGTTTGACTCTTGCCAGGATTGGGCGATGACGGCCATGAGCTGGTCCCCATCGATGATGGCACCATTCTCATCGACTATCAGCACGCGGTCGGCATCGCCATCAAGGGCAATGCCGATATCGGCTCTGACTTCATGCACTTTCTTGATCAAGCCTAACGGATGAGTTGAGCCGCAATCCTCGTTGATGTTCGTGCCATTGGGCTCGTTGTTGATCGTAACGACGTCTGCGCCCAGCTCCCACAATGCTGCGGGTGCAACCTTGTATGCCGCTCCGTTGGCGCAATCGACGACAATCCGCAAACCCGCCAGCGAGATGTTCTTTGGCATCGTCCGCTTAGCAAATTCAATATAGCGATAGATATCGCCGTCAACACGCTTGGCCCGGCCAAGTGCATCGAAACTGGACAGCCGATCTGTCAAATTCTCTTCCATCAATCGTTCAATTTCGAGCTCGATCTCGTCGGAGAGTTTGAAACCATCCGGGCCAAACAGCTTGATACCATTATCGTGGTAAGGATTGTGCGACGCTGAAATCATCACGCCAATGTCCGCGCGCAACGACCTGCAGAGCATGGCGACAGCCGGCGTCGGAATCGGGCCGAGGAGAAACACGTCCATACCTGTCGAGGTAAACCCGGCCACAAGCGCCGTCTCGATCATATAACCCGAAAGCCGTGTATCCTTTCCGATCACGACGCGATTGCGATGTTGGCCGCGCTTGAATGCAAGGCCGACAGCCATACCCACCTTCATTGCGATATCTGGCGTCATCGGATAGGCGTTTGCCTGCCCGCGAATACCATCTGTCCCAAAATATTTGCGAACCATTTTATTGTCCAATGCTTGGGGCTCTGGTTTTATCATATGGCCAAGAGTAGCCCGCGTTTGCTCGTGCTCGATCTCCGCTTATTGCAGAAGACCATCGATTTCGCATCTCACAATTTGTGTGGTGATTATACTTGACGCAAATGAATGAACAATTCGTACAAACGGCCGGTTTTCACCGGCCGTTTGTATAAGTTGGGTTACCCCATTCAGGACGTTGGCTGAGGCTCCAAACCCTTGTCCGGTTCATCCCCCTTGCGTGGTTTCTTGGCACCAGCCTTAGGGACAGCCGAACCGCGTGACGGCGGAGTATCATCGCCGAGATCACGAGCAGGCTTGTTACCAGCCATCAACGCTTTGATCTCTTCGCCAGTAAGCGTCTCGTATTCAAGCAGCCCTTCCGCGATGGCGATCCATTCCTTCTTCTTCTTGGTCAGGATCGTACGGGCATGGGTATAGGCATCGTCGATCAGTTTGCGCACTTCTGCATCGATCAATTGTGCCGTCTCTTCCGAAACGTTCTGCGTGCGTGCAACGGAGTGCCCGAGGAAGACTTCCTCCTGATTCTCGCCATAGGCGACTTGGCCGAGCTTGTCCGAGAAGCCCCATCGCGTAACCATGGCGCGTGCGAGCTTGGTTGCCTGCTCGATATCGGAGGAAGCACCCGATGTGATGTTTTCCTTACCGAACTTCAGCTCTTCGGCAATGCGGCCACCCATCATGATGGCCAGCCGGGAAATCATCCACTTGTAGCTCATCGAGTAGCGATCACCTTCAGGCAATTGCATGACCATGCCGAGGGCACGGCCGCGCGGGATGATCGTCGCCTTGTGCAAGGGATCGGCCACCTCGACGTTTAGGGCGACAATGGCGTGGCCCGCTTCATGATAGGCGGTAAGTTCCTTTTCCGCCTGGGTCATGGCGGTCGAGCGACGCTCTGCACCCATCATGATCTTGTCTTTGGCGTCTTCGAATTCAAGCATCGTGACAAGGCGCTTGTTTCGGCGCGCCGCCATCAAGGCAGCCTCGTTGACGAGATTCATAAGGTCGGCGCCGGAGAAGCCCGGGGTACCACGAGCTAGCACCTTCAGATCGACATTCGGTGCCAAGGGCACATTGCGTGCATGCACCTTTAGGATTTTTTCGCGACCCGTAACATCCGGGTTTGGCACGACGACCTGACGGTCGAAGCGGCCCGGACGCAATAGCGCCGGATCAAGCACGTCCGGGCGGTTGGTTGCAGCAATAAGGATAACGCCCTCGTTGGCTTCAAAACCATCCATCTCAACCAGCAACTGGTTGAGGGTCTGTTCGCGTTCGTCATTACCGCCGCCTAGGCCAGCGCCACGATGACGGCCAACCGCGTCGATTTCATCGATGAAGATGATGCATGGCGCATTCTTCTTCGCCTGTTCGAACATGTCGCGAACACGCGACGCGCCGACGCCGACGAACATTTCAACGAAGTCTGAACCGGAGATGGTGAAAAAAGGCACATTTGCTTCGCCAGCAATTGCGCGCGCGAGCAATGTCTTACCGGTACCGGGAGGGCCAACCAACAGCACTCCGCGTGGGATACGTCCGCCGAGCCGCTGGAATTTCTGTGCATCGCGCAGGAACTCGACGATTTCCTCAAGATCTTCCTTGGCTTCATCAACGCCAGCGACGTCCTGGAACGTCACACGTCCATGCGCCTCGGTGAGAAGCTTGGCTTTGGACTTGCCAAAGCCCATGGCGCCGCGTGAACCCCCTTGCATCTGACGCATGAAGAATATCCACACACCGAGAATGAGGATCATCGGCAGCCAGGAAATCAGCATGCCAACGAGCGATGTCGAACCATCGGATTCAGGCCGCGCGGCAATCTGAACACTCTTGCTTTCGAGGCGACCGACAAGACCAGCATCCCCCGGTGAATAGGTCTGGAAGCTTGCGCCATTGTCGGAATAGGTACCGGTGATACGGTTGCCCGCGATCGTCACCGATTTTACTCGGCCGCTGTTCACGTCATTGATGAACTGCGAATAAGGTACATCGCTCGACGCCGAACGAGAGCTTGGACTTTGGAAAAGGTTGAACAACGCAATTAGAAGCAAGGCGATAATCGCCCACAGCGCGAAGTTCCTGTAGTTAGGATTCATATCGGGTCCCATCAAAACATCACCGCAAGGACGCGGAATTTATACGTAACATAGGTTCGAAGCATGTCCTTGCCAAGGCTGGCGTTCAAACTCACGTCAATTCTTATTAATCTGGTTTACCGGAGAACGCTTGTACCCCTGTAGTTGAAAGGTTTCTGCAACGGATTGAGCAAGGATTTCATCATAGCCAGAAAGAATATGGTCGAACAGGGCAAGGTGCCGTGTCACAGAAATTCCTTCAGCCAATTTCACGTGATTGCCGAAAGCCGGAACATCGACAATGTCACCATCGAGAAACGCAGCAGGGCTCGACAAAATCGATGGCCGGTGAAAATTGGCTGGATGGGTATCACCCAGGAACTTCAGCCCCAACACGCCGGTTGCGCTGATCCTGATTAATCTGTTGGTATGATTGCCGATCCGGTAGCGACCATCCCAGATGGCAGTGCCGTCTGGTTCAATAGCGATGTTCGCCAAAGAGCGCATTTCCCGGTAGATAAGCACATTGTCTTTCCTGATTTGAATAACACAACGGTTCATTGTGATGCGTCCGGACGAACGTTTCGAATGAATATGCTCCAGGGCCCTGTCGCAATTTTCTACTGGTGGGAGAAATGATTGCCCACCCATCGTTGCCATCACTATGGCCACGACAAGTTGCTGGACATCCTGCTCTTGCAAGGCCAAGCCTTCGCGACTGACTTCAGCGCGGATTCCATGGTAAATAGTCACACAATCCGGTAGAAACTGCGCAACCTTATCGTTCACCACGCGTCTTTTGCTTGCTTTTTCAACGATCTCGCAGACCATTTCCCGGGAATCCACGAGCCGCAGCCTATTGCGAATTCGAACGCGCTCGTATTTTGGATTGTCATTGGAAGGGTCGTCGCGCCAGGCAATCCCTCTGGCGCGGAGATAGTCGCGTAACTTTTCCCGTGAGACGTCGAGTAAAGGTCGCAGGAGCCAGACCTCGCGATCAAGTAAGGTCGCCAATGCCATACCGGCCAAGCCCCGTTCGCTCCCTCCCTCACCCGTTCGTGCGGAGCGCATGACAAAGGTCTCGATCTGATCGTCAAGCGTATGACCCGCAAGAATCATGTCAGTACCGGCATCGCGCGCTGCGCGACACAGGAGTTCATAGCGGACATCGCGTGCCTTGGCTGACAGGCCCGTATGCGGTTTGGGTCCATCCCAGTTCAAGATCCGATGCGTAATTCCAGCTGATCTGCAGAGACCTGCGACAAAATGCGCTTCATCGACAGATTCAGGTCGAAGCTCATGGTCGATCGTAACGGCAATAATTTCTGGAAAGGTGCATTGTGCTGCGCGATAGCTGATCAGAAGGTGCAACAAAGCCAGCGAGTCACTGCCACCCGACACAGCAACTATGACAGATCGCCGCTCCTTGAAATCAATCACATCGAAAACGCTGGCAGGATCAATATCCTGGTCAGCATTTGTTGGCGGCACGTTCATTCTTCACGCGCTCTTTGATCGCTGCAGAAATATTTGGGTAACGGGAATTGACCGAGGCAAACGTTGCACAGGCAACCTCGTGGTCCTGCATTTTTGCCAGTGTCATGCCGAGCTTCAGAAGATTTTCGGGGCTTTTCTTGGCGTCAGGAAATTGCTTGTGATTATCGAGAAAGACTGAGGCGGCCTCCTGGAAACGCCCTTGGCTGTAAAGCGATTCACCAAGCCAATATCGCGCATCAGGATCCGCCGGATCTTTCGGGAAACGATCCACGTGGCTGCGAAACGCGGCCTCGGCGCTTTTGTAGTCGCCAGACAGGAACAACTGATAGGCTTGGCTGTAAAGCACCTTCGGATCATCGGTGTCCGGTAGCGCTGCAAAATTGGTGTTGTCTGAAGACGGACCAGCCAGCGTATCGTTTCTGGAACCACCAATTACGTTGCCATTGGCATCAAACTCGATTTGTCCAAGTGGACGCGGTGGCTCGCCAAGCTGTGGTGAGCCGGCAGCATCGGTTTGTGGGTCAATGGCAGCGGAATCAGTGGCGTCGGGCAACGAGTTTATTGTGGGCGCCGTTGAGTTGGTGGAGGCATCCGTCGATGCCTCCCCGGTTTTCCGCGAGGGCGCTACAGAGGCGACACTGCGGTCGCTTTTGCCGCCTGCATCCGAGCGCTTGCCCTTTTCCAGTTCCTGGAACCGGAATTCATTGTCTTCCTGTACCTTCCGCATCTGCTCCTGCATTTGAAGAATCTGGAAGTTCAGTTCCTCGATCTTGCCGGTAAGCTGTCTGATCTGTTCCTCCAGCTGGCTCACACGCGGATCCCCTGCCTGTGCCATCAGGACGGGCGCATCGCTCATCATAATGGCTGGCTTTGGCGCTGGGAGGGGAAAACTATCCTCAATGCTGGAAGCATGGCCCACGCCGGCCGCCAGAAATGGCAGCACCGTCATAGCCAGCGCCATTCTTTTCAGTCGTTTGTTCATTCCTTTTACCGCCCCTGATGTGGGAAATAGAAACACCGCTGGGATTTTGCGGCAACTTATCTAACACGAGCAACGTGACTTCGGCCAAATTTTGTTTTGACCAGAACCCAAACAAAAAAAGCGGCCCGAAGCCGCTTTCCCTGATAGAATCAGCGGGCTCTTAGCTGCCAGCGCCGCCAAGAACTGTGATGGCGCGACGATTCTGCGACCAGCACGATTCGCTGTCGCAAACGGCGACCGGACGCTCGTTACCGTAGGAAAGTGTCTTGATACGTGCTGCAGGAACACCCTGCGATGCGAGGTAGTTGCGCGTCGCAGCTGCACGCCGTTGGCCAAGGGCCAGATTGTATTCACGCGTGCCGCGTTCGTCCGCATGACCTTCGACCGTGATCGCATAGTTTGGATAGCGCTGGAGCCACTGTGCCTGCTTGGCCAAAGTCTGCTGTGCATCAGCGCGAATGACGGAAGAGTCAACGTCGAAGAAGATACGATCGCCAACGTTGACTGTGAAATCTTGAGTGGAACCAGGTTTTGCGCTGCCGGCAAGACCGAGATCACCGGCACTGTTGGGCATATTTTTCTTCGAAGCACAACCCGCAATGGCGAGAGATAGGAAGAGTGCAACGAAAACTGGACTGCGGGCGATCATTTCGAAGCGGCGCATAGCCTGGACTCCTTAAGAATTGAATTGTTTCGGTGAACAAGCAGTAACCATATCGAGGTTAAGGCTCGGTTCAGAAACAGGGTTAATCCACTCTTAACACCAGGATTAACAGCGATTTCAGAATGTGTTCTGCACCCTAAAGGCACAAATTGAGGCGGAAAGACGACATTCGCGGGAATGTCTTGAGACACGGACGCGATTGTCAGTTATTACTGGTTTATCCACCGATTCATTCAAGCAGCGGCGACCAGGCAGGATCGGACGCGAGGTTTGGCGTTTGGATCTGGCGCAGATTTCGACCAGTCAGATCGACCGTCGACAGCTTGGGGCTGTTGGAGCCGGGCGGCAGGCGGAAGAACATCAGCACACGGCCGTTCGGAGCCCAGGTTGGACCCTCGTCATGATAACCGCTGGTCAGGATTCGCTCGCCCGATCCATCGGTCTTCATCACGCCGATGGAAAACTCGCCACCAGATTGTTTGGTGAAGGCGATCAGATCGCCGCGGGGAGACCATACCGGCGTCGAGTAAGAACCATCTCCGAAGGAAATGCGTTGCGGATTTGAGCCGTCGGCACCCATCTTGTAAATCTGCGGACGGCCGCCACGATCCGACTCGAACACAACCTGGCTCCCATCGGGAGAATAGGATGCACCGGTGTCGATAGCTGATGTGCTCGTGAGGCGCGTCGTTGTCCGGCTGCGCAAATCCATCGTGTAGACGTTCGCGCTCCCATCTTCCTGCAACAGGCTCATGACGACCTTCTGACCGTCTGGTGAGAAGCGCGGCGCAATAGTCATGCCCGGGAAATTGCCGACAAGCTCGCGCTGACCCGTTTCAAGCTGCAGAAGATAAATCTGTGGCTTGCCGCCCTCGAAAGACATGTAAGTGATTTCCTGACGGCTTGGCGAAAACCGCGGCGTCAGGACAAGATCCTTGCCATTGGTCAGATAGCGGACATTGGCGCCGTCCTGATCCATGATCGCGAGGCGCTTGATGCGCTTTTCCTTGGTGCCGGATTCATCGACAAAGACAACGCGTGTATCGAAATAGCCTTTCTCGCCGGTGAGCTTCTCATAGATTGCATCTGCAATAATATGGGCGACACGGCGCCAGCTTTCGGGTGAGGTAAAGAACTGTTGGCCATCAAGCTGCTGCCCGGCGAATGTATCCCAAAGGCGGAATTCCGCCTTCAGCCGGCCATCGCCTTGCTTGGTAACGCGACCCGTTACAAGGGCCTGAGCATTGATAACCTTCCAGTCCTCAAAACGGGGCGCCGCATCGGGATTCGAGATCTTCTCGATGAAAGCGCCTTTGTCGACAGGTGCGAACAGTCCGGATCGCTCCAGATCCGCAGCAATCACATTAGAAATATTCGTACCCAATTGATCGCCGGAAAGAAAATCCGTGATGGCAATTGGCATAGGCTCGACAACACCCTTGGTGATATCGAGTTTCAGCTGGGCTTTCGCAGGTAGCGTCGCCACGATCAAAGTTGCTATGACCATCGCGAAAGCTGCACATAAAGTCCGGAGTATTTTTAGCATTAGTTCAGGGCCCTCTTTTGGCTGGCCTATAATCGACATCAGGTAGCACCGGGATGGAACGTCAGTTCAACGCTCGACCAGGTGTCGTATTTATCTTGCGGTAGGTTAAACGGCGCTGACTTCATCACCGCCCGTACGGCACTGCTCTTTACGGCATCCAATAATCCGGAGTCACCGCCGCTGCCGCTAACCTCGGGCCGACCGTCGATTTCCCCATCCTGCGTCAGCCTGAATTTCACAACGATGATCATTTCAGGGGTCTCTTCAGCTCCCACTGGCTTGTTCCAATTTCCTTCAATGAGCCCCTTCAAGGCATCCATCTCGCTTTGGCTGAGCTTTGAACCTCCCGTAGCCTTGTTCGCTCCAAGAGAGGCCTGATCGCTTGATCGCTTGGCGCCTCCAGCTGACGGCTTCTGTTTGTTCAGAAGCTCTGCGACTTGATCAGCGATACCGTCTTTATCTTTGGAAGGTGTCGCCGCCGTTTGCGTCGGTTTGGGCTTCTCCTGCACTTCCTTGCGATCAGGCGTCTTGGCTGTCTGTGCTGGTGGCGTGGGTTTGGCCTCAGGCTTAGCGACCGTATCGGGCAGCTTGAATGCCTCTTCCGCGGGCTTGTCTACCGGAGGTGTCGGCGTAGGCTTCGCTTCCTCCTTCGGCGCTGGCTCGGATTTGGTCTCATTGATCGCCTCGGCCACTGGATCCGGCTTTACCTCTTCCTTCGGAGCGGGCTCGGTCTTTACCTCCGTGGCCGGTACAGGGATCGGTTTGGGCTCTGGCTTGACTTCGGGCTTCGGTTCCGGCAGCGGATCTGGCTTAGCGACTGGGGCATCCGAAGGCCTCGGCGCCTGTGCAGCTTCGATCGGTTTTGGTTTCGTCTCTGGAGCAGGTTTGGTGTCTGCGTCGACTTCACTGTCGCCAACGTTCTGAGCGTCCGGAATTGCCTGTGGTTTTTGAGTGGGCTTGGGTGCAGGCTTTTCGGCCTTGGGTGCCTTTTTATCGCCCTTCTGCAATTGGCTTATATCTGAAACGATATCAATCGGCATCGACTCCGAATTCGCCATATCCATTGGTGTCGGCGAGGAGAACGACAGGAGCCCCCAGCCGATGACCACAGCGTGGATAATTGCGGAGGATGTGACGCTAGCCCGCATGGTTGATCAGTTAACCTCCGGCAGACTGACGAGACCGATATTTTTGAAACCCGAACCAGAAATCTGTGCCATGACCTTCATGATCGTGCCGTAGTCGGCGGATTTGTCACCCTTCACGAAAATGCGCTCGTTATAGCCAGTCTTGGCAATTGCCTGAAGTTTTGGAACGATCTCCTCCAGCGGAATCTCGGTTTCCTGCAGGTAGATCTGCCCCTGTTGATTGATCGTTACGTAGATCGGGTCAGATTCGCTGTTCAGGGTCTGTGCCGATGTTTCTGGCATATCGATTGGAACGCCGACCGTCATCATCGGTGCCGTTACCATGAAGATTATGAGCAATACGAGCATGACGTCGACGAGGGGCGTAACGTTGATCTCGCTCATCACGCCCTTGCTGGAACGTCCGCGTCGCCGCCGTCCACCCGAAGAACCGTTGTTACCTATCGACATGCCCATGGCATTAAATCCTGCAATTAACGTATCGGTTTCTCAAATGCGTCCTCAAGCCCGCGGCAGCTTCTCATCGATTTGCCGCGAGAGTATGGCGGAGAACTCGTCGGCAAAGCCTTCCATGCGCGCAGTCAGTTTTCCAGCGTCGCTCGAAAGCTTGTTATAGGCGATAACCGCCGGAATGGCGGCGACCAGGCCGATAGCCGTTGCCAGCAGTGCCTCGGCGATACCCGGCGCGACTACGGCAAGGCTGGTGGACTTGGAACCAGCAATGCCCATGAATGAGGTCATGATACCAATGACCGTGCCGAACAGACCGATAAATGGTCCAGCCGAGCCGATGGTTGCGAGGAACGTCAGTCGCGCTGCGAGGTAGTCGCTTTCTCGGGCCAGCGCCACATCCATCGCCTTGTCGATGCGCATTTGCAGTGCGATTGGCGAACGCGCGCCCTTTTCGAACGATTTCTTCCATTCCCGCATCGCAGCAATGAAAATTGAACCCATGCCGGTGGTGCGTTTATCACCGAGGTTTCGGTAGAGCTCTTCAAGGGATTGTCCTGACCAGAATATTTGTTCAAAACGGTCGAAGGCGCGCTTTGCCCGGCCAAATCCAAGGATTTTGTCGATGATGATCGCCCAGGTCCAGATCGATGCGCCGAGCAGGCCCACCATCACAAGCTTGACGACAAATCCGGCTTGCCAGAACAGCCCCCACAAGGACATGTCCGATGTCTGAACGGCAACCGCTAAATTTTCCATATCTACAATCCTCGAATCCGAAAACCCGGCGTGTTGACCGGGGGCGCAATCGTCTCAATCCAGATGAGCCACGCTTATAACCGGAATTTTCCAGTAACCATAACGCGGCTTCTTTACGTTAATTTTGGTAAAACGAAGGCGTTAACGTGAAACCTGTCGTCTGCACGTCTTATTCATGATTTGTTATGGTTAAGGATGAGTTTATGTTTTGCGGGCAGCGGGCGATTTTCCACGCTCATTTCTGCGAAGCTGGCCGAAAAAGCTTGATCCACTCCGGTGGAAATCGTCGCGGCCGGCCGGCACCGTTAATCATGGCCGCCTCTACGATAGCCGAAATAAGAATATCATCTCCTCGTTTTATGGCCTGCGCCATCCGCACCCTTGCGCCAGATATTTCCGCTGTTCGCGTCTCGATCGTCAATACATCATCGATCCTTGCCGCAGATTTGAAGTCTATCTCCATGCGCCGGACCACCCAAACGATGCTTTCGCCGAGTTTTCCGTCAACAAGCTCTGAATGGTGCACGCCGAGAAGGCGCAAATAATCGGTACGGCCCCGTTCCAGAAATTCAAGATAACGTGCGTGATAGACAAGTCCGGAAAAATCCGTGTCGGCATAATAAACGCGCGCCAGCAAGCGATGGCCAGTATCCGTAAGCTCCCCGACCAATCCAGTGGCGATTAATGATGAAGAATTGTTTTCGACCATAGCCCTTCCTTTTTGCGGCCTTGGTAGGCATTTTGTCCATAGTCCCCACGAAATAGGATACGGAGAATTGGTTTTCACACTGCTGCGAGTCCTTTTTTGTCTCCTCTGTCTGGTTGCGGGTTCCGTGGCTGGATCAGCTACTACTTTCACCATGCAACGCGGTCTCAGTCTCGAGCTATGGACCACATGGCCCAAGCCTGATCGCTGGGACGAAGTGTCTGTCCTGGATAATTTCCCCGAATGGCGGCAGGGCACTACCATCAGCGATCTGGAGCATATCCGAACGGCGGGTTTTGATTTCGTCCGTATGCCAATCGATCCCGCAATCTTCCTGGAGGATGCGTCGGAAACTCGCGTTAAAAAACTCGTCGCGGAGACGCTCGAGACAGTCGATATGCTGCACAAGGCAGGACTGAAGGTGATCGTCGATCTTCATTCAATTCCGAGCGACGATCGCAAGGTGGATACAAACCACATCCTGGCTGACGAAGCACTCTTCACGCGATATGTGCAGATGGTCGGTCGGCTCGGCAGGGCGCTGTCCGATACAGATGCCGCAACCACTGCGTTTGAACCGTTCAATGAGCCGGTGATCGACTGCGATCCCACGCTTTTCCCTAAATGGCCCGCGATGTTGATGCAGTTGCATAGGGCTGCTCGTGGGGCAGCGCCAAACCATACACTGATTTTGTCTGGCGGCTGCTGGTCGAGTGCGTACGGGCTGGAAAAGGTTGATCCCGCTTCCATCGCCGATGACAATGTCATCTGGACCTTTCATTCCTATGAACCTTATGTCCTGACGCATCAGGGTGCCGACTGGACAGGCGATTCCATGAGCTATGTCGAAGGCTTGCCCTATCCGCCGGATCTGATGGGCGAAAAAGCATTTGAAGAGCGCCTTACGGCGGTTCGGAAAACAATCGAGACCAAAGCCCCCAAGGAGCGTAGGGAGGAACTGCTCGTTGGGTTCAATGAAATGGCTGGCGGCGTGACTACCTATAAAGAAGTTCTCGCCGCGCTGGATGAACCATTCGAAAAGGCGGCAGCGTGGGGAAAGAACAACAGCATCCCCCCCGAGCGCATTTTCCTGGGGGAGTTCGGCATGATACGCAGGGAGTATCAGAAGAAGTTTCGCATGCCGTCAGACTGGCGCGCTGCCTATTTGAAAGACATGACCGAAGCTGCACGCAAACGCGGCTTCCCTTGGTCGGTGTGGTCATGGGGCGGTGCTTTCGGCATTACACTCGATGACAAGCAGCGAGTGCTCGATCCGGTTATTCTGAAAGGTCTCGGGCTAAAAACCGAGTAATCAGCTGTCTTGCTGGAAAAGGTTGATCTGCTGCTGGATAATATCCGCCGGAGCGTTCAGACCAAGATGTTTCCAGGCATTGGCGGTCAGAACGCGTCCGCGAGGCGTACGCTGTATAAATCCTTGCTGGATCAGATATGGCTCGATGATGTCTTCGATCGCGTCACGAGGTTCCGAAAGTCCGGCGGCAATCGTTTCGATACCAACCGGACCTCCGCCGAAGTTGTGCGCTATCATCGCGAGATAACGCCGGTCGAGCTGGTCCAGTCCTAGCGAATCGACTTCAAGGCGTAACAGTGCGGAATCAGCCGTGTCGCGATCGATCTTGTCCTTGCCGTCGACAATAGCGAAATCCCGCACGCGGCGCAGAAGACGTCCGGCGATACGGGGGGTGCCGCGTGCACGGCGAGCGACTTCCAGCGCACCGTCATCGGTGACGCCGATACCCATGATCCGTGCCCCGCGCCGCACGATATGTTCCAGTTCTTCGACCGTATAGAAATTGAGCCGGATAGGGATACCGAAGCGATCTCGCAACGGCGTGGTCAAAAGCCCCAGCCTCGTTGTCGCTGCAACCAGTGTAAATTTGGCGAGATCAATTTTTACCGAACGGGCCGCAGGTCCCTCACCGATGATCAGATCGAGCTGGTAGTCTTCCATTGCCGGATAGAGAATTTCTTCGATAGCCGGATTGAGACGGTGGATTTCATCGATAAAGAGAACATCGTTCTCCTCGAGATTGGTCAAAAGCGCGGCGAGATCGCCTGCCTTGGCAATAACCGGCCCCGAGGTCGAGCGAAAGTTGACGCCCAGTTCCTTGGCCATGATCTGCGCCAGGGTGGTTTTGCCAAGTCCAGGCGGACCGACGAACAAGACATGATCGAGTGCTTCACCACGAGATTTCGCTGCTTCAATGAAGACTTTCAGATTGGCGCGTGCCGCCGCCTGACCAACAAAATCGGCAAGGGTCTGCGGTCGCAGAGAGGTATCGAGATCCTCGCCACGCTTGTCCGGTGAAATCAGGCGGCTGGCATCACTCATTTGCGTGTCTTGGCATAAGCAGCTTGTTCAAACAACCGCATCAGCGTGACAATTCCTTCAAGCCAAGTCGGATCAACTTGGTGGAATCGGCCCCCTCACCGGCATCCTTCATCGCGGCGGCAATGGCGTTCGCTGCCTGATCGCGCGAATAACCGAGATTGGTCAAAGCCGATACTGCGTCCGTTACCGGAGCGGGAGCGACACCCTCGCCCAATTCCTGCTTGAGCCCGATCGTCCCCATCGCCCCACCGGCAAAGGCTGGCGCCTTGTTTTTGAGTTCCGTTACGATGCGTTCCGCGACCCGCTTGCCAACCCCCGGTGCCCGGCTGACCATCGCGATATCGCGCAGCGCTATAGCGTTGGCTAAATCAGACGGTGTCAATGTTCCGAGAACGCTCAACGCAACCTTCGCACCAATACCCTGAACGCTTTGCAGCAAGCGGAACCACTCGCGCTCAAGCGCAGTGCCAAACCCGAAGAGACGTATCAAATCTTCGCGCACATATGTTTCAATGAGCAAGACAACCGCCTCGCCTGGCCCCGGCATGTTGGAAAGCGTCCGGGCCGAGCAGAAGGCGACGTAACATACGCCGTGCACATCGACCACCACATGGTCCTCGCCGATTTCGTCGACAGTACCTTTGAGCTTTCCGATCATCCGAGTGCCGCCAGTTTCTGTTCGATGGCTATACGCCCGATTGCGCTTTGCCGGTGATGTGCGTGGCAAATGGCAACTGCAAGTGCATCTGCGGCATCGTCGGTGTCGAATATAGCCTTCGGCATGAGCACTTTCACCATCATATGAATCTGTTTTTTCTCGCCGTGCCCGACACCGATAACAGCTTTCTTGACTGCATTTGGTGCGTATTCGGCAACGTGAAGCCCAGCAAGCGCGGGTACGAGCAATGCAATCCCGCGTGCTTGACCGAGCTTGAGCGTCGCTGTGGCATCCTTGTTGACGAAGGTATGTTCGACGGCCGATTCATGCGGCACCATCTCGTGAATCACACCGGCAAGTCCATCGTGGAGTTGACAGAGGCGGGAGGCGAGGTCGAGCTTGGCGTCTGAAAGGACTGTGCCTGCTGCAACAAAACGCAGTGAATTTCCCAGCGTCTCGATGATGCCCCAGCCTGTCCGCCGAAGACCTGGGTCAATTCCGATAATACGAATCGCTTCTTTCATGCCCGAACCTTATCCATGTGTCACACATCTTGACAGTAGAAAGGTGAACAAAAGAGAAACAAATCTGTTCGTCGTTAGCGGTGGCCGAATGCAGTCGCCAACAAACTGATCTGATCGGACACAGGATTGGTTGAGAAGACCCGCTTTTGCTCGGCCCCAACGCCATCATTGTAAATTTCATCGTCCATTTGGCGAACGCGCGCCTGCAGGCGCAACGAGCGATGCACTATATCGCAATAGGGTAGCGGAATTTCATCCCAGCCAACAACTGTTTCAGGCGCCGAGTCGGTATCAAGCCGAACCTTGGCTTTTTCGGAAAGCACCTGTTCGAGTGTCATCTCACCGCTACGGGATGCCCGCTGCAAAAGCAGCCAGGATGCCACCTGCATCAGGCGTGTCGTCAACCGCATCGATTCAGCCGCATAAAGCGTCGCCGCTATGCGCGACAGGCGTTTAGCCTCCTCGCGGCCTTCGCCATCAAGGTAGAAAGCCGCTTCTTCCACAAGACTCATGCCTTCATCGTAGAGATGATTGAAACTCTCAGAGCGGACCATGTGCTCTGCAAGCCTTATCGTGTTGTCTACGTGGAATTCCTGTTCGGTCATCATATGCCCTGTCACCTAAAATGCGCTGCCACGATCCGCGATTTTTCCAAAGCAGTGCTCCCTTACTGGAACAGCAAGCGAGGTATCACAACGGTCGGCGAGCAGTAGTCCCCAGCAACCTGCCCGCATCCTCACAGGAGCGCAAGTTTATCCTTAATAAAGGGTTAACGTCAGGGTTAAACTTTGGATATGAACATAAAAAAAGAGCCGCAAAAACGAGGCGGCTCTCAGGAGTCTAACAGGGAGGCGTCAAACAAAGTGGCCAAACCACTTGGTAAGAATCCAGAAAACTGGATGATCAATTTATAGATTGTAATGCTTAACGACTGGTTAACGACAACAGGAAAGTTGATTTTATCGCGAGGCCACTGGGCTCGTCGCCGGCTTCATTGTCCCGTTCCTCAACTTGCTGGCAACTGCAATTTGAGGCTTGACCGGCTTTTGTACCGGGCGTCCGCCCCAACCTATACGCGGCAGCCATTCGAGGTAATAGGCCAAAGCAAATTGCGCCATGATCCCGCTTGCGATCAGGAGCGTGTCGTCGAGCAAACCACCGGGATTCAGGACCTTGACGACCTGTGCCACCATGGCGAGCATCGTACCGGCAACAAAAACCGGCAGCGAATGTTTGCCTAGGATGGCCAGCGGATGATCTGGGGCGCGACGGGCCAGATTGGAGATCGCCGGCACGGACACAACCACATAGGCGAGTGATAGGACATGGGCCAATCGCGTCAACGACAGAAATGTCTTGTCGAAGCCCGTGATGACCGTCGGCAGGCCCAATGACGTATCCACACCCCATAATGGCCAACGCACCCAGACTAGTGCGATCAGGATATAGGCCGCCGAAAGCCCAAACAAATACTTGTTGAATCCAATGGTGCCGCCTCGGCGCACATGCATGATTCCTGCTATCCCGATAACGAACAGGAACTGCCACGACAGCGGATTGAGAAACCACACACCATTGGTCGGATAGTTTGGCGGAGCGATTTGGTACACGCCAGAAACCAGCCACAGCATGCCTGAGAGCACGACCATGCCAGAAATACTGATTCTCGCGATCAGCAGGAATATCGGGAGCATGAGCAACAGTACGCCATACATCGACAGGATATTGTTGTAGCCAATCTGATGGCCCATCGTCGCAATGCCGATGAGTGCCTTTGCCGGCTGATCCATCAGCGGACCTATGTTGATGAACGACATGAAGTCGGGGCGTTTCAGATAAATGCCTGCGGCACAGAAAATCGCCAACGTAGCGATCGTCGTGAGGATGTGAGCGCAGTAGAGAGTTGCAGCCCGCCGCCACGCCTTGAGCGTTATCAGAAGACGACTGCCCGATTCGAACTTGGAACCATAGGCGAGACCGACGGCGATACCGGAGATCAACACGAACGCCTCGGCGGAGTCGGAAAATCCAAAATTCTTGTGAGTGAGGTTCTCAAAAACCGTCCCCGGAATGTGATTTATGAAGATCGTGAGAAGAGCCAGAGCCCTGAAAACGTCGATACGGGTGTCCCGCTGTTTGAGCTGGTTCTGTGTCATAGCGTTCACCAATATCCTGTCAATGTACGGTAATTCCGCTCCCGGCCTCGATGGAAGCGACTCGTTCGTGGCTGCGATCAGTAATGTTGACATAGGGCAAAAGTTGCGATTGCGCCGATCAACTTTCGTTCAAAAATATGACAAGTTGGCAATTCCGTCGTAGGTGAGCTTCAAGCCCATCAGTAAAATCATTGCATACATGAATGGAAAAAATACTTCCGGCCGCATCCGCTTTACGATCCAGGCACCGGCGAATGTCGCAAGGGGTGCAAGGGGCACAAGCACAGCTGAAGCTTTCAAATTCGTCGCGTCAAATTGTCCAAGAGCAAAGTAGGGAATGACCTTGATCGCATTGATAACGGCAAAGAAAATAACACTGGTGCCGTTATAAATCTTCGGATCCTGCCGCAGTGGAAGGGTATAAACCTGGTAGGGGGGGCCACCGGCATGGGCGACAAAACTCGTGAATCCGGCAATCGTCGACCAAAGCGTGGCCGAAGCGCCATTATGAGATTGTGAGGTCGCGCGCTTCGCCGCGCTTGCGAAGATGTAACGCGCAAAGAAAATGATCGCAACGAGTCCAACGATCAGCTTCACCATGTCGTCAGTTACGATGGAAGCGGTGAGCCAGCCAATACCGACGCCGAGCAGACCGCCGGGCAACATCAGTTTCAATGTCGTCATGTCACGATAGCCGCGCCACGACCAGAGGCTTGCAACATCCATGATGATCAAAATGGGCAGCATGATCGCCGCAGCCTGAACCGGTGGCATGACCAGCGCCATGAGCGGGACACCGACCTGGCCCATAGCGCCACCAAGCCCGCCTTTGGAAAGCCCGATCAGAATCGTGGCCGGGACAGCAGCAGCATAGAACCACGGGTTCATCAGAAGATCGGGCATGGCGGGGGATCCGGCAGGAAGTACTTCTCCTTTAACTCTGCTCATTACGATTGAAAAATGCTTTTTTGGAAATATGCTCCGATTTGGTACATAAGATGTTGAATTTGCAACCAGGCAAATCGAAACCTTTGGGTCTGTTCAAACCATCCGCCATCCTCTATGCCCGAATTCCATCACGATTGCCCGGTCTATGAAGAACGATTGAAGGTCGCAACCCATGAACATCGAACCGACACCTCGACGCTGCCGTATCGTTTTGATCGCCCCTCCGGCTGCAAGCGGGGATGAACTTGCGACGCTGCTTGATGATGCGCTTTCCGGCGGAGATGTTGCTTCGGTATTGTTGCCCGCCTATGAAGCGGATGAGGCTTTGTTCCAGACCCTCGCTGAAATTGCCGTCCCGATTATCCAGAGCGCCGGTGTAGCAGCAATTATCGTCGGCAACACCCAGATCGCTGGACGAGTCAAGGCAGACGGTCTGCATATCGAGGGCGCGGCAGCTGACATTGCAGCCAATGTGACGCGCTTTTCGCCCAAAATGATCGTCGGTACCGGCAACATCAAGAATCGTCATACCGCACTGGAAATCGGTGAAGCCCAACCGGACTATGTTCTGTTCGGCAAAATCGGTGCGGATAATAAGCCTGAAGCGCACCCGCGCAACATCGAACTCGCTGAGTGGTGGGCATCCATGGTTGAAATCCCTTGTATCATTCAGGCGGGCAACACTCTCGACAGCATCCTCGATGCCGTGGCGACAGGCGCGGAGTTCATCGCTCTTGGTTCCGCCGTTTTTGATGGAGCAGATCCGGCAGGGGCTGTCCGGGAGGCCAACCGGCTTCTTGACGCGCACGCGCCTAAATTTGAGGAATAATTCTATGGGAGCAAGATCAGGAAGGCTCGTCTGTTCTATTGCGGCCGCACTGATGGCCATGCCGGTTTTGGTCGCGGGAGGCCTTGCCCAAACCGCTCAACCACCTGCGGCGGCACCGACGACGACTCCTGCGCCGGCCATGCCGGCCTCGCCCGAAACGACTCCGAAGCAAGCCAAGCCTAAATCACCCAATGATCCCGCTCTCGATACGATCAACCCGACGCGGTTCGGCAAAGGTCCGGAAGACGACGCTTTTGGCGCGTACCAACGCGGCCTCTACAAAACGGCCTACAATCTGGCTTTGCCCCGCGCGGAGGCCGGCGATCCAAATGCCCAGGTCCTCCTTGCAGAAATTCTGGCCCGTGGTCTTGGCGTCCCGGTTAACATGCAGGAATCCGCAAACTGGTACGGCAAAGCTGCCGATCACGGATTACCAGAAGCGCAATTCCGCTACGCTGTAATTCTTCTCCGGGGAAAATATGCTCCAAAGGACCCCAAGAGGGCCAAGGAATTGATGAAGTCTGCGGCGGACGCGGGAAATGCTCCGGCAGAGTTCAATTTTGGCCAAATCCTGCTACAAGAACGGCCAGGCGCCACAGGTGTCGAAAACGCTTATCCCTGGTTTCAGAAAGCGGCAGACAAGGGTCTTCCCGATGGTGAATATGCGCTCAGCCAGATTCTCGCCAATGGCACACTGACTATTCCGCGAGATGACGCCAAGGCGCGGCAGTATTTGGCGAAAGCCGCTGCGAAGGGTTACGACACGGCTCAACTAGATCTGGGCAGCTGGCTCGTTACGGGCCGTGGCGGGGCAAAAAACTATAAAGCCGGTTTCGGCTGGATGTTGCGCGCGGCGACGGGCGGCAATGTCGCAGCGCAGGGGCGTCTCGCCAAACTTTACCGCGACGGCATTGGGGTCGACGGCGATTTCATCAAGGCTGCGGCATGGTACATCGTGGCCAAACGCGCAGGGCTGAATGATCCGGAGCTTGAATCGTTCATGGCTGGCCTTGATGATAGTCAGACCCAAGCCGCAATCGCGGAAGCAAATAAATTGCAGTGAACTGGGCTTGATCCAACGCGTTGACGCGTTGATCATCGGCGCAATAGATTTCGGAACGTACCGATACTGCAACCAGCCGATGGGAATCCAAAAATGCCGTTGATCAACCGCGCTCATGAGATGCAGCAGCACGTCGCCGAATGGCGCCGTCACCTGCACGAAAATCCGGAGCTCATGTATGACGTGCATGAAACGTCGCGGTTTGCCGCCGAGAAACTGCGCGACTTTGGCTGCGACAGTGTCGAGACCGGCATTGGCAAGACCGGCCTCGTCGGCATCATCCGTGGGCGGCATGGTGATGGGCCAGTGATCGGGTTTCGCGCGGATATGGACGCTTTGCCGATAACCGAAGCGAGCGGAAAATCCTGGACATCCAATATACCCGGAAAGATGCACGCATGCGGCCATGATGGCCACACCGCGATGCTGCTTGGTGCCGCACAGTATCTTGCCGAAACCCGTAACTTCAAAGGTACGATCGCTGTCATTTTCCAGCCTGCTGAAGAAGGCGGTGCTGGCGCGCTTGCCATGATCGACGATGGTTTGATGGAGCGTTTCGGGATCAGCGAAGTTTATGGCATGCATAACGCGCCCGGGCTCCCGATTGGTCAATTCGCTACGCGCAAGGGTTCGATCATGGCGGCAACTAACGAGTTCGAGATAATTGTAACGGGGCGAGGCGGTCACGCGGCAAAGCCTCAAGCGACCGTCGATCCGGTGGTGATTTCCGCCCACATCATTCTCGCCCTGCAGTCAATCATCTCCCGTGAGACCGATCCTCTGAATTCGCTTGTCATATCCGTGACACAGCTCAATGGAGGCGACGCGTCCAATGTCATCCCGGATGTCATCAAGCTTGGCGGTACAGTAAGGACCCTCTCTCCGGAAGTCCGTGCGTTCGCGCAACAACGGCTGACCGAAGTCGCTGAATCGACTGCTGCGGTCTTTGGCGGCAAGGCAGAAGTCAATTATCATCAAGGTTATCCCGTGACGTTCAACCATGCGCGGGAAACCGATTTCGCTATCGGCGTCGCCCAAACGATTGTTGGCACCGCTGCTGTGATATCAGACATGCCGCCAGTGATGGGCGCTGAGGATTTCTCCTATATGCTGGAGAAACGGCCCGGCGCCTTTGTCTTTATCGGCAACGGCGATACTGCGAGCCTCCACAATTCGGCTTATGACTTCAATGATGACGCGATCCCTTATGGCATCAGTTACTGGGTCTCATTGGCGGAAACGGCGTTGGCCGCCTGAGCCTTGCGGCAAAAATCGGTAGAACGCCTTATGGCTGTTTTTTGTGCTCACTCTTGCCTATTTCACGAATTTGTGGTCTTGGAGCGCCATTCTTGACCGCTGCCGCATGACTGGCGCGGGTATCCAACACAAATCCGAGTAGACAAATGAAAATCAACGGCAATGAAATCCGCACAGGCAACGTGATCGAACATGATGGCGGCCTCTGGGTTGCTGTCAGGACCAATCATGTCAAACCCGGCAAGGGTGGCGCTTACAATCAGGTGGAACTGAAAAACCTCATCAATGGCACGAAGCTGAATGAGCGTTTCCGCTCTGCCGAGACCGTTGAGAAGGTCCGCCTTGAACAGAAAGATTTCTCCTTCCTTTATGAGCAGGGCGAAGCATTGATTTTCATGGATACCGACAGTTACGAACAGCTTGAACTGCAAAAAGATTTTGTTGGTGATCGCGCCGCCTTCCTTCAGGACGGTATGATGGTCACGGTCGAGCTCTACGACGAGCGCCCGATCGGCATTTCTCTTCCAGACTATGTAACGCTGGCAATCACCGAAGCCGACCCGGTCGTCAAGGGTCAGACAGCGGCGTCTTCCTATAAACCTGCAGTTCTGGAAAACGGCATTCGCGTTCTCGTGCCCCCCTTTATCTCGTCGGGAGAACGTATCGTGGTTGATACCAACGAACTGACTTATGTTCGCCGCGCCGACTAAGCTAATTTTGAATTGATGGAGAAATAAACCGAAATGGCGCGTTCAGCGATTCTCAACGTAATGGTGCAGGCTGCTATGAAAGCCGGCCGCTCGCTCGCTCGCGATTTTGGCGAAGTACAGAACTTGCAGGTCTCGTTGAAAGGACCTGGCGACTATGTCAGCCAGGCCGACAAGAAAGCCGAAGAAATCGTCTATACCGAACTGCGCCGGGCCCGTCCTGACTACAGCTTCCTGATGGAAGAATCAGGCGTTGTCGAGGGCAGTGACAGCCAGCACAGATGGCTGGTCGATCCACTCGACGGCACCACCAATTTCCTGCATGGCATTCCGATTTTTGCCGTTTCGATTGCGCTGGAACGTCAGGGCCAGATCGTGGCCGGCGTCATTTTCAATCCGGCCATGGACGAGCTCTATACAGCAGAGCGCGGCGGCGGGGCATTTCTCAACGACCGCCGGCTGCGCGTTTCAGGGCGCAGCAAACTGGTTGACTCCGTCATAGGTACCGGCGTTCCCCACCTCGGTCGCGGCGACCACGGCAACTACCTTTTGCAGATGCGCAACGTCATGGCCGAAGTATCCGGTATCCGCCGCATGGGCGCCGCCGCTCTCGATCTGGCCTATGTAGCGGCGGGCCGTCTCGACGGCTTCTGGGAAGAAGGTCTTTCACCGTGGGATATTGGCGCCGGTATCATCATGATCCGTGAGGCTGGAGGCTTCGTCACAAATCTCGATGGCGAGCAAGACGTGATCGATAGTAAAGCTATCATCGCGGGTAATGAGGCAATCCAACGTGCTCTTCTTAAGACCTTGAAAAAGCCAATCTAATCGTCGCAATTGTTGCATGTCCGGAACAACAACGGAGTTTTGCTCAAACGGGAGCAAATTCAACCTTTCGGGCACCTTTCAATTTCACCATAATTTCGGTTAGGGTCGCAGAAATCGATTTGACTTGCGCGAAAAGCGTGCAGGCAAAGTGATTTTATGTTCATTGTGCATCTGTTAGGTGCACCGGATTGCGATGCGGAGACGACACGATGGCTGATTTCAGTTCGACCCGCCAGGGTATGGACGGCGATGATTTTGATCCTTACCGGCTCTCCAGCCCGCGGTTCGTGCTTTTATCGATGGCGATCTTTCTGGCGATCGTTGCCTTTCTTGCTGCCATTCTATTTCGCCAGATATCGGTCTTCTTTACCACCAATCCCGGTCTCAATGGCTTGATTGTCGGCGTTCTTGTCGTGGGCATCCTCCTTGGGTTTGGCCAGGTTATCCGGTTGTTTCCTGAGGTTCGCTGGGTCAACTCGTTCCGAAAGGGCAACAATGATCCAAATGCCAAGCCAATCATGCTCGCGCCGATGCGCGCCCTCATCGGGCGACGCCAATCCATGGCGCTTTCAACCAGCGCGATGCGCTCCATGCTTGATTCTATCGCTGCGCGGCTTGATGAAACCCGTGATATCTCCCGTTATCTCATCGGCCTCCTGGTGTTTCTCGGTCTTCTGGGAACATTTTGGGGACTTCTTGAAACGATCGGCTCCATCGGCCAGACTATCCAGTCGCTTGACCCGCGGGCTGGCGATGCCAATAGCGTCCTCGACTCACTGAAGGCCGGACTTCAATCTCCGCTCCGCGGTATGGGCACGGCGTTCTCCTCCTCGCTCTTTGGCCTTTCCGGATCGCTCATACTTGGTTTTCTGGATTTGCAGGCTGGTCGGGCTCAAAACCGCTTCTACACCGAGTTGGAAAACTGGCTATCAAGTGTCACGGATCTTGGTTCCGACCTGCATGCGTTCGATGCCGCGAGCAGTGGTGCCTCCGATGAATTGCGGGCCTTGGCGGAACGCCTGCAAAACATCCAGGAGACCGGCGGATCGAGCCAACGTACGACTGCCGCCTTGGCGAGCCTTGCCGAAGGCATCCAGGGGCTTGTGAAGAACATGCGTTCCGAGCAGCAGATGATGCGCGACTGGGTGGAAAAACAGTCCGACGAGCAAAAGGCCATTCGTCAGACGCTCGCCAAATTGGGCGATGCTATCGCTCGCGACAAGGCAAACTGATGGCTCTGGGTCGTAACCGCAAAGCCATTCGCCATGTCGATTATTGGCCAGGCTTCGTTGACGCGCTGTCGACGCTGCTCCTGTCGATCATGTTCTTGCTCTCGGTATTCGTGCTTGCACAGTTTCTCTTGAGCCAGGAAATTACCGGCAAGGATGCGGTACTCAATCGGCTTAACTCGCAGATCAACGAGCTTACACAGCTTTTATCGCTGGAACAGGGCAACAAGCAGGATCTCGAAGATACAATCGCCAATTTGCAAGCTTCACTGACGAGCGCGCAGAATGAGCAGTCGCGGCTTCAGTCACTGCTTTCCCAAGGCGCTGGCGCCGGGGCGGCGGCGGAGGGCAAGA
Organism: Phyllobacterium zundukense; assembly: GCF_025452195.1. NCBI lineage: Bacteria > Pseudomonadati > Pseudomonadota > Alphaproteobacteria > Hyphomicrobiales > Phyllobacteriaceae > Phyllobacterium > Phyllobacterium zundukense. The sequence goes on along the minus strand of NZ_CP104973.1, from coordinate 1,697,383 downwards.
TTACTGAGCTGTCGACCGGGCTTGAGAACGAAAAGCAGATCAGCGCTCGCGCACTTTCGCAGGTCGAAATTCTTAATCAACAGATCATGGCATTGCGCAAACAGATCGGTGCCCTCGAGGCGGCGCTCAACGCATCGGAATCGCGTGACAAGGAATCGAACGCCAAGATTGCCGACCTCGGCAAGCGGCTCAACGTCGCTCTCGCGCAACGCGTGCAGGAGCTTAATCGCTATCGCTCGGACTTTTTCGGCCGTCTGCGTGAAATTCTTTCCGACAGGGAGAACATCCGCATAGTCGGCGACCGTTTCGTCTTTCAGTCGGAAGTGCTGTTTCCGTCAGGAACAGCGATCCTCAATCCGGCCGGTTCCGATGAGATGAAGAAGCTTGCAGCCGCCTTGCTCGATCTGCAGAAGGAAATTCCTGATGACATCAACTGGGTTCTGCGCGTCGATGGCCACACGGACGACGTCGCTCTTTCCGGGACCGGTCAATTCAGAGACAATTGGGAGCTTTCGTCGGCACGCGCCATTTCGGTCGTCAAATTCCTCATCGCCAATGGTGTTCCGGCAAATCGCCTTGTCGCCGCGGGCTTCGGCGAGTTCCAACCGCTTGAACCGGGGGTAGCACCTGAAGTACGAGCCCGCAATCGCCGTATTGAGCTGAAACTGACTGAACGCTAGAGCGCTCACTACGTACGGGCACCCTCTTTCCCGTAAATCTGTGTCCATCATGTCAAAGAACCGGGTGTGCTTTCCCGTTGCCACGCCCTCATCAGAGTCTGGCCATTGTTTTGCATTGTGGGAAGACGGGCGGTCGTCGAAGCGCGTCTTGGTAGATAAATAATGCGATCCGAAGACCGCCCGCTAACGTTTTCCCCCTGCCGGCCAGCTTCTGCTTGTTCCGAAGGGCGAGTGGATGAACGCCTGGAGTCCGGGCCCATCGTCGCCGTCGGTGCAGTGTCCGCACGATTGGCGTTGGCGTCAACAATGGAGGCAATATCTGCCTGGAATGCGCAGATTGACCTCCGAAGACGAACAGGTGGGCCAGCGCTTGGGTCCGTTGCCCGCCCGCTGACACGCCGTCCTTCCCCACTTTCGAACGGCTCCGGAAGCAGCTCCCCATGGAAAGGACGGGCATAGGATAGCTCAGGTTTCAGGCGCGTGGATAAACAGCCATGATTATTTTTGTCTGAGGGTGCTGATTTGCCGGATGGCAATGCTGCTGTGCGTGGTTCGACAAGCTCACCATGAGGGAATTGGGTGGGCTGCACGATAACCGGCCACGTCGCGATAGGCATCAACGTTGCCGTTCTTGGCTCCATGCAATCAACCCACCTCCCTCATGGTGAGCTTGTCGAACCACGCACAGCAGCATTGCCAAAATCCGAGCACGTACAGTAGCCGTCAATCGTTCTGAATTATCTTTTATCCACGAAACGGCATCACATCGTTATTCTGCAGCGCCCCTGAAGGCGTCGGCGCCCGCTTCGAATTGCAGCTTGGCAAGGCTAGCATAGATACCATTCTTCTTGACCAAAGTCTGATGCGTTCCTTCCTCGACGATGCGTCCATTCTCCATGACAAGAATGCGGTCGGCCTTCAGCACGGTCGCGAGCCGATGTGCGATGACCAGTGTTGTGCGGCCTTGCATCAAATGGTCGAGAGCCCTCTGCACCAGCATTTCGCTTTCAGCATCGAGTGCGGACGTTGCTTCGTCGAGCAGGAGGATAGGCGCGTCGCGCAGGATGGCGCGCGCGATGGCCATGCGCTGGCGTTGGCCGCCAGACAGTGTGATGCCGCGCTCGCCGACCTGTGTGTCGTAACCGTCGTCGAACGCTTTGATGAAGTCGTGCGCTAATGCCGCCTTGGCAGCGGCCTCGATCTCTGTGTTTGTGGCACCAGGTCGACCAAAGCCAATGTTCTCGCGGGCGGTCGCGGCAAAAATTGTTGTATCCTGTGGAACGATCGCGATGCGTGAACGGAGGTCGGAAGGATCGACGTCGCGCAGATCGAGCCCATCGACGCGGATATTGCCCGAAACCGGATCGTAGTAGCGGAGCAAAAGCGAAAACACGGTACTCTTGCCAGCGCCGGACGGGCCTACGATAGCGACCGTCTCGCCCGGCTGGATGCTGAAGTCGAGACCTTTCAAGGCCGGAGCATCCGGACGCGACGGATAGTTGAAGTGCACATCGTCAAAGTTCACCGAACCTGTGGCGGGCTGCGGCAAAGGAACAGGATTGGCTGGCGCTTCTATTGCCGGTTTCTCTGCCAGGATTTCCATCAGTCGTTCGGCTGCACCCGATGCCTGTGACAGCTCGCCCCAAACCTCGGAAAGCGCTCCCAACGCCCCCGCGGCAAAAACTGCGTAGAGCAGAAACTGGCCGAGCGTTCCAGGCGTCATTGCGCCGGAAAGTACATCACGCGAGCCAAACCAAAGCACGGCGACGACACTGGAGAAGATCATGAAGATGGCAAAGGCAGTCAAGATCGCCCTGGCCTTGACCGATGAACGCGCCGCCGAAAACGCATCTTCAACAGAGGCGCCAAAGCGAGTGGTTGCCAGTTTCTCGTTGGTGAATGCCTGCAGCGTGCGCACCGAGACAATGGATTCGCTGGCATAGGCCGTGGCATTGGCCAGCGTATCCTGGGCGGCACGAGAGCGGCGGCGCACGGATCGCCCGAAAGCGACCAACGGAATAATGATCAGCGGAATTGCCGCGATAACAAGTCCCGAGAGCTTGGCGCTCGTAATCACCATCATCACGATTGCTCCCAACGCAAGGATGAGATTGCGAAGCGCCACCGACGCCGTCGCACCGACGGCTGATTTGATCTGCGTCGTGTCGGCTGTAAGGCGCGAGACAATTTCTCCCGACTGCGTACCATCAAAGAAAGCCGGAGAAAGCCGTGTCAGATGATCGAATACATCCCGGCGCAAATCCGAAACGATACGCTCACCAAGTGTTATGACGAAATAGTATCGCCCGCCCGAAGCGAGTGCCAAAAGCGCGGCAAGCACGACCAGCATGCCAAAATAATTATTGATAAAAGCACCATTCGCGCCGGAAAAGCCGTGATCGATCATGCGTCGGACAGCCAGCGGAAGCGTCAGGGTCGTTACCGCCGCCAGCACCAGGGAGACGAGCGCGCCAGCTATCATACCCCGATAGCGTGACATATAAGGGTAGATTCGCCGCAGCGGTTTCAAGGAGCGACGCTTTCTTTCCGTCTCTTGAAGGCGAGATGGATCCCTATCGGCCATGTCTCAGGTCTTCCTCACATCGCTTTGCGACTTTGCGGCCAGACGGCCTTGTTATTGCTTAAAGGCTGATGTATAGGCTCGCCAACAGTTTTGGAAGCCCACGCCCCTGTGACGTTTGGCTTCATCTCTACCAATCGGCTCCGACCGGAAACCCACTTAGGCAGTGGCGCTGGTTTTGTGCCCTCTAGTTTAGGACGATAAAGATGCAAGCCAAGATTCATCCAGATTACCACACCATCAAGGTCGTCATGACCGATGGTACAGAGTACCTGACCCGCTCCACTTGGGGCAAGGAAGGCGATACGATGAACCTCGATATCGACCCCTCCACGCACCCGGCATGGACCGGTGGTTCGCAGCAGCTGACAGACCGTGGCGGCCGCGTATCGAAGTTCAAGAGCCGTTTCGCCAATCTCGGCATATAAGTTTTCCGGCGCACCGGATTTTAAAACGGCCCCGAACTTTCGGGGCCGTTTTCATTGTTCGCTCCCTCTCGTTTGACAAGCTACTGTTTCGCCAATAGCTTTTTCAAACGCGTATCTGCATTTACAAGGGGGGAGAACTCGATGACCGACGTGACTTCAGGTAGCAGCGCCGCAGGAGCGACGATCGAACCAAGTCTTCACCGGGTCATGGGCCCTTGGCTCCTGCTCCTCTTCATCGTCGGCGATATTTTAGGTACCGGCATTTATGCGCTCACTGGCCAGGTGGCAAAACAGGTTGGTGGTGTCGTCTGGCTCCCATTCCTCGTGGCGTTCGTCGTCGCCGTCGTCACAGCCTTCAGCTATCTCGAGCTGGTGACGAAATATCCGAAGGCAGCCGGCGCCGCGCTCTATACGCACAAGGCCTTCGGCATCCACTTCATTACATTTATCGTCGCCTTCACCGTCATGTGTTCAGGCATCACCTCCGCATCGACCGCATCGCGTGCATTCGCCGCCAACCTTTCGGGAGCGTTTCAGCTCAATCTTCAAACGGGAATCGGCATTTCGCTCGTCGCCCTCGCCTTCATGGCGATCGTTGCGGCCGTGAATTTCCGTGGCGTCGGTGAAAGCGTCAAGGCCAACGTGGTTCTGACCATGGTGGAGCTGACAGGCCTTCTGATCATCATTTTCATCGGCTTGTGGGCCATTGCTGCCGGACAAGGCGACGTCTCTCGCATCACGCAATTTGCCACGTCTCCGGATACCAGCGTCTTCTGGTCGGTTATGGCCGCAACCACCCTCGCCTTTTTCGCCATGGTCGGCTTCGAGGACTCGGTCAACATGGCCGAGGAATGCAAGAACCCGTCGGGAATTTTTCCAAAAGTGCTGCTGGTGGGTCTCTTTATTACCGGCGCTATCTATGTGCTCGTCTCCATTTCCGCCATCACCCTCGTCACACCTGCTGATCTCGGCGAAGGTGAAACCCCGCTGCTCAAGGTCGTTCAGGCCGGGGCGCCGAATTTCCCGCTATGGATATTCGGCTTCATCACCATGTTCGCCGTCGCTAACAGTGCCTTGATCAACATGTTGATGGCGAGCCGCCTCGTCTACGGCATGAGCCGCGAACATGTGTTGCCGCCAATTTTCGGCAAAGTACACGCCACCCGCCGCACGCCATATCTGGCGATCGCCTTCACGACATTGCTGGCATTTGCCCTGATTCTGTTTGTGGGGGAGGTTCCCGCTCTTGGTGGCACGACGGCATTGTTGCTGCTGTTCGTTTTCACGATCGTGAACATCGCAGTTCTGGTCTTGCGCAAAGAAAGCGTGGATCACGACCACTTCCGCACTCCGACATTTCTGCCGATCGTCGGCGCAATCTGCTGCGCCTTCTTCGCAGGCCCCTGGACCGGCCGCGATCCAGTGCAATACAAGATCGCCGGGATCCTCATCGGGATCGGCGTGGTGCTATGGGTTGTTACCATTCTGGTCAATCGCGCCACCGGCGTAAGACCGACTGACGCGGATATGGAAGCTCTTGGCGGGGACGGCCCGGTCAACTAAGCTCAAACAAAAGCCCGCCAGAACATTCCTGGCGGGTCATTATTTTCAATAGGATCAGGCGGCGCTGAGCTTGGCCAGGACTTCGTCGCTCACTTCAAAGTTCGCATAAACGTTCTGCACATCGTCATCATCGTCCAACGTCGAAATCAATCGAAGAACCGACTGCGCCTTTTCTTCATCAACCGGAGCAGTCGTCGCAGGCTTCCAGATCGCCTTGATTGATTCCGCTTCACCAAGCGCGGCTTCCAACGCCTTCGAAACGTCGCCGATGTCTTCGAAAGCGCACAGGATCACGTGGCCCTCTTCGTCGCTCGCTACATCGTCGGCTCCAGCCTCGATCGCAGCTTCCATGATCTTGTCGGCGCTACCTGCCTCGGGCTTGTAGGTGATTTCACCAACGCGATTGAACATGAAGCCGACGGAGCCGGTTTCACCCAAGGCGCCACCAGCCTTGGTGAAGGCGGCCCGCACATTGGAGGCCGTGCGGTTTCGATTGTCCGTCAATGCCTCGACGATGACAGCAACGCCGCCCGGGCCATAGCCCTCATAGCGAACTTCCTCGTAATTATCGGCATCGCCACCGGACGCCTTCTTGATGGCGCGCTCGATATTGTCCTTTGGCATCGACTGCGCCCTGGCGTTCTGCACGGCCAGACGCAAACGCGGGTTCATCAACGGGTCGGGCAGCCCCTGCTTGGCAGCGACAGTGATTTCGCGCCCAAGCTTGGAGAAGATTTTCGACCGAACGGCGTCCTGGCGCCCTTTGCGGTGCATGATGTTCTTGAATTGTGAATGGCCTGCCATGGCACCCCTGCGTGCTTTATCTCGGTTGTTGATGTTTCACTTCAGGGCCCTGCAATGACGTTGCGGGCTGCACCGAGCGGAAACATGCTTCTGGAATGGCGCCCTTATAGGTAAAAAGCGGCGCTTCGTCCAGCACCCGTCGCTTTGCCGTTCAACCAAACTTCAGTCTGGTGTCTTGAAAGCCGGATTTCGATATCGCGGAGCAAAGTTCAAACCACTCACAACCGATACAAGCACGCCGGGTTTGGCCCTTCGCAAAGGCATCGCGAAATTTTCCAACCATCATGGCGTCAAGATTTACAGCGTCGCCGATCTGAAGCGGTCTGCCGAGCAGATTGGAGACGTCATGCATCGCCTTGGTATCGCGTTCGATAACGCTGTCGCGCAAGCAATGCGGTTCGGGCGTTGCGAGAAGGGGCTCGCAAATATCGTCCGGCCCCGCCTTGATCAGGATATCCTCGCCGGCCACCAACCTCGCAATGACCTTGTCATAGTTATCGGTAAAGGCAGGACTATAGCCTTTACCGACATAGGTCAGCATGCAGAGCAGGTGGTGCGCGCGAAGCCTGACCGTCAAGAGAGGCGGATACCTGAGCGGCGAAACATTTCGATCGTTGCGGCCGCCAGCGCCGATTTGAGGACGCCACCGATGATGAACGGCGCGACACCGAAAATCCATGCCTTTTCGAGGCCGATCATGTTTGCCAGCCACGCCCCACCGAGCACAAGGCATAGAGCGTTGCCCAGAAGCATGACACCGAAAGCCGTGAATGGATTACGCGTCAGCCCACGTTCCGCGAGAAGACCAATGAATACCGCAACAACGGGAAAGGAAAACAGATATCCAGCCGTTGGACCTGCAAAGGCAATCTGGCCCGGCATGCCGTCGGCCAAGACAGGCAATCCGACGAAAGAATGGAGAAGCCATGCAACGACGGTGACGCCACCAAGCCGCCAGCCATAGAGAGCGCCTACCATGGTGACCGCGAAGGTCTGCATGGTGACTGGCACTGGAACCATCGGAACCGAAATCCACGAACTGACCGCAAGAAACGCAGTGCCGATCACCACTGCCAGCGCCTTGTATGCGAGCGAGCGGTTGGCAAGTTTGAGCGGAACGAAAGCCTCGGCAAAAGTGGTCTGGGTCATTGAGTGCAAATCCTCCAATAGGCGTTAATGTACTTGTATCATAATCAGTGCTGCTTTTTCCTGCGGCGCGCCAGCATGTTGAGCGCCTCGACAAGGGCAGAAAAGCCCATCGCCGCATAGATGTAGCCTTTGGGAACATGATAGCCAAACCCGTCGGCGATCAGCGTCATACCAATCATCAAAAGGAAGCCGAGCGCAAGCATGACTATAGTAGGGTTGTTGGCGATGAACTTCGACAAAGGCTCGGCTGCAAGCAACATGACGGTCACGGCAGCAAGCACGGCAATAACCATGATGGCGATTTCGTCGGTCATGCCGACAGCGGTGATGATGGAATCTACAGAAAACACAAGATCGAGCACGAGGATCTGCGCGATTGCTGCACCCATCGTAAGCGTGACCGTCTTGCCGATGACATCTTCCTTGGCATCCTCGTGATCGACCGTGTGATGGATTTCCTTCGTGGCCTTCCACACCAGGAACAGGCCACCGGCGATCAGGATAAGGTCGCGCCATGAAAATCCATGACCGAAGGCCTCGAAGATCGGTTCCGTCAGCTGCACGATGATCGAGATTGTAAATAGCAAAACGAGCCGCAGGATCAGCGCTGCGCTGATACCAAGACGGCGGGCACGCGCTTGCTGTTCCTTCGGCAGCTTGTTGGTGAGTATCGAAATAAAAATGAGATTGTCGATGCCGAGCACCACTTCCATCACGACAAGCGTAACGAGGGCGATAAGGCCTGACGGCGTGTAGATGAAATCGAAATAGGAGAGTAGCGCTTCCATGGGGGTCGTTCCTGAGGTTAGTGGCCCGGATGGTGTAGAGGTGCGTGCTTCGACTTAGGTGAGCGCCCTCCTTCGGTCAACTCATTTCCAGAATGATGGAATGGTTTCTTCAAGTCGCGGGCCAAGACGCAGTGGAGCGATCTTTTCGGCGAGGCCAGTACTGTCGGAAATCTCGACCCCGACGCCGCAAATCGTCGCCTTGCCGGTGGCGGCCTCAAACCGGCCCTTCGGCACCTTGGAAAGGAACCGATTGAGCGGTTCTTCCTTGTCCATTCCGAGCGAGGAATCATAGTCGCCGCACATACCCGCATCGGACATATAGGCAGTTCCGCCATTTAATATCTGCGCGTCTGCCGTGGGCACATGTGTATGAGTGCCCACCACGAAACTGGCGCGACCATCGACAAAATGACCGAAACACTGTTTCTCGCTCGTCGCTTCCGCGTGAAAATCAAAGACCACCGCATCCGCCTGTTCACCGAGCGGGCATGCCGCCAGAATTTCCTCGGCTATCGTGAAGGGGTCATGCAAATCCGGATGCATAAAAACGCGGCCCATGATGTTGGAGACGAGAACCCGTGCGCCATTCTTGGCAAGAAATATGCCCGAACCTTTTCCAGCTGTCCCCAGCGGGAAATTGGCAGGCCGCAGGAAGCGCTGCTCGCGCGCGGCGAAGACCAGCGCCTCGCGCTGATCCCAAACGTGATTGCCGGTGGTGACGACATCAGCACCAGCATTGATCGTGTCGTGGAAAATCTCTTCGGTGATGCCAAAGCCACCGGCCGCATTTTCACCGTTAACGATGGTAAAGTCGAGTTTCAGATCGGAGATAAGGCCCGGCAATTGTTCATAAACGGCTGTACGGCCAGAGCGGCCAACCATATCACCAAGAAAAAGTAATCTCACGCGCACATCCTGAGTGAGAGCGCCCGTTCCTTCGGGGCTCATAATTGTTGATTGGCTTTATCGGTCTAGCCAAAGCTACGCAACCCGCTTTCCGTCAGGATGGCCTCCAGCGGCACGTCATGCGGTTCATCAGGCACGATTTCTACTTGTTGACAGTCAAAAGCCACGCCGATCAACCGGGGATTGACGCCAATCTCCTGCAGTCGCGCGATCGCCCGGTCGTAGTAGCCCGCGCCGTAGCCGATACGGTGACCGCGCTCATCGAACGCGGCAAGAGGGACCAGCATGAATGAAGGATCAAGAACAAGCGCATCCTCGGGCGGTCCCGCCGTGCCGAAACCCGTGGCAACCATCGGCGCACCGCGCACAAGTTCGCGAAAAATAATCGTCTGCTTGTCGATGATGACCGGAAGCAGTAGCCGCGCACCTTTTTCGCGCAGATGAAAAAGCAGAGGGCGTAAATCCACTTCCGACCTGATCGGCCAGAAACCCGAGACATTGGTCCCCGGATCTACAACAAGGGAAGCGACGCCGGCGTCAGCGATGCGCATCGATGCTTCGATCCGATACTCCGTGGAAAGCGCGTCGCGCCGGCCCAGAGCTTCGAGCCTCAAATTCTTCTTCAGGTCCTTGATGGTGGGAGGGTACTTCAAGCGGGTGACTTCATGAGGGGCTGGAAGCTGGACTCCAGCTCGGGATGAGCACAAAATTAAAAGCGGCGTCCACACAACCGATGGAGAAGTCGATCCCGGGAACCTACAAAGTAGGTGGGTGCCGTGTGAAGAAGCCCACGGGCCTCCTCAGGGACAGCTCCCTAAGGGATCATTAAGGCCCCGGGGAATATGTCTCTCCTGTCGAGAAGCGCAGAACGCCAACCCAAATATAGGACGGTTGGTTGGATTGCACCAGTAGGGTTGTCGGCTAATTTCAACCTCTTGCGCTCATTGGATCGCAACCCTAATCTCGCGCCCGGCAGATCAGGAGACAAATATAGATGAGCGTTCAAATCCGCCCTTTGCAAAAATCCGACGAGGCCCAGTGGCGCCGGCTTTGGACTGCCTATCTCACCTTTTACGAGACCACAGTGCCTGAAGAGGTCTACCAAACGACATTCGCGAGGCTGACTTCCGGTGCCAGTCACGAATACCGCGGCTTCATCGCCGAGTTTGAAGGCAAATCTGTCGGGCTAACGCACTACCTGTTTCATCGGCACAACTGGAGCATCGAGGATGTCTGCTATCTTCAGGATCTCTATGCCGACCCGGAGGTGCGCGGCAAGGGCGTTGGCCGCGCATTGATCGAAGCCGTCCATGCCGAGGCCACCAAGGCTGGCGCCCACTCGGTCTATTGGACGACCAACCAGGACAACAAGACGGCACGCCAACTCTACGACAGGGTCGCGAAAGTAACACCTTTCATCAAGTATGTGAAAATTGTTTGAGCCTTCGGCGCGCTCCAATCATGCGGCCCGCCGTTGTCTGCCAACCCTGCTATTTCCCGTTCAAGTTGTATTCTTCTGCCAAGATTGTTACCGTCTCGTCCATTAATCAAGCCGTCAGACGTAGGACCAACAAGGGTTTCGGAACTAATCCACCTCAAGTGCATTTCGCAATACGAGCCATGGGAGTTGAGCGTTGGCGCCAAGAGCAAATTGGAAAGGCTTTCTGAAGGTTGCAGAGCTTTCGTGCCCTGTGGCGCTGTATACGGCTGCCTCGACCTCTGACCGCATCGCCTTTCACACGTTGAATCGTGCAACCGGCAATAGGGTTCAGCGGCAGTTCATTGATTCCGACAGCGGCAAGCCTGTGGAAAAGGAAGATCAGGTCAAGGGCTACGAGGTTGGCGACAACGATTACATCGTACTCGAGCCCGAAGAGGTTGCTGCTGCGGTTCCCGAGAGCGACAAGACGCTATCAGTCGAAGCATTCGTCGCCACGGACGATGTGGACGACATATATTTCGACAAACCATATTATCTCGCACCCAGTGACAAGCACGGCCAGGAAGCCTTTGCTCTCATCTGTGAGGGCATGAAAGACAAGAAGGTGGCGGCGCTTGCCCAAACGGTGCTTTTCCGCCGCGCTCGCACGCTCTTAATCCGCGCAGCGGGCGGTGGACTGGTGGCCAACACGTTGCACTTCGATTACGAGATCCGCTCAGCCAAGGATGCGTTTAGCGATATCCCTGAGATGAAGATCACGGGCGAGATGCTGGACCTAGCCAAGCATATTATCGGAACGAAACGCGGCAGCTTCGACCCTTCCGAGTACAAGGATCGATACGAGACCGCTCTTGCCGAACTGGTCCGGGCGAAACTCGAAGGCAAGCCGATCCCCACCAAGAAGCCCGCCAAGTCCGAGAAGGTCGTGGACCTTATGGAGGCGCTGCGGCAAAGCGCTGGTGCAGGCAAGAAAGAGGCGAAACCCAAAAAGACGCAAGCCCGCAAACCCAAGGCGGAACCCGCACGGAGGAAGGCGAGCTGATTTATGGTTGCGCTTGAAACATACCGGAAAAAACGCGATTTCAAGACAACGTCAGAGCCAAAGGGGCGCAAGTCGCGTAAGGCCGGTAATAGTTTCGTCATCCAGAAACACGATGCGACGCGACTTCATTACGATCTACGACTTGAAATGGATGGCGTTTTGAAGAGTTGGGCGGTTACGCGCGGCCCAAGCCTGGTACCGAGTGAGAAGCGGCTCGCGGTCCACGTGGAAGACCATCCTTTGGAGTATGGCGGCTTCGAGGGCACGATACCCAAGGGCGAATATGGTGGTGGTACCGTCATCGTCTGGGACCGTGGCACCTGGACCCCGGTCTTTGACCAGAAGTACGGTTATGCCAAGGGCCATCTGGAATTCGAACTTCACGGTGAAAAGCTTTCAGGGCGTTGGCATCTGGTTCGCATGCACGGCAAACCGCGCGAAAAGCGCGAAAATTGGTTGCTCATAAAGGCAGAAGACGATTCCGCGCGTACCGAAAACGATCCTGATATTCTTGAGGAGCGCCCTGAATCCGTGAAGACCGGGCGTGAAATCGCCGATGTCGCTGGTGAAGAGCCCGGCTGGTCTTCCAAGACCGGCAAGATCGATAAAAAAAAGGCCGCCAATGGCAAAGCCGCCGCCAAGGCTATCAAAACCCAGTCCCCTGACACCCTGGCGAATATCCCTGATCCCTCAAAACTCGACGGAGCCAGGAAGGCACCCCTTCCCTCTTTTGTCGAGCCAACGCTGGCGACACTTGCGCCAAAGCCGCCTTCAGGCGAACGCTGGATTCACGAGATAAAGTTTGACGGCTATCGACTGCAGGTACGGATCGAGGCCGGCAGGGTCAAGCTGTTCACTCGCAACGGCCTCGACTGGACGAAGAAGTTCGGCAAAGAAATCGTTGGCGCATTTCAAAGCCTGCCAATTGGCACGGCGCTGATCGATGGCGAGCTGGTGGTCGAAACAGCTGGAGGCGCCTCCAGCTTTTCCGCCCTGCAAGCCGATCTCAGCGACAACCGGACGGATCGTTTCGTTTTCTACGTTTTCGACCTCCTCTATCTTGACGGCTTTGATCTGCAAAATTTACCCTTGGTCGAGCGCAAGGCCATGCTTGAAAAACTGACGGCCGATGCGCCCGGATTGATCCGCTATAGTGGACATTTCGAAGAAAATGGGCCTCTTATTCTCGATCACGCCTGCCGACTCAGCCTCGAAGGTATCGTGTCGAAGCTTCGCGACGCGCCATACCGCTCCGGCCGCGTCAAGGATTGGATCAAGGCCAAATGCTCACAACGGCAGGAATTTGTCATCGGGGGCTACGTACCATCCACTACATCGCGCAGGGCGATCGGCTCGCTAGTCATGGGCGTTTACAACGGCAAGCAACTTGAGCACGTCGGACGCGTCGGAACTGGGTACAGCGCGTCGGTGGCGGAAGATTTGTTTCGCAGGCTCGAACGCATTCGCGCGCCGGAAAGTCCCTTTGCCGAACGGCTGAGCGCCGATGCGGCACGGCAGGTGCGCTATGTGAAACCGCAACTTGTCGCTGAGGTGGAATTCCGCGCTTGGACAGCTGACAACAATCTGCGTCATGCAGCGTTCCGCGGCCTGCGCGAGGACAAGCATCCAAACGAAGTCGTGCGCGAGACGCCAAGGTCAAAGGCATCGCCACAACCGGAGAGGCCCACAGTGAAACTTACCCATCCCGACCGCATCTATTGGCCCGAAGAAGGCGTCACCAAGCAAGGCCTGGCGGACTATTATACCGAGGTCTGGAAGTATATAGCTCCCTTCGTCGTTGCGCGCCCCTTGGCGTTGCTCCGGGGTCCGGAAGGCATTACCGGCCAAACCTTTTTTCAGAAACACGCCTGGAAGGGCCTCAATTCCAATATCGCCTTGGTCACCGATCCAAAAGACGAAGACGACGAGCCATTGATCAGCATCAACGACTTGGACGGGCTTATCGGTCTGGTGCAGTCGGCGGTGCTCGAAATTCACCCTTGGGGTTCGACGACCACAGATTGGGAACGCCCGGACATGATCATCATGGATCTTGATCCAGGTGAAAATGTCCCTTGGGAACAGGTCATAGCAGGCGCACTTGAAACCCGGGAGCGACTTGAACAGGCAGGTCTAGCCGCCTTCATCAAGACGTCCGGGGGCAAGGGTCTCCACGTTGTGGCCCCAGTTAAACCCAAAGCTACCTGGCCGGAAGTCAAGGCTTTCACCAAAGCACTTGCTGATTCCATGGCGTCCGACAGTCCTGACTCATATGTCTCGACCATCACCAAGTCGAAACGCACGGGCAAGATTCTCATCGATTATCTGCGCAACCAGCGCGGTATGACAGCAGTTGCACCCTACTCAACGCGGGCGCGTCCAGGCGCTGCCGTTTCGATGCCACTCGAATGGGATGAGCTTACTCCCGGCATTGGCCCGGCTTATTTCACGGTCTTGAACACGGCGACTCGCCTTGCTGCCATAAAACGCGATCCTTGGGCCGATTTTCGTGCAGCCGCCGCTCCCATTGAAAAGCCGAAAACAAAAAAGCGCGGTTAGCGTTTTTTTGATTTGCTTTCGCTGGCGATACTCTTCTTCAAAGCGTCCATGATATTGACGACATTACTCGGAGGCTCCGAGGTGCTCTCTTTTGCCTTTGCCGGACGCTTCTTGCCCTTCTTTTTTGCCGCGATAATTTCCAGCAAGCGATCCTGAACCGGATCATCAACCATTTTGGGATCCCATGGCTTCATCCGCTCATCGATAAGCGTCTTTACCAACGGCATGAGATTGCTGTCGACCTTGTCATTCTTTATATCCCCGAAGTAAGCATCGCGATCACGCACTTCATCGCCGTAGCGCAATGTCCACAAGACAATGCCGCGACCTCGCGGCTCCAGCATCACAGCACGCTCCCGCCTGTACATAACCAGCCGCGAAATCCCGACCTGACCGGTTGCCTCCATCGCATCGCGGATGACCGAAAAAGCTTCTTCGCCCACGGGATCGTCCGGTGTCAGATAGTGCGGCTTGTCATACCAGATCCAATCAATGCTATCGCGCGGCACAAACATCTCGATATCGATCGTTCGCGTGCTTTCAAGCCCCACCGCCTCAATCTCGTCATCCTCGAGCATGACATATTCGTCTTCGCTACGCTGATAGCCTTTGACTTCTTCGTCCTCGTCCACCGGCTTGCCACTTACGGAATCGATATATTGGCTGACAACGCGATTTCCCGTTTTCCGGTTAAGCGTATGGAACTTGACTTTTTCATTGTCCGTAGTTGCAGGGACCATCGCCACCGGGCAGGTGACGAGCGAAAGCTTCAAATAGCCTTTCCAGAATGAACGCGGAGCCATGAGCTCTCCTTCCAATACGTAGATGGCGTCGTTGATTCTATCTTGCCCCTTTTTTCCGCTTCAGGGAACAGTCCGTCACGACAGGCGTTCTTGAACCGCAACAACAAGGTGAAGAAATGCAGGCGGACTACGCATATTATGCAGAGAAATTTGGATTGAAACTGGTTGATCCTGAAACATTTACCTTAAAACGCGTCGCATCGAAGGATACATTCAATTACATCCGTACTAACGGACGGCCCGTCGCGCAAACACACATCAAACGCATGGCAGCACTTGTCATACCGCCGGCCTGGACCGACGTTTATTGCTGTGATGATTGCGACGGCCATATTCAGGCTGTGGGCCTGGACGCGCTTGGGCGCAGGCAATACATCTACCACCCGAAGTGGGAGGAGGTGCGCAACAGCATCAAAACTCATCGCTTGCTTGCATTCGGCAAGGCACTTCCGCGGATCCGCAAACGCATTATCCGCGATATGCGGCGCCCGCCGACATCGAGCCGTCCGCTTGCCGCGCTTGCCCTCAAGCTGATCGACCAAAAGGCTTTCCGGGCGGGACATGAAAAGTATGCCAAGGATGGCGGTCGTGGCATTGCCTCACTCAAAAATAGTGATCTCAAGATCAACGGCAATCTCGCCAACTTTGTCTTTGCTGGTAAATCCAAGAAGAAGAACGAAATAGCGATTAGCGATCGCGCCGCTGTCCGACGCCTGAAAACACTGACAAGGCGTGGAAGACTGTTCCAATACAAGGACAAGCAGCGCTGGCGGAGCTTGCACGCGGGAGAACTGAACCAATATCTACAAGAAATCTCCGGTTCAAAAGTCAGTGCCAAGGATTTCAGAACTTTTCATGGTTCGGCCCGTGCTCTCGAATTCCTGGCGCGGATGGATGCCAACTCCGATTCCGCCCGGAAGCGGGCTCTCGCAGCAGCCATGCGCAATGTCAGCGAATTTTTGCGCAATACACCCGCAGTAACACGGTCAAGTTATGTTCATCCTCTTGTGACGGAGTACTTCAACGCCGGCCGACTCGATAGTTCGCTTCTGCGCCCGCCCCATCGGGCAGGCCTTACCGGCCCTGAAACCGGATTGATGAGGCTCCTCGAACAAACAACAGAATGACCGTGCCGGAAGTCCATTCAAAGGCCATCTTCAATTTGGTGTAATTGCCGCGTATCTCTCTTGCTAAGTTTGCCCATCAGGAGTGGCATTTTGCAGTGCGGTAAGTGGTGAATTCGACAAACGAATCCAATTCGATTTGCGGCCGCCCCGAAAATGCGCTTAGCTTTTTCCATATCGCCGCAATGATGACCTCGCGGAATGGCGGTCCGCAAATTGAGATGTGTTCTCGCTAAACAGATGGGAGCGTGTCATGGCATTCACAGATAGAGACCAACGAATATTCGCTACTACGGACTGGGAAATCATGCAGAGGGCTCACAACAGGGCATCGCAGCTATTGGATCGGTGTCCCAGGACCCATGAACGCTGTAACGAACTGGCTCGCGTCGTCATGGCAATCTATGAGAGTGGCGTACGTGATGAGGACGAGCTGGCGGCAATGGCAGCAAATCGTGAGCTCAATTTTATGGCGGGACGCGGGCATTTTCAAAAACCGTTTCCGTTCAAAAACGCGGCGACCCTGACACATCATTCCATGACCGAACACTAGTGCGACAGAGCGAGAGGTGGAGCCACAATACGGCTTCGTCCTTTAGATCAATTTCAGGCCAGTCCCGCGGCTTTTATCCTATCCGGCGTGAATGGTGCCTGGCTTTGCCACGCGGCCTACAATCTTACGGACATCGCAAGGCCATGTGCCGGCAGATCGTCGTCGTCTGGATGCAGATCAATTTGTGTTGAGTTCCCTCTCCCGTGCGAATGAATACACTCTTGGCGGACGCCACCGCATCGAAGGAGGGAAGAGCTGTTCCATCACATCATTTTGCGTCTAGCCATCGCCTTTGCACTACTAACCTCGCCAGCGTTTCCGCAAGACAATGCGCGGCAAGACGCTGGTGCAGATGACCATGGTGGGAAAGTCGCGCAATCTCGACAGCCGTCAGGTGCTGGAGATAACGCAAACGCTCCAAAGACAGAGAGCGACAATTCGACCGGCATTCTGGGGCTTTTGGCCGCGGATTCAGTTACCGATCACGTCCTGAAAACCCCGACGCAGAACCTCGCCTATACCGCAACCGCGGGCACCCTCAGCCTCTTCGGGCAGAATGGAGAGCGAACCGCCAAGATATTTTATACCGCCTATGTCGCCCGCGATCGTCAACCGGGTCGTCCGCTCACCTTTGCCTTCAACGGCGGACCGGGAGCCGCGTCGGCCTATCTCCACCTTGGGCTGGTCGGACCACGCATTCTCGATTTCGGCTCGAACGGACAGGATGGCACCAGACCCACGCTTGTCGACAATCCGGATAGTTGGCTGGGGTTCACCGACCTTGTGTTGATCGATCCTGTCGGCACGGGATGGAGTCGTGCCGCGAGCGACGGCGTTACTTCAAATTTTTATGGCGTTGGCCAAGATGCGGAGAGCATTGCCAAGACGATTGCGCTCTACGTAAGTCACAATGAGCGCATGGCTTCTCCGAAGTATTTGCTTGGCGAGAGTTACGGTGGTTTTCGTGCTGCAAAGGTCGCCTCTGCACTCAAGGATGATCAAGGCATCCTGGTTTCGGGAATAATCATGCTGTCACCACTCATCGAGGGGCAGCTTTTATTTGGGGAGAGGGAGTATCCGCTAGGAGCGGCCCTTCAGCTTCCTTCGCTTGCTGCTGCAGAGTTGGAACGCCGAAATGCCTTCGACTCGAGCGCGATCCGGAACGCAGAGCAATTTGCCATGACGGATTATCTTGTGACGCTTGCGGGACCTGAACCGACAGGGGACAAGGCAAAAAAATTCTACGCGCGGGTTTCACAATTGACTGGCATACCCGAAGCGGTCGTGGGCAGAACGCGCGGTTTTCTCGACAACACCTATGTTAAGCACTCGAAGGGCGATGAATTCGAGGTTGTCAGTCCTTATGATGCGTCGTTTGCCGTTTCAGACCCTTACCCTGAGTCCGACGCTGACCGAAGCAACGATCCCATTCTTGATGGGTTCACGCGCTCATATGGGGCGGCGTTTGCCAGCTACGCCCGTAATGAACTCGGTTTTCGCACTGAATTGACCTACAGACTGCTCGCGAACGACGTTAACGAGCGGTGGGAATGGGGTCGTCGCGGCAGAAACGGCGGTACGCGAGCCCAAGTTAGCGCGACCGGCGATATTCGCGACCTGCTATCGGTTATACCGTCTTTCCGTTTACTGGTCGCGCAGGGCTACAGCGATGCCATAACGCCCTACGGGATCAGCAAATATGTTATTGAGCATCTGCCGTCGTCACTTGCTGCTGGCCGGGTCAACCTCAAGCTTTATCGTGGCGGCCATATGTTCTACACGCGGTCAAGCTCCCGGCGTGACCTGACCGCAGATGCAAGAACTTTCTTTTCCGGACAGATTGAAAAACCTCAAGGGGAATAGTGGATAGCTTCCAGATAGACGACTATAGCAATGTGATAAGGTTCCACATTGATTAGATAAACCCGATCCACCGACCGGCAATTACGGCGCTGACCCAAAGGGTCACAGACAGCAGTGCTGACAGCTGCACTCTCCGGGACGGTTCTTCGTTCTTAAGTGCGAGCCGCCAATGGCGATTTTGATTGAGCAGAAAAGCGTTGGTAATACCCAAACCGACTATCCCAACCTTGATGAGGAAGGCGGGATTGTGAATGTATGCGATGGGCCTCACCGAAAAGAGCATCAATCCAGTGATAATGGCAAGCGCAATACCTGCTGCGGCAATACGTGAAAGAGGTGGGCCAAGCGTACCGATCGGATACCGCCTGAATAGCCCCAGTATTCTAAGGTCCAGCGTAATGATAGCGCCAAAGACAAGACCGATCGAAAGAATATGCGCCGCATTGACAAGCAGGTAGGCAACCTGAACCCGCCGGAGCATAACCGCTCCGGGCCATTCGGAAAGCGCTTGCAAAAACTCTATCAAAACAAGGGTCAGTTCGTCTTGATACGCTCGGGGTAGATATCAAACGTCTTCCCGCCCACGGCGATCCGCACTGCCTTCAAACGTTTTTCGCTTGGGTCAGTGGACCGATTGCCGAGTGCAACTACCTCATCGCCGATTTTTGCCGAACCGTGGACAAAGCCGGAGCGTTCGGTCTGACGCGGATTGCCGAGTTCTACACGCCAAAGACCATCATTCGCAGTTTCCACGTCGAGTGTTGGGTGCGGTGGGCCGATATAGAGTTCACGGATTACACCCTTGAGCTCTATTTGATCGACCTCGGCCCAAGACCAGCCGTGATGCGCTGCAGCGCCCGAGACAATTGCCGTCATAAAGATGGCACCGCCAAGAAACCGACCGTACAAATTCATCATGCATGCCTCCTCTGCTAGGTCGTCCCATCGATTATCATAGGCCATTTCGAGCACCAGCACACGGTTCAAGACAGATTTAATCCATCGCGCGCCGGATGGTCTTTGACATCCGTGACAGGAATGCTGGCCTGGACGATGCAACAAGCTTCCATGACAATACCGTTTTCGCCATCTGGCGCGGCAGCACTCCGACGGACAAAAACCATGCTGCAAGGACAGCCCGACGGCGCAGGGAGGCGTTCATCTCCAGACTGGCGGTCACGCCCGCGACGCCCAAAGCGAGCTTGGAATCATCGGCCACGGGGTGTTGGCTTTCGTCGACGCACAAGGATGCCAAGCGCTCTTCCAGATGAACCGGATCATGCAGATTGGCATCCTGCTGCACGGTCAGACCGATCTCCGCAGCTTGGTCGGACAGGGCCTCCAGGCGACGGAAATCATGCTCTACCCGCCAGCGTGCGCGTTGGCCAAATTTCTCTGAAAAGACCGAATGATTGCTCCCATGGATTCGATATGCTCCGAGACACGTCTCTATTGAGGTCACTTTCCCATAGAGAGGGGCCAACGTAGCCAGATATCCGTCAGCTCCTTGCCTGAAGTCCGGCTCAGGTATCGGCATGATCATTTCCAGCGTTGATCGATCAAAGGCAAGGCCGCTTGTCACCGTGGTTTGGTAACGGCCCTTGCGCAAGAGTTTCGGGATAACATCACCGGAATCGAACGGTAGTTCAGGTGGCGGGAAGATGTCCTTGATCTGTTCTTGCTCATCAACGATATGCAGTCTGAATTGCAGCTGGGCGATTGTCGCTTCCCAGGCGCTGACCGCCTCTGATACCGCATTTGGATAAAGGTAATCGTCAGCGTCCAGAAAGAGAACGATCTCCCCCGATGACGCCGCGAAACCCGTGTTGAATGCCGCTGCGTGCCCGCCATTTTGTGTCCTGAGGCACGAGCGCACCCTTCCGCCATATGATTCGATGATTTCTACGGAATTGTCGGTCGATTCATCATCGACAATGATGACCTCGACATCTCCGTAATCCTGCTCCAGCGCGCTATCGATACATGGCCTTAGAAAGCGTGCGTAGTTGTAGTTGGAAATAATGATCGATACCGGGGTGCGGTCAACGTCGGAATACATCGCGTTTAGCCTCAGCATTTCGTTTCGGTTGTGGCGAACTGCAATTCGGGTTCACTGAATCAAGCTGATAGGGCGCGGCAAGCCCTTGCCACGAGTCTGCACCTGGTTGTGTCCTAGTTATGACACGGGCTGATGAACGCCCCTGACGAGATTGGATCGAACTGCGTTCTTGTGCGTTGAATCCAAGGGCACATTTCATCCGCCCGAATAATTCAGTCGGAGGATATAGCCATGCATGGAGTCAACAAGCAACTTGAAGGTCTCTGTCTGGCCATCGCATCGATCAATCGATTGTTGGTCGCGAAGGGAGTTGTCACGCAAGAAGAATTGGACGCCGCGCTCGAAAAGGCAGAGACAACTGCCCGCAGCGAGGATTGGTATACTGCTGTTTGCTTGCCGATCCGGATTCTTCAGGTCGCCAACGATACCGGGGCAGACAAGCCGTGGTCAGTCTCGGAACTTGCGAAGCTCGTTGTAGAGCCGCGTAAACGTTCGGTTGCAGACCACTAGAAAGTGCACTGCTTTCCGCGATAACCGATCGATCCTATTCTTTCGGTATCGCCGAGTGGAGAAGAGCCTGCATGTGTTCTGCCAGGTCGAGCTCGCCGCGCGCCGCAATCTTCAGAAGATATCCTGCCTTGGTCCGGCGATCCCCTTCGCTGATCGCGGAATAGGCGCAGACAGCCAGAAGCACTTCTTCCTCAGCCCGGCTGGCTTTGTCATGTCCGTGACCACTGTAGTCCTTCTCTTGCATTGCCTTGCCAAACGCTTCGTACGTTGTCTCGTGCGCCTTGATTAGCGCCAGCAGATCGCTGGACGGTTCGGTGTCCCGGCGTGGCGGCTTTGTGGTGAAAGCTGCGACGGGCGCAGCGATGACAGCTCCGCCGCAGCTGAGAAGCAAGGCGCGACGATCAATTCTAATCCCGGACATGGTGAATTCTCCTCTTCTTCACTTCATCGCAGTCAGTCAGATTTGTATCGTAAACACTGGCCGGCTGCGTTTAATCGTAGCACGACGGTCGACCCATTCATGTCAGTATGGATAATACCCGGGATATGACGGCATCTACGTTGGAATTAAATCAAACTACTTAGTTTTCCCTGGATTCCGGAAAATCAGAGAAATATTAACGGTCGTAGTGTCATTGATAAGCTGGCGCTCGAGTCAACAAACTGGCGTGTCGACCCCGTGGTGGAAAGCTTGGTGGATTCTCCTAATGTCGCGCTATTTTGATCGGCTGTGGTACAGAGCAATATTGATTGCTGTGCTCATTGCCGCCGGCGCCCTCTGCGGCATGTGGATCAGCAGGCTTGTCGTCATCTCAAGTGACCGCGGGCAGATGCGACTTTTCTCTGAACGACTTCTTGATCGCGCGGTCGATGTTTTTACCGAAGCCGACCTGATGCTGACGGTCATCAATACGTCCCCCTATCCCTTTTGTTCGGACAAGGAGATATCGTATTTACGCGACGTGCTGTTCGGCACCAGATATCTCAAGGACATGGGCAGAGTGAGCGATGGCTTTTTTCATTGCTCCGCGGTGTTTGGTAACGGAAAAAATCCTATGCCGCTGGTCGCACATGATCTCGAAACGCCCGCGGGGAAGCTGATTTATGCCAATTCGCGTCTGGCCATATCCAATTCCAGCGCCCCGATTATCGGTATTGGCAAGGCAAATGTAGTACTCGACCCCGCCTCTTTTGAAACGCTTAAAAATTCCGCCTATGCCTACGTCGTGATGTACAATCCACAAGGCTCATCTTCTACAGTCGGGATGTTCGGCCCATTGAATATCGGCAAGCTTGATGTGAAACCGGCCGATGGCGTTGGCCGTATCGGAGATATTGTCTACCGCGATGCCTGCCGAGACATGGCATGCGTGACAGTTCACGCCGAGGTCAGCCAGCTTGAAGCATCAGCGCAGCCGATCACGGCGATCATCTCGATTTTCGGCGCTACGCTCGGTGGCGCTCTCGCGACGATTATCATCCTGCTACAGCGTAACAATCTGAGCATGAAAACGAGGCTGCAACAGGCACTCGGGCATAATAGACTAACGATCGAGTATCAACCTATCGTCGATATAGCGACAGGTCGCACCGTAGCAGCCGAGGCGCTTGTGCGCTGGAAGGAAAAAGGGGAAACGATACCCCCGGACGTGTTTATCCCCGTTGCTGAGAAAGCCGGATTGATTAACCGACTTACCATTCGCGTTATCGAAAATGTGCTTAAGGACATGGCGCCAGTTCTCGATGCCAATCCCGATTTTCACATCAGCATCAACATAGCGGCTGCGGATCTTTTCAATCGCGATTTCAGTGCCCAGCTCGCGTCGCGTCTTGAGGAGGCGAACGTTGCCAGTCGCCAGATTGTACTTGAAATCACAGAACGTTCGACCGCCAACGCCGTCGACGCCATAGAGGCAATCAAGCGCCTGCGATCCCGCGGACACCGGATATTCATCGACGATTTCGGCACCGGATATTCGAGCCTCGCCTATCTCGGTGAACTGAATGTCGACGGGATAAAGATCGACCGGTCCTTTACGCAAACGATCGGAACGGGTTCCGTCTCCGTGTCAATCGTGCCGCAGATCATCGGCATGGCTCATGTCCATCACCTGGATATCGTCGTCGAAGGCATAGAGACACCCGCCCAGCGCGACTATTTTGCGGCCCTTGTTCCCAAGGTTGACGGACAAGGGTGGCTGTTCGGCCGCCCTACCAGTGCGGCAACAATCAAGGAACTCCTGAATTCGTTTACTTGAGCCTTCGTGCGTCCCGAACTGATTTGAAATCCGTGCCACCCTCGATCATATGCAGCAACAAGCCATACGGCACAATCAAACGGGATGACTGATATGGAGGAAGACGCAGCAACCTTCGCGGCCCGATTGAAACACCGGGCGCATACCTATGGATTTTTGACATGCGTCCTTCTGGTTGCATCATCGATCATCGGCGATGCCGGAGGTCCACTTTTCAGCTGGCTCTGGCCGCTGTTGATCATTGGCGGGTTGTTGACCCTTCTCCTGGCCGTCTATCTTCGTTTCGATGCCGCACTGTTTCGTTTTATCGCGTCGCACGAGGACGAGACCGAGGGCTGCCGCGCGGTGGATGACATTCTCGCGCGCATGCATTTGCGAAAGCGGCCTGACAGGACGCGACCTTTGCAAGCGCGCATGACACGAACCAATAGCCTCTTGATAAAACTGCACCTTGCTTTTGCGGCTTTTCTTGCTTTATTCGCTGCGATAACAGCCTATGGGTTGTGGACCGGTTAAAAACAACCGGAGGGGGCATATGATCGAAACCAAACCGCTATTGCGGCGAGCGGCTGCCATGGTGCTTGCCGGCGTCGCGCGCGCCATCACCGGCGTGCGGCCGATCTGGCAAGGCTGTGCACCGTCGAAGCGCCAACGAATCTATTTCGCCAACCATGCCAGTCATGGCGATTTCATTCTGCTTTCCACATGCCTGCTCCCGGAAGAGCGCGAACGCACCCGTGCGGTTGCCGGAGCTGATTACTGGAGGAAAAACAGGATCCGGCACGTCTTGGCGCGTGACCTGCTCAATACCGTGCTCGTAGAACGGAACTGGGTGGAGCGCGAGCAAGACCCGATGGTCATCATGCTGGACGCACTCGACAATGGTCACTCACTGATCATTTTTCCCGAAGGCACGCGCAACATGACCGATGATCCACTGCTGCGTTTTCGCTCGGGGCTATACAACCTGGCCTTCGCCCGTCCGGATGTTGAGCTCATTCCCTGCTGGATCGAAAACATGTCGCGCGTTCTTCCAAAGGGTGCGTTTTTACCGGTACCACTACTTTGCCGCGTGATCTTCGGCGCACCTGTCGAGCTTACGCCCACCGAAGATCGTCATGCTTTTCTCGACAGGGCGCGGCTGGCTCTGCTTGAGCTTAACCCGGAACACCAGAGGTCGCTCAACCATGGCTGAAACGATATGGCTGTTCCTGGGCCTCCTTGGCATATTGACGGCCGCTAGCGCCGTCGCGACCGCGCTGAGCTGGAAGAGCACACGCAAAGGCGATGTTCTGCCTTCAACACTTGCCAATTTGAACTCGCGGATCAAGGCGTGGTGGATCATGATCGCCACCATCTCCATTGCATTCCTTTTCGGCAAGGGAGGTGTCATCCTGCTGTTCGCCTTTGTTTCTTTTGCTGCATTGCGCGAGTACGTGACGCTGACA
This sequence comes from Phyllobacterium zundukense, assembly GCF_025452195.1. NCBI lineage: Bacteria > Pseudomonadati > Pseudomonadota > Alphaproteobacteria > Hyphomicrobiales > Phyllobacteriaceae > Phyllobacterium > Phyllobacterium zundukense. Next base: position 1,672,824 of record NZ_CP104973.1, on the reverse strand, counting down.
CACACGCGCCGCGGTGACCACTGGATACTCCTGGGCATGTTTCTGATCATTATTCCGGTTCAGTACTATCTGCTCTGGATCGAATGGTACGGAATGTTCGCGATCTTCGTGCCAGTCTATTGCTTCCTTGCAATGCCCGCTTTGACAGCGATCTCCGGCGATACTGAGCGGTTCCTCGAGCGCGTCAGCGAGCAGCAATGGGGTATCATGCTCTCTATCTATTGCCTCAGCCATGTACCGGCTCTGCTGACGCTTCCGATACCCGGTTTCGAAGGCAAAGGCCTCCTGCTCATTGCATTTCTGATCGCCACAGTGCAGGGCAGCGATGTGCTGCAATACGTGTTCGGCAAGCTCTTCGGCAGGAACAAGGTAGCGCCCAAAATATCACCGTCCAAGACTTGGGAAGGTTTGATCGGTGGTGTTATCAGCGCATCACTCCTCGGAGCCGCGCTTTATTGGCTGACGCCTTTCACACCGGCACAAGCCGGCCTGATGGCCGCGCTCGCCTGCATCATGGGATTCTTCGGCGGATTGGTCGCCTCCGCGATAAAGCGTGATCGTGGTGTCAAGGATTGGGGCCACCTGATCGAGGGCCATGGCGGCATGCTTGACCGGGCAGACAGTCTGGTCTTTGCCGCCCCGATCTTCTTTCACATCGTCCGCTATTTCTGGACCTAGAGAAGGTCTGCTTTTGCGAGATCACGCAAAAGATGGCTGGTACCGTAAGTCCATGGCGCGCATTCGGTTGAAAGCCGGACGCGGTTGGACAATGTTCCCAATGAAAGGGTCGAGATCGAAACAACGTCGTTCATCTTGTGGGTGAAACCCTTGCCCGGTCCATCGCGATCCTTGACCGGCGCGAACATGGTTCCGAGGTAGAGCACAAGACCGTCCGGGTATTGATGGTGCTTTCCGATCGTAGCTTCAACCAGCGATTCCGGTGTGCGTGATATTTTCGCCATGCTAGAATGGCCATCGAGCACAAACCCGTCCTCTCCCTCGACGCGCATGCTGAGTTCCGCGGCCTTGACGGTCTCTATGGTGAAATCACCATCGAACAGGCGAACAAATGGTCCGACAGAGCCCGAGGCATTGTTGTCTTTCGCCTTGCCCAGCAGCAAAGCCGAGCGTCCTTCCACATCACGCAAATTGACGTCGTTGCCGAGTGTTGCACCAACGATGCGCCCGGCACTTGAAACGACCAGCACGATTTCCGGTTCCGGATTGTTCCAGCTCGAAATCGGGTGCAACCCCACATCTGCACCGAAGCCCACAGTCGACATGGGCTGACCCTTGGTGAAGATTTCGGCATCGGGACCGATCCCGACTTCGAGGTACTGGCTCCAGACGCCGCGGGCGATCAATGCCTCCTTGACCTGCATCGCCGCAGGAGAACCCGGGACGATCTTTGAGAGGTCCGCGCCGATAAGCTTGAGAACGTCGTCACGCAGTGAATCGGCCTTGGCCTTGTCGCCTTTCGCCTGTTCCTCGATGACGCGTTCGAGCAGGGAAGCGACGAAGGTCACACCTGACGCTTTTACGGCCTGCAGATCGATCGGAGAAAGCAGCGCAGGAAGCGCCGGATCATGTTTTTCTGTCCAGCTGTTCTCGATGATAGCGTCCACATCACCAAGCCTGGTTCCCGCAGTTCCGGAAACATAACTGGCTGGATTGTCGAGTTCGGCAATATCGCGCACCGTCGGCGCTGCTTTGGCAGTGATATCGAAAACTACGCCATCACGCACCGCAACAATCCGCGGCGTGGCATGGCCGGGAATTTTGGCGCGACCGACAAGAACACCGGAGCTGGGCACAATTGTATTTGGCATAGTCTGATTCCTGATATCTGTGGCGTGGCGCGCTTCCAGCCCAGCTGCGAATGCTGGCTGCGGATGAATGCGCCGCAGTTATGCGACAGGGCATCCCACCAATCAAGACCGCATGATGCAAGAGGCTCCAGCCAAATCAGGTTACGCTGAAGTCGTGTCAAACTCCGAGCGTTGCTTTCACCCGCGCCGGCGAAAAAGGCAGATCGCAAATGCGCTTGCCAGTTGCATTGGCGATTGCGTTGGCAAGTGCGGCGGATGTCGGTCCTTTGCCGCCTCGGCGACGCCGAGATAGGGCGAACCAGGATTATCGACGATATGGACATCGAGCACACTCGGCACAGCACTGAAACGCAGGATCGGATAGGTCGACCAATCCGAACTGGTAATCCGGGTATTATCGAAATTGACTTCTTCATACATCGTCCAGCTCAACGACTGGATGATGCCGCCCTCAGTCTGGTTACGGATGCTATCCGGTGCCACCGCCTCGCCGCAATCGACAGCAGAGACAATGCGCGGTATGCGGATATTGCCGGTTTCCTTGTCGACATCGATCTCCATCGCCAGTGCCAGATAGGCGGCATGGTTCTTGTATTTGGCAAAGGCAAATCCCCGGCCGCGTCCTTCTGGCATGGGATCGCTCGACCAGTTGAAAGCCTCGGCCGCCGTCGTGATCACCTTGCGTGCCCTTGGATCCTCCATGTGCTTGAGACGGAATTCAACCGGATCGGTTCCTGCTTCCTTCGTCAGCTGATCCATGAAACTTTCAATCGAAAAGACGTTTGCATAGGCGCCCAGCCCGCGTAGCGAAGAAACCCGCACTGGCATATCGGCGACGAAGTGCCAAAGCACCCGCATATTGGGGATGGAATAGAGCGGGATGGCGTTGCGATCGCCATTGCCAAGCGGCGTTATGCTCATCACGGGTTTGTCTGGCGGATAGCCCGACGCCATCAGTTGCCCAGGTAGCAGTGCGCCCGCACTGCCGGGCCTTGCCGAGTGGGTGTTGCTCCAAAGGTCATATTTCCAATTGACGATCTTGCCCGATGCATCGAGCGATGCGCTGACTTTGGTCAGCATTGCCGGACCGTACGGTTCCCATAGATGCTCCTGGTCACGCAGGTCGGCCTGGCAGGGCACGTGCAATCAATGCCGCGTCGCCGGCTGCATCGTCGGCGCCGTTATGTCCATAGCAGCCTGATCCTTCCGTATGGATGCAGCGAACCTTGTCCAGCGGCATGCCGAGCATTTGCGCGATAGCCTTGCGGTCCGGGTAAACGCCCTGGGTATGGGTCCACACCGTCATCGTGCCGTTGTCGAGATGAGCCACGGAGCACGAAGATCCGATCGATGCATGCATCTGATATGGCCGCATGAACTGAGCGCTGAATGTCTTCACGCCGCCAGTAAAATCACCGCCAGCCTCGGCGACGACGCCCTGCTCGCTTTCGCTCTTTTGCAGAACGGCGGGTAGATCCTGTTCGTTCGGCAGGCGGGGCGTTTCTTCCCATTCGGCAAGGTCCGTCAAAGCCCGCATGGCTTGTACGGTCTGAAACGCCTTCTCCGCAGCCACTGCGAGGAAATTGCCATCACGAATAACAGCAACCACACCCGGCATCGCCTTGATGGAAGCGGTATCGATATTCTTCAGCGTCGCGAACCAGCTTGGCGGGCGAATGACGCGGGCATGCAACATCCCCGGCAACCGCATGTCCTGTACATAGGCGGGGCCGCCGGTAACCTTGGCCGGGATATCCACACGCGCGAAAGGCTTGCCAATATATTCATAAGCGTCGGGGGACTTGAGCTTCGACTTCGGCTGCGAGAGATGCTCGCCCTTGCGTCCGACGCCATCGCGCATGGCCCGTTGAAAAGCTGCCTCCGACCACGTTCCTATACCGGTCTCCGGATCGGGTGTGATGTTGCTGGAATATATCGTCCCGAACGGTGTCGGAATTGTCAGCCCGCCCGCAAAGGATTTCCCTCCCGGGTTGGTGTGACAAGCGGTGCAATTGCCGACCGCAGCGAGTTTCGCCCCAGCTCGACCAATGCTTGATCGAAAGACCCGCGTTCCGGTGGTTTGATTGGAGCAATTTCCCGCTTCCACGCGTAAACAAAAGCACCCGCAGCACCGACAACGATCAGTGCTCCAAGACCGGTAAGAAAACGACCGAATTTCACAGGCAATCCTTGGGATCAAACTTCCAACAATCGGGGCCGGGATATGCGGCGCGTGCAAAAAGTTGGCGAGAACTTGGAACGACTCCAATGTTAGATAGACCAGCAACTCGGGTCAATTAAGCCGGTGCCCGATACAATCAAGATTGTGTGATTGTTATACAAACTGCGTACGCCGTTCTTACTCAACAACTGACATCATCGTGTCAGTAACATCTCAATTTTGGCGCTCGGCGCCTTGCCATCTCATGCAACAGCGGCGCTAGATCACGCACGTGTCCTGTCCTCGAACCGTCAAGGCAATCATGAAGCCATCGGCTTATCAACTCGGACTGCTTTTCGTAACCGGCTCGGCCATTGCATGGAGCCTTGCGGGTCTGTTCACGCGCGTCATCCCGCAGGACAATTGGACCATTCTCGCATGGCGCGGCATTTTCGGTTCGCTCGGCATAGCGACGGTGATGGCCTTTACCGAGCGCGGCCGGTTCTGGGCGAGCTTCCGCGACATGGGTCAGGCTGGCTGGCTTTTCGTTGGCATTTCCGCGCTCGGCATGGTGTTTTTCATCAGTGCCTTGAAGGAAACCACCGTAGCGCATGTCGCTGTCATCTATGCCACCATCCCGTTTGTGGCAGCAATTCTTGGCTGGTTCGTTCTCGGTGAACGATCGACGTGGAGTGCCATTCTCGCCAGCATCGCTGCCGCGACCGGGGTGTCGCTTATGGTTGGTTTCAGCATCGAAGGTACTGTCTTCGGCGATGCTCTCGCTTTTGGCATGACACTGTGTATGGCGGTGCTCATGATCATCGTCCGCCGCTCGCCGGATGTTTCAGTCATGCCTGCGGCCTGCCTGTCGGCCCTCGTCAGTTCCCTCGTCTGCTGGCCGCTTGGCAATCCGCTCGGCGTGACGGCCCATGATCTGATGCTCATTGCGCTATTCGGCATACTGGTTTCTGCCGTGGGCCTTGCCCTCTTCACCCTTGGGGCGAAGCTCCTTCCACCGATCGAAACCGCGCTGATCGGTTCCCTCGATGCTCCCCTGGCGCCATTCTGGGTCTGGCTCGTGTTCAGCGAGGTGCCAAGTAAGAGCACAATGTTTGGTGGATCGATCGTTTTCGCGGCAGTGATCGTGCATGTGATTTCAGGAGCATCGCGAAAGGCCAAAGCACAACGCCTGGTTCAACAGAATAATGTATCATGACCCAATCCTTACGCTGATTGACAAGCTGAACCAAAAGCAGCGAGAATCGTGTCAAGACCGAGCTCGGGGGACGCGCGAAAATGTTGGAAGCCGCCATAAAACCGGATGTTCAAGCATTCTTCGACAAACGAACGAACTCCGTCCAGTACGTCGTTGCAGATCCCGTGACCCGGCATTGTGCGATTATCGATTCGGTTCTGGATTTCGACGAAAAGTCCGGAGCGACTGCTACCCTCAACGCTGACCGAATATTGGAGTTCGTTGACGCCAATGGGTTGAAGGTCGAGTGGATACTGGAGACCCATCCGCACGCCGACCATTTTTCGGCAGCCGACTACCTGCGAACCAGGACAGGCGCAACGACCGCGATCGGCGGCCATATCGTCGAGGTTCAGGCCTTGTGGAAGCAATTCTATAACTGGCCGGATTTTCCCGCTGACGGATCGCAATGGGACCACCTGTTTCACGCGGGAGACCGTTTCAACATCGGGAAGCTGACCGGGGTCGTGATGTTCTCACCGGGCCATACACTTGCGTCGATCACCTATGTCATTGGCGACTGCGCCTTCATCCACGATACGATGTTCATGCCGGACGGCGGCACCGCCCGCTGCGACTTTCCGGGGGGAAGCGCCAAGCATCTATGGCAATCCATTCAATCCATTCTTGCGCTCCCGGATGAGACCAGAGTCTTTGTCGGCCACGACTATCAACCCGGGGGGCGTGAACCTCGCTGGGGAACCACTGTGGTCGACCAGAAGCGCCACAATATCCACGTATCCCGATGCAAATCCCAAGCAGAGTTCGTGGCAATGAGACAAGCCCGCGACAAGACACTCCCCATGCCCAGACTTATTCTGCCCGCCCTGCAGGTCAACATGAATGGCGGAAGGCTGCCTGATCCAGAAGCGAACGGCGAACGCTTTCTGAAGATACCCCTGAATGCACTCGGCGACACGAAATGGGATTGATCTTGCATTGTCAGACCATGAGCGCCAAGGTATGCGAGGTCGTGCACTCTAAATCTGCTGACCAGATTTACGAATTCACAACCTATTGACCAGCTGACAGGTCACGGCAAGGCATGAACAAGATTGAACTCGAAAAACAGCCAAACGGTATCACCGAGACAAATCCGGCTCGGCTTGGCATACGGCTGAAACTGGCACGGCAGACACGCGGCCTGACACTGAAGGCCCTCTCCGAAGCCGCCAACTGTTCAGAAAGCCTGTTGTCGAAAATCGAGAATGGCAAGGCATCGCCTTCCCTGCCGATGCTGCACCGATTGGTCCAGGTTCTCGAAACCAATATCGGCTGGATGTTCGAAGAGTCGGACGGCGAGGAAGGCATCGTCTTCCGTGCGGGCGCAAGGCCACTGATCGCCCTTGATCCTTTGCGGCGCGGTGAAGGCATATCGCTGGAGCGCGTCATTCCCTATTCGCCTGGGCACCTGCTCCAATGCAACATCCATCATATCGAAAAGGATGGAGCCAGCGCAGGCCCGATCCAACACGCAGGCGAAGAAGTGGGCTATATTCTCTCGGGTGAAGTCGAACTCACAGTCGGCGAAAAACAGTTTGAGCTCAAAGAGGGCGACGCGTTCGTCTTCAACTCCGACCTGCCCCACTCCTACCGGAACACGGGCAAAAAGCGTGCAAGTATTTTCTGGGTCAATACACCACCGACGTTTTAGGCGCGCGTCCGCCCTTAGCATTAGATTGAACTTGTTCAAACTACTTGACAAGCATTCAAGTCTCTTGAATTATGCCCCTGCGTTCAGTTTTTTAAACAAGCCCTCACATGGGCGTTCCATCAAATAAAAAGGGGAATCGGGATGCGTCTTACCAAAATACTTTCGGGCTGTGCTGCAGCTGTCGCCATGTGTCTTGTTGTTGGCTCGTCCGCCTGGGCCGATACCTTTGCGCTGGTCACGATCAACCAGCAGGCACTTTTCTTTAACCAGATCAATGAAGGCGCACAAAAGGCGGCCGATGCCGCCGGTGCCAAACTGGTTATCTTCAACGCCAACAATGTTCCAAGCGCCCAGAATGACGCCATGGAAAACTATATCACCCAGAAGGTCGACGGCATCATTCTGGTTGCTATCGATGTGAACGGTGTGAAGCCTGCGATCACCGCCGCCAAGACTGCCGGCATCCCGGTTATCGCCATCGATGCGCAGATCCCTGATGGGGACAATGTCGCCTTCGTCGGTGTCGACAACACCAAGGCGGGCGAAGACATCGGCAAGTTCTATGCCGACTACGTCAAGTCCAACTTGTCGGGAACTGCCAAAATCGGCGTGATCGGCGCTCTCAATTCCTTCATTCAGAACCAGCGTCTGGACGGCTTCAAGAAGGCCGTTGCGGACAGTGGCCAGAAGATCACCTTCCTTGATACAGTCGATGGCCAGAACGTGCAGGACGTGGCGCTGACTGCCGCCGAAAACCTGATGACCGCCAATCCGGACATGACGACGCTCTACGCAACGGGTGAGCCGGCTCTGGTCGGTGCCGTGTCTGCCGTTACGAGCCAGGGCCGCACGGGGGACGTCAAGGTCTTCGGTTGGGACCTGACCAAGCAAGCCGTTGAGGGCATCGATGCTGGCTGGGTCACAGCTGTTGTTCAGCAGGATCCTGCCGGTGAAGGCAAGGCTGCCATCGAGGCATTGACCAAACTGAAGAAGGGCGAAAAAATCGAGCCCATCATCAACGTGCCGGTAACAATTGTTACGAAGGAAAACGTCGACCAGTTCCGCGGCATGTTCAAGTAGAACAAGTGCTGCAAGGGCGCGGCCGCACATGCCGCGCCCGGTCCTATCGTCATTTAACCCAATGGTATTGCGATGAACGATATTGGTAATGAAACCTACCGGGTCCGCATGACCGGCATATCCAAGCGGTACAATACGATCCAGACACTCGACAATGTATCGTTGAGCCTGAAGCCCGGTGAAGTGCTCGGTCTCGTCGGCGACAATGGTGCCGGCAAATCGACTCTGAGCAAGGTTTTGTCCGGCGCCGTCATACCGGACGCAGGAACTATCGAGATCGACGGCAAGACCGTATCTTTTTCCTCGCCCGCCGACGCAAGATCAGAACATGTGGAGATGGTTTATCAGGACCTTTCCCTGTGCGATACCGTCGATGTGGCGGGTAATATATTCCTTGGAAGGGAACCGAGACGCCGGATATTGGGCATGCCCTTTCTCGACAAAAGGCGGATGCACGACGAGGCCCGCACCATGCTCGACCGGCTTGGCATCGTCATTGCGGATACGGGTCTGAAGGTTGAAAATCTTTCTGGTGGCCAGCGTCAATCCATCGCCATCGGCCGCGCGGCTTCCTTCGAACCTTCCGTTCTCATCATGGACGAACCAACGGCAGCCCTCGCGGTCGCGGAGGTCGAGGCAGTTCTTGATCTTATTCGTGCTGTCAGCGCCCGCGGCGTCAGTGTGATCCTGATCACCCACCGTCTGCAGGATCTGTTCCTGGTCTGCGACCGCATTCAGGTTATGTATGAGGGCCGCAATGTCGCCGAAAGACGCATTGAAGACACCAGCATCGAAGACGTGGTGAACCTCATCGTCGGGCGCAAGTTCCAGGCTCGTTCGGCGCGCCGCAGCGAAGACAATGGAGCACGGCCATGAGCAATCCATCGACTTCAAGCAACGATGCCCTGCATCCGGCCGCCGCTCAGACGCGCGTCCGAAAAAGCACGCTGCACGATCGTTTCATGGCCAACGGCAGCGTCGTTTCCATTGCCATCTTCTTTCTCGTCGTGTGCCTGTTGTTCTCCGGCATTACCGACGCCTTTCTAACGGCGCCGAATCTCCTCAACATTGTCAGGCAATCGGCACCACTCTTGATCGTGGCGGCTGCCATGACCTTCGTCATCACAACGGGTGGTATCGACCTTTCGGTCGGTTCTGTTCTCGCGCTCGTCGCCACCCTGTCGGCCGTGACATTGCAGGCTGGCTTGCCCTGGCCACTGGTCATCGTCGCGATGCTGCTGCTTGGCGCTGCCATTGGTGCAATTCAAGGTTTTTTCATTGCATATGAGCGGATACCTGCCTTCATCGTCACGCTGGCCGGGCTGTCTGTCATCCGCGGCATAGCTCTGCTTATCACTGGCGGTTATTCCATCCCGGTCGAAGCAACGAGCCCTTTCACGGTTATCGGCCGCGCCTGGTTTCTCGGCGTGCCGGTCCCCGCGCTGATTGCCCTCGTCGTGCTTGTCGTCGCGTACCTCGTCTTCAACGAAACCCGCTTCGGCCGCTATGTGACCGGCATTGGTGCGAACGCCGAGGCTGTCCGCCGCGCCGGTGTCGATACGCGGCTAACAACGTTGATGGTTTATGTCCTCTCGAGCACAGCAGCGGCAGCGGCCGGTATCATCCTCGCCGCCCGCCTCGGCTCTGGTTCGTCCAATGCCGGACAAGGCTTTGAGCTGGAAGTGATTGCCGCCGTCGTGCTCGGCGGGACCAGTCTTTTCGGCGGCCGGGGCACGCTGATTGGCACCGTCCTTGGAGCCTTGACCGTCGCCGTTATCGGCAATGGCCTTATCCTTGCGCACATGTCACCATTCTTCACACCCATCGTTACCGGCACGATCATCCTTGTCGCAATCTGGTTGAACTTCCGTCTGTTCCGCGGCGCGATCCGGAGCAGATGAATGACAGGCCTCGACTTTCAGAACAATGAACGCGGACGTGCACCGATCGGGATCAAGTCCGGAACCCTGATGACCGTTCAGGGGCCGCTGCCTGTCGCCGAAATGGGCGTTACCCTGATGCATGAGCACATTCTGCTGGATGGAGCCACAACCTGGAAATGCCCGTGCCATCCCGACGAATTGGCGATCGCGGATCAGCCTGTATCGATCGAGATCATCGGCGAATTGCGCATGAACCCATACATGAATCGTGACAACGTTTCCTTGGACGATGCGGACCTTGCGCTTTCCGAACTCAAACGCTTTCAGGCGCTCGGTGGCCACACCGTCGTCGATCCCACCAACATCGGCATCGGCCGCGATCCGGTGAAGCTGCGGCGCATCTCCCGCATGGCCAATCTGAAGATCGTCATGGGCTCCGGCTTCTACCTGCAACACACCCATCCCGAATGGCTGAAAGCTATGGATGTCGATGCGGTCACCGAATTTCTCGTCAACGATGTGGGCGGCGGCAATACGCAACCCGAGATCATGGCGGGAATCATCGGTGAAGTTGGCGTCAGCAAGGACTTCACATCCGAAGAGCGCAAGTCGTTGCGGGCTTCGGCGCGTGCGTCCCGTCTTACCGGCGTGCCGCTATCGATCCATCTGCCAGGTTGGGAACGTCTTGCCAACCAGGTACTGGACATCGTCGAAGAAGAAGGCGCGGATCTCCACCACACGATACTCTGCCACATGAACCCCAGTCACGAGGATCTGCCCTACCAGGCTGGGCTCGCCAAGCGCGGCGCGTTCCTCGAATACGATATGATCGGCATGGACTATTACTACGCCGATCAGGATGCTCAGTCACCATCTGACGAACAGAACGCCCGTGCCATTCGCTCACTCGTCGATATGGGGTTTGGCGACCGCGTTCTGCTCTCGCAGGACGTATTCCTGAAGATGATGCTGACACGCTATGGCGGCTTCGGTTACGGCTATATTCTCAAGCACTTCGTGCCACGCCTCAAGCGCCACGGCGTCGACGCCGGAACCATCGAGCGCATGCTCACAGACAACCCCAGATCCGTATTTTCCGCTGTGGCTTGATCGCTGCGTTTTGGTATTCAAGGAGTTTTCATGTCCAAACACAAAGTTCTACTCGCCGGTGAGTCATGGGTTTCCACCGCGACCCACATCAAGGGTTTCGACCAATTCCCGACCGTCACCTACCACACCGGCGCCGACGAATTGCTGAAGGCGTTGGAGGACAGCGACTTCGACGTGAAATTCATGCCGGCGCACGAAGCGCAACGCGACTTCCCTCAAACGATTGAAGCGTTGTCCGAGTACAAGGCGATCATTCTTTCCGATATCGGCGCCAACACATTGCTCCTGCATCCAGATACGTGGATTCATTCGAAGACGACGCCGAACCGCCTTCGCCTGCTGCGCGACTATGTTCGCAATGGTGGTGCGCTGCTGATGTTTGGGGGCTACTACAGTTTCCAGGGTATCAATGGCGGCGCACGCTATCACAAGACGGCGGTGGAAGAGGTCCTGCCGGTGACTTGCCTTTCCGTCGACGACCGCATCGAGGTGCCGGAAGGGTTCACCCCTGTCGTAACCGGCTCTGGCGACCATCGCATTTTGCAGGGACTCGGCAAGGACTGGCCGATCTTGCTCGGTTACAACGAGGTCACGGTCAAGGACGGCGCGGAAGTCCTTGCAACGGTTTCCACCGACTACGGCTCACAGCCCCTTCTCGTCACGGGCACCTACGGCAAAGGCCGCACACTCGCCTGGACCTCCGATGTCGGGCCGCACTGGCTCCCTTCGGATTTTATAGCGTGGAAGGGCTATAAGACGCTGTTCGAACAGATGCTTGCCTGGGCGATTGCGAAAGATTGACCCAAATCGCAATGAACAGAGGTGGCAAGATCAACGGAGAGCGTCTCCTTCAGAGACTGGATGACTTCGCTGCTATTGGCGCTACGCCGGCAGGTGGCGTCAACCGTCAGGCACTGTCTCCCGAAGATCGGAGCGCCCGGACTAAACTTGCAAATCTGGCTTTGGAGCGCGGCTTTGGCGTTTTCCAGGATCCAATGGCCAATTTGTTCATCCACCGGCGTGGGCTTTCCAACGACCTTCCGCCTTTCTTGATCGGCAGCCACCTTGACAGTCAGCCCATGGGAGGTCGCTTCGACGGCGCGCTTGGTACATTGTCAGCCTTCGAAGTGCTCGAATCGCTGGAGGATGCCAGCATCCAGACACCCTCGGCTGTCGAGGTCGTTGCCTGGACCAACGAGGAAGGCAGCCAGTACGCTCCAGGTTGCATGGGATCGATGGCCTTTGCCACGGGTACAATCCCGGCTCAATGGCACTCCGCCCATTCTCCCGACGGCAAGGTATTGGGCGAGGAACTTGCGGCGACACTCGATGCACTTCCGCAAGCGATCCTGCGCCCGCTAGGAAACCCGCTCTCCGGTTATCTGGAATTGCATATTGAACAAGGCCCATCGCTTGAGCGCGAGAATATCCCGATCGGCATCGTCCATGCGATTCAAGGTACGCGCTGGCTCGAGGTCGTGGTCACTGGGCAGACCGCCCATGCCGGAACGACGCAGCTCTCGTTCCGCCGCGATCCGCTGGTAGCGGTCACCGAAGCGCTACAGGAGCTTTACAATTCTGTCATGCCCAACGATGAGCGGGCCCGATTGACCATCGGCCGCATATCGCTAGAGCCAGCGTCAATCAACGCCATTCCCGGCAAGGTATCCTTCAGCGTCGACCTGCGCCATCCGGACGCTGCCGAACTGGCACGACTGGAGGACCATATTCGCGCAACCTGCGAAGAAAAGGCGGCGACGTTCGGTTGTGCAGTGACCATCCGCAGAACGTTCGACATGCCACCGGCGCAATTTTCTCCATTGCTATTGCAAGCTATCGATCAGGCAACAACGCGTCTCGGTATTACCTCCAAGCCAATGCTGTCGGGCGCGTTCCATGATGCACTTTTCCTTGCGCGGGTCACCGATGCTGCCATGATCTTCGTGCCTTGCCGCGATGGTCTCAGCCACAATGAAGCGGAATTCGTCAAACCCGAACACTCCATACTGGGCGCACAGGTTTTGCTGGAATCGACTCTGGCCGCGCTTCAGATGGCTATGAAATAGCCTCTGTCCGAGCATTCCGCTGCATGTATCGCGGTGGCTGCCCGAAAGCCCGCAGAAATGCGCGGCGCATGCGTTCCCGATCACCGAACCCAACATCGCGGGCGATTGTATCAATCGGGATGCGACCATTTTCAATCATCAACCGCGCCGCCTCCACGCGCAGGTTCTCGATAGCCTTGGCGGGTGATTGGCCGGTTTCTGCCTGAAACGCCCTGCTGAACTGGCGCGGGCTGAGATGCACGAGTTCCGCGAGTTGCTCTACCGACAGCTCCTTGTGCAGATTTTCCCTGGCATAGATGAGACTCTTTTGGATTCGGTCAGATTTCGGATTAAGTTCGAACAGCGCCGAGTACTGCGATTGCCCACCCGCACGGCGATGATAGACGACGAGCTTTCGGGCAACTGATTTGGCTATATCGATCCCCAGATCCTTTTCCACCAGCGCCAAAGCCAGATCGATACACGAGGTCATGCCGGCGGATGTCCAGACCGGTCCGTCGATGATGAAGATGCGATCCTCCTCCATCTTCACGTTGGGAAACATCCGCTGGAAATTCCGGGCATGGAACCAGTGGGTCGTCGCGCGCCGCCCGTCCAGCAGCCCGGCCTCGGCAAGGATGAAAGCGCCGGTACAGGTCGAGCCAATGCGGCGTGATCGCGGTGCGACTTCGCGCAAGAAATCGATCAGGGCTGACGACACCGGCTCGACGTCATTGTTACCCACCACCAGCACCGTATCGAATGGAGCGTCGCTGAAAGGGTCAGTGCTGACAGAAAAACCAGCGGACGAAGCGATCAGCCCGCCCCTCTCCGACAAAAGGCTGACTTTATAGTGGGGCTCATCGAGTGCCAGATTGGCATGCGGCTGACTGGAACACTTTCGAGGCGGCGCGCCAGGCACTCGGGCCCAACCTGTCACACAGCAAGCTGGCTGCTCGTCTGCTGAGCCACTAAGGAACTCAGGGCGCGCGCAGGACTCGCGCGCCATCATCTGAATGAAAATGATATGAATCGTGCCAACGCATTGACACAATAGACGTATATTCGGCTGTCGACCTGTCCTCTGATGATCAAACCAAACTCTCCGGGCCGACAATGTCTCGCAAACTGGCACTGCGCCGATTGGGCATTTTCTCTATATTTCTTGCACCAAGCCGGTTGCGTGCATTTGCCCGCAGCACCGAACTCGGCCTGGTTCTTGCGGCAGCTGCTGTCGGCATCGTATCGGGCTCCGTCGTCACCGCCATGAGCTTCATCGCACAGACGATGCACGAGTTGATTTTCGGGTTGAACGAAGGCGAGCGGCTCTCGTCGATCATGGCGAATGATCACGTTCTTTTGCTCGTCGCACCTGTGACGGGCGGTGCCATTTTGGGATTGTTACTGCTTATCCTCAACCGTTATCGCAAACGACCCATGGTCGACCCCATCGAGGCAAACGCACTGCACGGCGGACGTCTTTCACTCAATGACAGCCTCATCATTACTGCTCAAAACCTCATCTCCAACGGTTTCGGCGCATCGGTTGGTCTCGAAGCCGGCTACACCCAACTTGCATCGGGCCTCGCTTCGAAGATTGGCCTCTCGTTGAAATTGCGTCGTTCGGACCTGCGAATCCTCGTAGGTTGTGGCGCAGCCGGCGCGATTGCGGCTGCGTTCAACGCCCCGCTAACCGGTTCATTCTACGCCTTCGAGTTGATCATCGGCTCCTATACGATCCTTAGTCTCGCGCCAGTCGTCGTTTCTGCGCTTGTCGCCACAATTATCGCGCGCGTGCTAGCCGGCGATAATTTTATCATCGATATCGGCAATTTCGGTACAGTAGTCCCGGCAGATTATATCCCGGCTCTGCTTCTCGGTGTCTTCTGCGCACTGGCCGGCATCCTTCTCATGAAGGGGGTCGCGTTTATCGAGCAGATTGCGCGAAAGAGCTTTATTCCCGGACCGATCCGGCCATTGTTTGGCGGTGCTCTCATCGGCCTTTTGGCGCTGATCTCACCTCAGGTTCTCTCCGGCGGTCACGGCGCACTGCACCTCAATCTCGATAACACAACTCCGATCGCGGCTTTGATTGGCGTCCTCCTGCTCAAGGCGTTTGCCTCGGCGATTTCCATCGGTTCGGGTTTCCGCGGCGGCCTGTTTTTCGGCTCGCTGTTCATGGGCGCTTTATTGGGCAAGCTCTTTGCTTATTCGGCACCCTACGTCTTCGCCCATGCGACGTTGACACCAGTTATTTATGCCGTTGTCGGCATGAGTGCGCTGGCCGTATCGGTCATCGGCGGCCCTATGACCATGACGTTCCTTGCCCTCGAGATCACTGGCGATTTTCCCATAACGGTGTTGGTCCTTGCGGCCGTGATTACCGCCTCGCTCACTGTACGCAATCTGTTCGGCTATTCGTTCGCTACCTGGCGTTTCCACCTGAGGGGCGAAAGTATCAGAAGTGCCCATGATGTGGGCTGGATTCGCAATCTGACCGTTGCCAAGCTCATGCGTGTCGATGTCCGAACAGCGCAATCCAGCTTGAGCATCGATGAGTTTCGCCGTGATTTCCCGCTTGGTTCAACCCAGCGCGTGATCATTGTCGACGATAACAACAAATATGCCGGCATGGTTCTGGTACCGGAGGCACATTCGGGCGTGACCGAAAGCTCCGACGAAGGCCAATCGATCATCGGCCTGATCAAATACAAGAACGACTTCCTGCAACCCCAGATGAACGCCAAACAGGCTGCCGCTATTTTTGACAAGGCAGAAAGTGAAGAACTGGCTGTCGTCAGTGACCTTGTCGAGCGCCGCGTCATCGGCCTCCTTACCGAAAGCCATACACTCCGCCGCTATAGCGAAGAACTGGACAGACAGCGGCGCGATGTCTCCGGAGAAATCTAGGGTCAGGACCCATTAATATGATCGAAATGGCACCTGACCCTACAACATCTCAAGCGGTCGTTTTCGTCGCGGTGGGGGGGAAAGCTTCATCCAGAAGAGCGAGTTGATCCGCAGTCAGCATTACGTCTACAGCGCGGCGATTCTCCCGTATGTGCTTGGAAGTACTCGATTTTGGAATAGCGATGACCCCGTCATGGCTCAGAACAAAAGCCAACGCCACCGCGGCAGGAGTTGCCCCGCACTCCTTGGCAATACGTGCGAGTACCGGATGATTGAGCATCCGCCCCTGCTCGATCGGCGAATAGGCCATTATCGGCACCCTCTGCGTCTGGCACCAAGGCAATAGCTCAAACTCGACGCCGCGCCGGCTGAGATTGTAAAGCACCTGGTTGGTCGAGACAGCCTTGCCGCCGTCGAACGCATGAAGCTCTTCCATATCTTCCGTATCGAAATTGCTGACGCCCCAATGCCGGATCTTCCCGGCCTTGATCAGGTCTTCGAATCCAGCCACTGTTTCTTCAAGCGGGTAGCCGCCGCGCCAGTGGAGGAGATAAAGGTCGATCGTTTCGCATTTCAGGCGTTTGAGACTGCGTTCGCAGGCGAGTGCGGTACCCCTTCGCGATGCATTTGATGGTAAGACCTTGCTTACCAGAAATACCTCGTCGCGCCTGTGTTCGATGGCTTCGGCGACCACTTCCTCTGCCCCGCCATTGCCATACATTTCCGCCGTATCGATCAGGCTCATGCCGAGATCGAGGCCAAGCCGCAATGCATCCGCTTCCTGATAGAACTGCCGTCTGTCCTCGCCCATGAACCAGGTTCCCTGACCGAGCACCGGAACCATCTCACCTGAGGGAAGAGCCGTCTGCTTCATCATATTTCACCTTGCATCGCCGTTGTGAAACGCGCCTTGGCTGCAGCGCTCCAGACCTGTTCCGCATCGTAGTTGCCTTCGAAGGCCGGTATACCCGCTGGCAACGCGACCCATGAATGCTTGGTCGTTGTGAAACAATGAATATCGGGAGATAGCTTTGAAGCGTCGTCCAGCGTGCCAACGTAAACAAGCGCGAAAGTCTCACCGAGCTGGGAATGATTGGCCCATAGCGGTACGGAACAGCGCGGGCAGCGGTGGACTATCTGGCCGGCTGGCAATGCCGAGGCCGTGTGAATCGCGTCGGGCTTGCCCTCACCGGTGAGTATAATGCGGTCCGCCTCGATCATGGCGTTGACCGCGAAAGCCGAACCCGACATCCGCTGGCAATAACGGCAGTGGCAGCCGTGGACAATGATCGGCGTCGTTTCCATGCGATAGCGCACATGACCGCAAACGCAACCCCCGGTCAGGCCGCCCGAGACATCCGAATCAGCCACCATTGATGTTCCTCCTCGCCTCCCGATGATTGCGCAATTGCATCAAGAAGTGAAGGCTCCCGATCTCCGGCTCCCGCTTCCATTCGGTGAAATTGACGAAAGTTCCGCCATTGCAACGTTCGATTCCTTGGGTTAACTCTGTCAACCCGCAAGGCCGGCTGAAAACTCAAACAAGAGGACGCCGGCTGGTTTGAAGGGTGTGAAACGGGAGGGGACACTGCATGTCACGATGGCTGGCCATCACGGGCTGGATCGATGAATTCAATCGTCGCATAGCGATAGTCGCGATCTATTTTGTCTTGTTTGCATCGTTGGTTTGCGCCTTCAACGCGCTCCTGCGTTACAGTATCAGTACGATGATCTGGCTGGACCACAATGTCGGGGTGGGCGGTCTGTTCCGCGGCATTTTGGCCATCTACGGTCGCAACTCCAATTCCCTTTCCGAACTGCAGTGGTATCTGTTCGCCGGCATGGTCATGCTCGGCGGTGCCTGGACTTTGAAATTGAACGAGCACGTGCGCGTCGACCTCGTTTACGGCTCTGTCAGCGAAAGAACGAGGACGTGGATCGATTTGCTTGGCGGCCTGCTTTTCCTGCTGCCGATATGTTGCCTGATGATTTATTTCACATGGCCCTGGTTCGTCCTGTCATGGGTAACCAATGAAGGATCGTCCAATTCTGGCGGTCTTCCGCTCTGGCCCGTCAAGTTGAGCCTGCCCGTGGGTTTCGCACTGGTAGGTCTGCAGGGCATTTCAGAACTCATCAAATGCTATCTCGCCCTCACTACTGATTATGTTCGTGAATTTGCCTACGAGAAACCCGTTCAATGATGACATTCTTTGCTGACAATCTTGCCCCGTTGATGTTCTTCGGGCTGATCATCTTTATGGTGTTTGGCTATCCCGCGGCATTTTCCCTGGCCGCAGTCGGACTTTTCTTCGGCTTCATCGGCATCGAAATGGGAGAAATCAGCCCCGACTTCCTGGGTAACCTCACCTACCAGATGTTTTCGGTGCTTTCCAACGAGCTGCTGTTGGCTATCCCGTTTTTCACGTTCATGGGCGTCATACTTGAACGATGCGGCCTCGCCGAAGACCTTCTTGAAGGGTTCGGTCAGCTATTCGGCGGCGTTCGCGGCGGCCTCTCCTACGCAGTCATCCTTGTCGGCGCCATTCTCGGCGCAATCACGGGAACCGTCGCAGCCTCTGTGATTGCAATGGGACTCATTTCGCTGCCGGTGATGGCAAAATACGGTTATAATATCCGCCACGCCACCGGCGTCATCGCGGCTTCCGGCACGATCACTCAACTTATTCCGCCATCGCTTGTGCTCATCGTTCTTGCCGATCAGCTCGGCAAATCACCGGGTGATATGTATATCGGCGCGACCGGAGCGAGCATCGTTCAGGTGCTGCTGTTCGCGGGCTGGGTATTCGTCCTCAGCATCATCAGGCCGGATCACGTTCCGGCGCTTCCGCCCGAAGCGCGCACCCTCCGAGGCTGGCCGCTGCTGGCACGCTGCGCGCGCGGCATGATCCCGTCGCTTGCGCTCATCTTCATCGTGCTCGGCACGATCTTCATGGGCCTTGCCACGCCCACGGAAGCCGGAGCGATGGGGGTTGTCGGTGCCATGTTCATTGCCTGGCTGAACCGCCGCCTGACCTGGAAGCTCGTTTATCAGGCAATGGATATGACGATGCGCCTGACCGCCATGGTTGTATTCATTCTGCTCGGCGCTCGTGTGTTCAGTCTGGTGTTTCAGGGCGTTGGCGGCGGCCACTGGATCGAAACCATGCTGACCTCCCTGCCGGGCGGTGTCGTCGGATTTCTGATCTTCGTCAATATCTTCATATTCATCCTCGCCTTCTTTCTTGATTTTTTCGAGATCGCCTTCATCGTCATTCCACTGCTCGCGCCGGCGGCAAGCGCACTCGGAATCGACCTCATTTGGTTCGGTGTCATGATCTGCGCCAATATGCAGACGAGCTTCATGCACCCGCCCTTCGGTTTTGCGCTGTTTTATCTCCGGGGCATCGCGCCAAAATCGATCAAGACCAGCGATATCTACATGGGTGCGATCCCATGGCTGGTCCTGCAGCTCATCCTCGTGGGACTGCTCATCGCCTTTCCGGGGATGGTTACCTACTTCCTTGATTCGACGCCCGCGGTCGACCTGCAGAATATCCAGCTGAATTTGCCATCCGCTCTGGGCAACGACCTGGGCAACCCGCCATCGTTCGATCTTGGGCAGCCGCCGTCATTCAAGTGACCGGGCGCGAAGAGCTCGGCCGGCATCAGCCGGCCGAGCCGGAGCAACTTGCGGATAGGCGGCTCGTCATCCACAACCAGGATCTTGACACTCGGATTTGTCATATGAGTTCTTCCAAGTTTGGCGGCTCCTTCGGAACAGGCATCCTGATCGTGAAGATCGTACCCGACCGGTCGATACGCCTTTCCGCTTTAATGGCGCCGCCCATGGCTTCTATGAAGCCGCGTGATATCGACAGGCCAAGCCCCGTACCGGCTGTGACCTGATCGCCCTTGCGTACGCGATAGAATGTGTTGAAAACTCGCTCCAGATCGTCGGCGGGGATGCCCGGCCCTTCGTCGATGACCTGCAGGATGACCCAGCCATCATCGGTCCAGGCCTGAATTCGCAGCGAGGAACCTTCCGGTGCGTATTTGGAAGCATTGTCGAGAAGGTTGAACAATACCTGCTCGAACAGCACCGGATCGACCCTCAGCATCGGCAGGTCGGGCGAAATATTGACCGCCGTCTTGTGGTGCCCGAGGATTTTTTTAGCTCGGCTCAGCGCGGTGCCGACAATGTCGCCAACGTAGTGGAACGCGAAATTCGGCTCCATTGCGCCAGACTCGATCCTGGTCATGTCGAGCAGATTGGCGATGAACCGGTTGAGCCGCTCGGACTCGTCGATAACAGTCCCGAGCAGTTCCACCCGCGCCTCGACCGGCAAGGCCGGTGCAAACTCCTTCAGGGTACCTGCCGCCCCCATGATGGCCGCAAGCGGAGTCTTCAGATCGTGCGAGATCGACGTCAGGAGCGCCGAGCGTAGCCGGTCGGCCTCCGCTGCGAGCTTGGCACGGTCGACGTCGGCCACAAGCTGTGTGCGCTCTATGGCGACAGCCGCCTGATCAGCCAGCGCATCGAGCAGGCGTTGCTGCTCCGGTGTGAGCAGCGGCCCCTGTTTGTCACTATCCAGCCCTATGACGCCAACCGCCATGCGTCCTGTCCGCAGCGGCAGGTAGAGCCGCTTCGCACCCGGTAGCGTGTCGGCTCCCCGCCCTGCTGCACGGTTATTTTCCCACGCCCAGCGCGCCGCCGCGATGTCCGCATCGTCCAGGCTATCGTCAGGCGGATAGCCGGCCTTCACCTCGATTGTCCCATGATCCGGCAGGAGCAGGACCACACGCACCTTCAACATGGACGCGATCTGGAACGCCGTGGCCCACAATACATCGTCGAGCGTGCCGGTCCCGGCGAGCTTCTTGCTGAAGAGATAGAGATCTTCGGTCGTTCGCGCACGTTGCCGTGCCGCCGAAGCCTGACGCTGGACCCGTGCGGTCAGATTGCTGGCAATGACTGCGACACCAAAGAAGAAGGCTAGCGCGATGACGCTTTCAGGATCGCTAATATTGAGCGTGTAAAGCGGCTGGAGAAAGAAGAAATTGAGCATCAGGGCGCTAAGGACGGATGCGAACAAAGCCGGCCAGAGTCCGGCTGAAACGGCTGAAGCGAGCACTGCCATGAGAAAGACGAGCGCAATGTTGCGCACGTCAACCACGCTCGAAAGCAAAAGGCCGAATGCGAGTGCACCGATCACATAGGCAGTGCTCAAGAGATAGGCTCTGATCCTGATGCTCGCCATCGGCGCCTGCTCGGCGGTCCGTACCGTGGGACCCGCACGCTCTTCGCTTCCCGAGATGACATGCACGCTGATATCGCCGGCCCGGCGGATCAGATCATGGGATACCGACCCTTCAAAGAGTTCGCGCCATTGCGGCTTGTGCGGCTTGCCGATGACAATGTGCGTGACATTGTTTTCCCGTGCGTGACGTGCAATTTCCTCGGCCGCATCCCGGCCCGGGAGCGTGATAGCATCACCGCCTAGCTGGCCGGCGAGACGCAGCGTAGATGCGATCCGATTCCGATCCGCTTCTGAAAAACGCGTCGAACGATGTGTCTCCACGTTAACAGCTGTCCACGGCGCCCGAAGCCGATCCGCAAGACGGCGGGCATATCTGACAAGTGAAGCACCGCCTGGATGCTCATCGATACAGACGAGAACCCGGTCGCCGGCTGCCCACGGCCCGGATATCGCATTCGCTTGCATATGGGTGAGCAGCTGATCATCGACACGTTGCGCGGTACGCCGCAGCGCAAGCTCGCGCAGGGCAGTCAGATTGCCCGGCGAAAAATAGTTTTCCATCGCGCGCTTGGCGTTGGCCGGAACGTAGACCTTTCCCTCCTGCAGACGCTTGATCAGATCAGCGGGCGTCAGATCGATGATCTCGACCTCATCCGCCTGGTCGATGACCGAATCCGGCACTGTTTCGCGCACCCGCACCTTGGTGATCTGCGCCACGACATCATTCAGGCTTTCGACGTGCTGGATGTTCATTGTCGAATAGACATCGATGTCGTGTGCCAGTATCTCCTGCACATCCATGTACCGCTTTGGATGGCGCGTGCCTGGAGCGTTTGTATGTGCGAGTTCATCAACCAGAACGAGGCTTGGCCGGCGTGCGAGGATTGCATCGAGGTCCATCTCCTGAAGACGATGATCCTTGTAGTTGATCTGTGAGCGTTTGATCACTTCGAAACCGTCCACTAGCGCCTGCGTTTCCTTGCGCCCATGCGTCTCAACGACGCCGATCACCACATCCTTGCCATCAGCAAGTGCTGCTCGGCCAGCCATGAGCATTTCATAGGTTTTGCCCACGCCGGGTGCCGCCCCGAGAAAAATCTTCAGCCGTCCGCGCGTCTCGCGCTCTGCAGTTTCAAGGAGTGCGTCGGGCGATGGCCTCCTGTCGGTGTCGCGGCTGTCAGTGGGCATTGTGGGCCTCTCATGCCAGAGCCGGGGTTTGCGGCTGCAGATCCCCGGCTCTCATTCAACTACTGTGCCGTCAGGCCATCAAGTGTCTGGTTCAGCGCCAGCACATTCACGACCGGTTCACCCATGAAACCGAGCTCGCGGCCCTGGATGTTCTGATCGACCAGCTGGCGGACGCGGGTTTCATCGATACCACGCGCTTTGGCGACGCGCGGCACCTGGAAATAGGCCCCTTCCGGCGAGACGTGCGGATCCAGACCACTACCTGAGGTGGTGACGAGATCCATCGGCACCAGAGTATTCGGGTTGGTTGCCTGCAAGGCGGCCAGATCCGTCTTGATTCGATCGATCAATTTCGGATTTGTCGGTCCAAGATTTGACCCACTGGACGCAGCGGCATTGTACCCGTCACCCGCAGCAGATGGCCTGCCATGGAAGTACTTGTCGGTGGCGAAGGCCTGACCTATCAGTTCGGAACCGATGACAGTTCCGTTCTTCTCGATGAGGCTGCCATTGGCCTGCCGCGGGAACAGGACTTGAGCGATGCCAGTCATGCCCAAAGGATAGATAAGGCCGGTTATGACCGTGAAGGCAATGATCATGATAATCGCGGGTTTGAGCTGTTTTAACATTGGAATAATCCTTTACGCCAAGCCGAGGCTTGTGATGACCACATCGATGGCTTTGATGCCGACGAAGGGGACAATGACACCGCCGAGGCCATAGATCAGAAGGTTGCGCCTCAGTAGCGCGCCAGCACCGACAGCCCGGTATTTGACGCCTTTCAGCGACAGCGGGATAAGTGCGACGATGATGAGCGCATTGAAGATGATCGCCGACAGGATGGCGCTCTGGGGTGTCTGCAGTCCCATGACATTGAGCGCGCCAAGCTGCGGATAGAACGCCAGGAACATTGCCGGGATAATGGCGAAGTATTTGGCGATATCATTGGCAATCGAGAAGGTCGTCAACGCACCGCGGGTCATCAGCAACTGCTTGCCGATACCCACGATCTCGATCAGCTTGGTAGGATCGCTGTCCAGATCGACCATGTTGCCGGCTTCGCGGGCTGCAACAGTACCGGTGTTCATGGCGACGCCCACATCTGCCTGGGCGAGTGCCGGAGCATCATTGGTACCGTCACCGCACATGGCGACGAGCTTGCCCTTCGACTGCTCGTCGCGGATCAGCGTCAGCTTGTTTTCGGGGGTTGCCTGCGCGAGGAAATCGTCGACGCCAGCTTCCGCCGCAATGGCGGCAGCGGTCAGTGGATTGTCGCCGGTGATCATCACCGTGCGGATTCCCATCCGGCGCAGTTCGGCAAAACGTTCGCGAATGCCGCCCTTGACGATATCCTTCAGGTATATGATGCCGAGCAGCTTGCCATCGCGGACAACCGCGAGCGGTGTGCCGCCACCCTTGGCGATCTGGTTGGCAATAGTCTGCAGATCACGAATGGTCTCGGCCGTGGCGCGTGTCGCGACAACCGCTCCACCCGCTCCCGGCGTCGCAAGCGACAGCTGATTGGCATAGGTGAGAACAGCGTCGACTGCGCCCTTGCGGATCGATGATCCATCGATATCGACACCGCTCATGCGGCTTTGGGCGGTGAAAGGCACAAACGTCGCATGCAGCGTCTGCATGTCCCGGGCCCGTATGCCGTATTTTTCCTTGGCCAGTACGACGATCGAGCGGCCCTCCGGGGTTTCATCCGCCAGCGAAGCAAGCTGTGCGGCATCGGCAAGTTCCTGCTCCGATACGCCCTTGACGGGCAAGAACTCGGTCGCTTGGCGATTACCGAAGGTGATCGTGCCGGTCTTGTCGAGGAGCAGCGTATCGACGTCGCCTGCTGCTTCAACGGCGCGCCCGGACATTGCCAGCACATTGAACTGGATAAGACGATCCATGCCCGCAATACCTATCGCCGAAAGCAACGCACCGATCGTTGTGGGGATCAGCGTCACGAACAGGGCAACAAGCACGACGACCGGGATTGCGCCGCCCGCATAGGAGGCAAAGCTCGGAATTGTCGCCGTAGCCAGAACGAAGATCAGCGTCATGCCCGCGAGGAGGATGTTGAGCGCGATTTCGTTTGGCGTTTTCTGGCGCTCGGCACCTTCGACGAGCGCGATCATCCGGTCGATGAAGGTTGAACCCGCCGCTGCGGTGATGCGGACGCGCAGCCAGTCGGACAGAACCTGCGTTCCACCGGTCACCGCAGAACGATCACCGCCGGACTCGCGAATAACAGGTGCGGACTCGCCAGTGATTGCTGATTCGTTGACCGAGGCGATACCTTCGACAACCTCGCCATCAGACGGGATGATGTCGCCGGCATCGACAAGGACGATGTCGCCGACCTTCAGGCTCGCGCCAGGCACAAGCTTGAAATTGCTGCGGTCATCGCCGGAAAGGAGCTTCGCCTGGGTTTCCGTCCGGGCTTTGCGCAACGAATCTGCCTGGGCCTTGCCGCGCCCCTCGGCCACCGCTTCGGCGAAGTTGGCAAAGAGCACGGTAAACCACAACCAGATGATGATCTGGAAGGAGAAACCGAGGCTCTGTCCACCAGTTGCGATGTCCTTGAGGAAAAGCACGGTTGTCAGGGCTGAAACCACAGCGACCACGAACATCACAGGGTTTCGGATGAGGCTGCGCGGGTTGAGCTTTTTGAAAGCGCCCCCGATAGCAGGGATCAAGATGGAGGAGTCCATGAGACTCGCTGATTTGGACTGGCTCATTTGAGACTCCAGTTGTGAATGTGAATAAACCCGTATGCGGCGAGCCAGACGAACAACATTGTCAGCGTCACGCCGAGAATGATGTCGGAAGCGCGCACACGCTTTTCTGCTCCCCGCGCCAAATTTCCGGCGCGGGGCTTGAGATTGAATTGCAGGGAACTGTGACGCATGGCGGGGCTCATCAGAATGTCTGCCCGAGGCCGATGGCGAGGTGCTCGACGATCGGACCGACTGCCAGCGCCGGGAAGAAGGTGAGACCGCCGACGATCAGGATGACACCCACCAGCAGACCAACGAACAGGCCGCCGTGTGTCGGAAAGGTGCCCGCGGACTCGGGAACGGTTTTCTTGGCAACCAGCGAACCGGCGATTGCCAGGGCCGGTATGATGACGAAGAACCGGCCCATCCACATTCCGATACCGAGCGTAATGTTGTACCAAGGCGTGTTCCCGGTCAGACCGCCGAAGGCCGAACCATTGTTCGCAGCGGCAGAGGTATAGGCGTACAGTATCTCCGAGAAGCCATGCGGACCGGCGTTCGCTATGGACGCGACCGCGGACGGCAGTACCGTGGCTATCGCCGTAAAGCCGAGCATTGCCAAAGGCAGAACCAGAACAGCCAGCATGGCCATCTTGACTTCCTTGGCCTCGATCTTCTTGCCGAGATATTCCGGCGTACGGCCGACCATCAAACCAGCCACGAAGACTGCAATGATGACGTAGAGCAGGATGCCATAAAGACCGGCACCAACGCCGCCGACAATCACCTCACCCAGCATCATGTTGATGAGGGGGATCATACCACTGATCGCCATGAAGCTATCGTGCATCGCATTGACCGCACCGCAGGAGGCGGCTGTCGTAATGACCGCGAAAAGTGCCGACAAGGCTATGCCGAAGCGTGTTTCCTTGCCTTCCATATTGCCACCATCGATTCCGAGAGCATGGACCAGCGGATTGCCGGCAGCCTCACCCCAGTAGCAGACAATCACACCCGCCAGGAACATGACGCCCATGGCAGCAAAGATCGCCCAGCCTTGACGCTGGTTGCCGGCCATGCGGCCAAACACGTTCGTCAATGCCGCACCGATCGCAAAGATCGTCACCATCTGGATAAGGTTCGAGGTGGCATCGGGATTTTCGAATGGATGCGCGGAGTTTACGTTGAAGAACCCACCGCCATTGGTGCCGAGCATTTTGATCGCAAGCTGTGAAGCAACCGGGCCAACAGCGATCGTCTGCTTCGCACCTTCCAGCGTCGTCGCATCCACATAGGTTCCGAGCGTTTGCGGAACGCCGAGATAGACGTAAACCAGTGTCAGGACGATGCAGATCGGCAGCAGAATATAAAGCGTGCACCGGGTCAGATCGACCCAGAAATTGCCGATGGACCTGCCGGATGCTCGTGTGAAGCCTCGAATAAGCGCGATCGCTATGGCAATACCTGTAGCCGCCGAGACGAAATTCTGAACGGTAAAGCCTGCCATCTGCACGAGATACGACATCGTGCTTTCGCCGCCGTAATTCTGCCAGTTCGTATTGGTCACGAAGCTGACGGCCGTGTTGAATGCGAGCCCGGGCTCGGTTGCACCCATTGCGGCAGGATTATACGGAAGCGCTCCCTGGAACCGCTGCAGCAAATAGAGAACGATAAAGCCGGCCAAGCTGAAAAACAGCAGCGCCGCGGTATACGTGGTCCAGTGCTGCTCCTCCCGTTCGTTTGTGCCGGCTATGCGGTAGAGGCCTCGCTCCACGGGAACGAGGATAGGCGAAAGGAATGTGCGATCGCCGTTGAAGACGCGCGTCATGTAGCCGCCGAGCGGTTTCACGAGCAAAATGATGATCCCGCAGAAGACGAGGATCTGTATCCAACCGTTGAGAGTCATGGTGTAGCTTTCCGAGCCTTGGCCGGTAATGCGCTGGAGACCGTTTGAGAATTCAGCTTGTCGAGGGATCTGGTGCGGTTCTCGAGAACCGGAGCGCAGGACATTTTCGTCCATGAGCACCGGAAGCGAAGAGAACCGCATCAGATGCCCGTCAAGCTGGAGTAATCAGCGGTCTCTCAGAAGCGCTCCGGACGAACGAGGGCATAGGTGAGATAGGCGAGAAGGAACAGGGTCACAGCGCCGCCGAGAATATAGTCGATCGTCATTTTCCGTTCCTTCAAGTCAGAGCCTGTCGCAGGCTTTGGTGTAAGCCAGCGAGAGGAGAAGGAACAAAATACCTATCCCAAGAACAGCAATGTCCATCGATAGAACTCCTTATTGAATAAATAAATGGCTAATCAGATGAGGCAGTGGACAACACTGCCAAGCTCGTTGATCGCAACGGAATATGGCTCGAAGCACCATAAAAGTTCGAGACGCGACACAGGGAGAAGAAATAAAAAAACTATAAGGATTTGAAATTTATTGCGGCCGGAACCGAGGGCGTCTCGTTGGTCAGGGCACGAGTTTCTCAAGTTTACCGCATCGCTCACGGCAACTTTGTCTATTTTCGTGCGTTGCACAACTCCAGGTCTCCATTCAAGGGTCAGCCATGAAAACTGCATTTCTCATTATCGTGGCATTGCTGGTGCTCGCACTGCTCGCAGCGGCCGGCGTCTATTTCTATTCGCAAGAGTCCGCGACCGTACCCGTCGAACAAGGATATGGCCCCGACCCGACTCTGCCTCCGCCGAACCCCAAACCTATCGCTACGGTCAACATCGCCGAGGCTTCCTCTTGGCCGGAAGGCAAAACACCGACAGTTGCGGCAGGGATGAAAGTCAACGATTTCGCCAAAGACCTTGATCATCCACGCTGGCTGCATGTCCTGCCCAATGGCGATGTGCTTGTAGCTGAAACCAATGCGCCGCCGCGGCAGAACCAGTCCTTCAGCATCCGCAGTTGGATCGAAGGCCTCATCATGGGCAGGGCTGGTGCGGGGGTGACAAGCGCGAACCGGATCACGCTACTGCGCGATGCCGACAATGACGGCGTGGCCGAGATGAAGGAAACCTTTCTTGAGAACCTGAATTCGCCCTTTGGAATGGCCATTTCTGGTGGCAAGCTTTACGTCGCCAATACTGATGCGATCGTCGCTTATCCCTATAGCGATGGCGAGACGAAGATTACCGCGGCACCCGAAAAGATCGCGAACCTGCCGGGTGGGCCGATCAATCATCACTGGACGAAAGATGTGATTGCCAGCGCCGACGGGACGAAGCTCTATGCGACGGTCGGATCGAACAGCAATGTCGGCGAGAACGGTATCGATGCGGAAGCCAACCGGGCTGCCGTCCTCGAGATCGATCTGAACACGAAGAAAACCAGGCTGTTTGCGTGGGGTCTGCGAAACCCGAACGGTTTATCCTGGAACCCTGACAATGGCGCACTCTGGGTCGCGGTCAATGAGCGCGACGAGATCGGCAGCGATCTTGTTCCGGACTATATGACGTCGGTCAGGGATGGCGGATTTTATGGCTGGCCATACAGCTATTATGGCCAGAATGTCGATGTGCGGGTCAGCCCGCAAAACCCGGAGCTTGTCGCCAAGGCGATCAAGCCGGACTACGCACTTGGACCACATACCGCTTCACTGGGTTTGACCTTCTATACCGGTTCACTGTTTGGACCCGAATACAAGAACGGCGCGTTTGTCGGCCAGCATGGCTCCTGGAATCGCAAGCCCCGCAGCGGATACAAGGTCATCTTCGTTCCGTTTAGCAACGGCAAGCCGAATGGACCTCCGCAAGATATACTGACGGGCTTTGTCGATGGCGATAAGGCTCTCGGTCGTCCCGTAGGCGTCGCCATCGACAAGGCCGGCGCTCTTCTGGTTGCGGACGATGTTGGCAACACCATATGGCGAGTCACACCCTCCGCACCGTAAATCGGGAACCTATTGTGCGCTCGTCGGTTAGAGCCGAAACGGGAGTGCAATCATGGCTGAGTATTCATGGCTTTTGGTACTGATTGGCGGCCCCTTCATATTGGGCCTATTACTGGCTCTCGGAATGAGACAGCGCCGTTTGAACCGTTATGAACGGGAAGCTCGCGATCGCGCCACCGATCGCATCTATCACGAAGAGTCGTAACGGCTAGGAGAGAAACTTCCTTATTTCTGCCAGATCGCGGATGAATTCGCGCGTTTCGATATCCGCTTGATCCCTGTCGCGTATTCTCAGAATGTATGAGGGATGTATGGTGACCAGAACCGGCGGCAGTCCCTCGGGATGAAATATCCTTCGCCGGTCCTTGGTTATGCGAACCGCCTTGCTGACGAGACAATTGGCGGCTGTTGCTCCCAGTGCCACGACTATTTTCGGCTTGATAAGCTCCAACTCGCTTCTGAGCCACCATGAGCAAATTCGTATCTCGCCGGCATTTGGCTTCGAGTGCAGCCGGCGCTTGCCGCGCGGCTCGAATTTGAAATGCTTGACGGTATTGGTGACATAACAGCGATCGCGCTCGATACCGGCTTCGGCCAGGGATCTATCGAGTACAATACCGGCCGGACCCACAAACGGGCGACCGGCTAGGTCCTCCTTGTCACCCGGTTGTTCGCCGACTAGGACGGTCTCCGCGTCTCTCGAACCCTCGCCGAACACCGTCTGGGTGGCGTTTTTATAAAGATCGCATCGTCTACAGTGCTCAGCCTCGGATTTGAGCTCACTCAAGGAATTAACGGCGGAATGTTCGCTCTCCAAAAGATCAGGCTTGTCCATGATGATACATCCGGGACCTATCTGCGAATGATTTCGTGAAACTCGTCGCGTTGGCCTGGCACATCCTCCGCAACCACGAGACCGAGGCCCTCCTGGTCGAACAGGGCGAACCATTCATCCCATTCGACCAGACGCGGCCCGCCAAAATCGTCGGGACGATCGGCGCCCTGGCGATCATCATCCTCATAGGCATGCTGACCGAAGCGGATGGAGAGCACAGGCTCGTCGCTACCGATGAGCTCTTCGGGATCGCGGATCGCCGGTATGCCAGATCGCGCCGCCGCCCAGTCCCGTATCTCCTGATGGTCCGTAAGCAATCTGGTCTCCGTCATGGGGTATTTCTCCTGTGCTTTTCTAACGCATCAAAAGTGCCGGGGTTCCCGTGACGAATAGACCCGGCACGGTTCGTTCACTTTTTCATTCGCCGGGAACATTTTGCTTCCTTGCGGCTTGAGACTCGACGAAGTTCCGGTCATTCAATTGCGAAAAGGAACCGACCATGGATAGCGGCATCACGATCACACCATATTCCCACCCCGTGACGGTACGATTCCACGATGTCGTTATAGCTTCGACGGAACGGGCATTGGAACTATTGGAGCCCGGGCACAATCCCGTTCTCTATATTCCTTTCGACGATATCTATTTCGCTCATCTGGAAAAGACCGAGACCAGCACGAAATGCCCGTGGAAGGGAACCGCGTCCTACTGGCGGGTCACAGGTCAGGGCGAGTCTGCCAAAGATGCCATGTGGGCCTATGAAGACCCGAAACCGGACGTCGGTGCAATCCGAGGTCATGGGGCATTCGATCCGCAGAAAGTAACATTCGAGTGAACAGCCCTTGGAGGTTTAAAAATGGCCGGGAAGCCAAAAGAGAAATGGTCCCAGGATGTCACCGATCATAGTGACGCGCTGGACCTCGAGGCCCGTGTCTTCGAACAGCACGATCCTCACAAGATTGCCGTCTCGCTGAAGCGATCCGCAGAACATTCCGATCGGCGCAAATCCAGTCCCTACCGGTCTGCGATGTCTATGCTGACTTTCTTTATCAACCGCGCAGGCCACAACCTGCCAGACAAACAAAAGAGAATATTAGAACGCGCTAAAGATGAACTGAGGAAGGAATTTGGCCGCGCCTGATGGTGGCGTTGCGAGGAACTCCATTGTGGCTATGTCCGCTTGTAGACATACAATTGCGCTTACGTGCAAACGGCGTACTCTTCTGCTGAATAGCATAGAAGGGTACTGGTATGGGTCAAAGGCTGGACCAAAAGCTGGAATGCGCAAACTGTGGTACAATCTATCTAAACATACCTGCAGATGTGGATTCGAACTCGCCAATACATTGTAGCTCCTGCGGCAATTTCCTTGGTTCGTGGGGCGATCTCGAAACCGATTTTGCTCGGCAAGGTGGGCAACACGGTGTCTTCCGTATGGAAAAAGGGGTGATTACCCGGCTTGACGAGCCTGGGCAAATTCTTCACGGTCCGGCCAATCAGAACTCGCCCAAAACTCTGAAATCCGACGAAATAATATAGAGAAATTTTTTATCCCTCGCCGGGATACTGGTTTGCAGCCAGCTGTCTGGCTAGATGCGCAGCGTTGCGCGCGAGCATATCAACCGCATTCGTTACAACATCCGGCACTTTCCTGAGATCGATGAAATCTGTGCGTCCCATGGCTTCACCGACCCAATAGGCAACGGCATTCGGCGCCAATGAGAACCCGACATCATTGAGCGCCTGAAAAAGCTCGGCGGAGACGTGGTGCGCACCGTCTTCATTGCCAACGACAGCAACCGCCGCAACGCGGCCATAAGACACCATCCTGCCCGCCTCATCCGTCTCTTCGAGAAAGGCGTCCATACGTTCAAGAGCCCGTTTGCACACACTCGACGGTTGGCCGAGCCAGATCGGCGTTCCCATGACGAGAATGTGCGAACCCAGTATCCGCTTGCGGATGTCCGGCCAGGCATCTCCACCACCTTCATCCGAAGTCACACCCGGCTTGATATTCAGCTCGGCAAGCCGGACGCTGGTTCCCTCGACGTCGTGCTGCTGCAACGCTTCCAGCACCAAGTCGATCATCTTTTGCGTGGAGGATTCCCCTTCGCTCTTCAACGTGCCATTGAGGGCGAGCGCCTTGAGTTTCATACCGCCCTCCTAATAACCGCCAACCACGGGCAGTATCTCGCCGGTGATGTAGCTCGAGCAATGGGACGACGCCAGAAAGACATAAGCGGGTGCAAGTTCTTCGGGCTGAGCGGGCCGCTTCATCGGCGTATCCGAACCAAATTTCGAAACGTCCCCGGCCTCCTTGTCGGCTGGATTGAGCGGCGTCCAGACGGGACCTGGCGCAACGGCGTTGACGCGAATGCCACGGGAAAGCAAGTTTCCTGAAAGCGCCCGGGTGAAGGCGTGAATACCGCCCTTGGTCATGGAGTAATCGATGAGATTCTTACTGCCCATAAGCCCTGTAACGGAGCCCGTGTTGATGATCGCCGATCCTGGTTTCATCTCGCGCGCCGCCGCTTGGGCAAGAAAGAAATAGCCATAGAGGTTGGTCTTGATTGTTTCGTCAAAGTGCTCTTCAGTCAAATCCTGGAAATCGTCGGTGTGCAGCTGGAATGCAGCATTGTTGACGAGGACGTCGATTTTGCCGAAGGTTTTGATCGTCTGTTTAACCGCATCCTGGCAAAAGTCTCGCTTTCGAACATCCCCCGCGATAACGAGACAACGTCCGCCGTCCTTCTCGACCAGTTTCCTTGTCTTGTCCGCATCACGCTCTTCATCGAGATGCACGATGACCACATCGGCGCCTTCCCGCGCATAGAGAACAGCAACCGCGCGTCCGATGCCGGAATCGCCGCCCGTGATCAATGCGACTTTGCCATCAAGTTTCTTCGAACCTTCATAGTAGGGTGCATCGTACATCGGTGCTGGCTCTATGGTAGCCTCGATGCCCGGTTTCTTTAAATGCTGTCTTGGAAATGGCGGAACGGGGTAAGCACGGGCGCCCGTTTGCGGCGCTTTTTCCTTAGCAGAACTACCCTTGCGTTCGTCGATCTTATCAATCTGAGCTTGAATTTCACGGTGCCGTTTCGCAGTCGTGTTACCGGCTGTTTCATGGCGTGAAAGATTTCCCTGTGCCATCTGAATCTCCTTCGTCGCTTCTGACCCTAACCCACAGCATCCCGAATTGTTCCTGACGTAGTGGAGGAACTATCTGCTTGGATCTGGCGTTTTCGACGAACAGCACAACCAAGGGAAAACGAGATGACCAAACGACCGACGATTGCCCGCATTTGGCGTGGCCGAACCCGGCCGGAACACGCGGACGAATATGAGGCCTATAACTACGAAGCCGGCATCAAGCCGCTAATTGAAAAGGCGCTCGGGGTGCAGACCTTACGTGAGGACCGGGAGGACGAGACCGAATTCATGACGATTTCTTATTGGGAGGACGTGGGGTCGATGGCGCACTTTACCGGAGGTGACCCCAACAGCATCCATCATCTCGCCCGGGATAGTGAATTCCTCATCGAGCTGCCGGTCCATGTACAGGTTCTCAAAATCCGCTCGGCTCACGGCCTGACTGGATTCGGCAAGTTCGTTGCAGAGTTCCGATGAGAATATTCGCTTTCGGTACTTTAAAGAAAGGTTTCCCGCTGCATGCCCATGGTCTGAACGATGCCGTGTTTCTTGGAAACTACCGTACAGTCGAGCGGTTTCCCATGCTCATTGCCGGATCCTGGTTCGCTCCGATGATGCTGGATTTGCCGGGGACCGGTCTTCGCGTCAAAGGCGAACTTTATGACATCGCCGAAAGCCGGTTACCTTTGCTCGACGCACTCGAATCCGTTGGATTGCCTGGTAATTTTCGCAAGTCGATTAAAATCTGCGACGAGAATGGCAACCAGGCAGGCTGGGCGTTTGCATTCCTAAAATCATCAGATCTCGCCATCCCGGTGCATTCGGGTTACCTGGATGAATATCTGGATGGAAGGTTTGTCCCGCCATGGGAACGGCAGAGATAGAAAAGCAACAACAGTCAGATTGTCCAGCTGCCAAGAACCATATCGGTCGTGGCCGTTTCGACCTGCTGAGAATATCGCTGATGATAATGCGTCAGCATCGCATCGTGCGCTTCATCGGACGAACTGCAGATCGCGTCCGTCACTACGATCACCCTGAATCCGAAATCGACTGCCCCGAGAACAGTGGAAAGCACGCAAACATCGGTCTCCCCGCCAGTGATGACAAGAGTGTCCATTCGACGTTCGTATAGCTCGGCATAGAGTGAACTTTTGTGCCAGGGAGAGTAGACGCGTTTGTCGAAGATGCGGGCGGGTGGGATGAAACGGGCCAGCTCTTCCACGAGCTCAACACTGTGCTCATCCAGTCGGCTCAAGGTCATATCGGCCCAGCGGGTATAATATTTCGACCAGAGACCAGGACCCTCTCCGGGCCTGTCGGCAGGAATGAACCGGGTGAAGATGCTTTCTGAAGGATGGTGCCCGGCTATCAACTCGATATTTGGCAATACCCGTTGGAACCAGACCATCGCCCAAGGGCTATCACCCGAAAAAATGCGCTGCATATCCACGCAGAGATGAACAGCGCTTCGACCGATCGGCCCGTATCGCAACCCGGCTGCCACGATGTCCTCCAACAGGTCGTAAACTCATAAATCTGATAGAAATGGCGCGAGAAACGGCAAGAAGATGCGAGGAGAAGCGTGAAGGGCGGGGCCCTTCCCCCGACCGAACGGTTCGACACTGCAGCTTGCAGCCGTTTCGGCGTCCAGAGGATAGGGTCCATCTTCCCGGTAACATCGTCGCAAAGGCTCGAAAATGAACCACATTTCCATCGCCTTCGCTCCCCGTATCCGAAAAGATGGCCTCATACCATTTCCACCAGATTTTTGAGTTACGACCTGGAAACGCTCCGTCGGTAACGGAGCGTTTTGCAGATGGTCAGGCAGCTGCTGCCCGGTTTAGCGAGCCTTCAGCCAGTTTTGACAGTGCTGCGTCGGTGGCAATTTCCTCCTGCAAGGTTGCGCCCAGCAGTTTCTTCGCGTCGGGCATATTCAAATCCCCGGCCCAGCGCGCCAAGGTTCCGTATCGCGCAATCTCATAATGTTCGACAGCCTGCGCTGCGGATGCCAGTCCCGCATCCAGCGCAGGTTGATCCTTGAATTCGTCCAGGATTTCCTCGCCCTCGGCGATAATGCCTTCAATCGCCTCGCAGGTCTTGCCCTGTGCACGCTTGCCGAAAATTTCGAAAACCTGTTGCAGCCGCTCGACATGAACCTCCGTCTCGTCCCGGTGCTTCTCGAAAGCAGCTTTCAGTTGCGGGGATGCCGCGCCCTTGGCCATTTTCGGCAGGGCTTTTAGAATCTTGCGCTCGGCGTAATAGATATCCTTGAGGGTTTCATGAAAGAGTTTGTCCAGTGTCTTCTCGGCCATTGTACGACTCCCATTCGTTTGGCGGTTTCGCGATTAAACGCAATTTGATGCTGCGCAAGTAATCGACCGCGAGAGTAACGAAGGTGTTAGACAATGGTTCCTTGGTCTGGCTGGAAAGATAACCCTGCAATAACTTAGCCGAATGAATATCCTGCCCCGCGCACCGTACGGATGGGATCAATTGAGCGGCCAATATTGATGGCCTTGCGCAACCGCCCGACATGCACGTCGACGGTGCGGTCATCCACATAGATGTCGGCGCCCCAGACATTGTCGAGCAGCTGACCACGCGAAAAGACCCGGCCGGGAGATTGCATCAGGAATTCCAGGAGGCGGAACTCCGTCGGACCAAGTTTGAGTTCGCGCTCCTTGCGGTAGACACGGTGTTGCTCGCGGTCGAGCTTGAGGTCGCCAAAGCTCAACACATGCGACAGAAGGCTCGGGTTGACCCGGCGCAGCATCGATTTGATGCGTGCGAGCAACTC
Organism: Phyllobacterium zundukense; assembly: GCF_025452195.1. NCBI lineage: Bacteria > Pseudomonadati > Pseudomonadota > Alphaproteobacteria > Hyphomicrobiales > Phyllobacteriaceae > Phyllobacterium > Phyllobacterium zundukense. The sequence goes on along the minus strand of NZ_CP104973.1, from coordinate 1,637,056 downwards.
CGGTGTCGAGAATGGCTTGACCATGTAGTCATCTGCGCCGGTCGCAAGGCCGCGCACTCGCTCGCTTTCCTCGCCGCGTGCCGTCAGCATGATGATCGGCAGGATTTCCGTTTCGCGTCTGGCCCTCAGCCGCCGGCACAATTCGATGCCGGAAAGGCCTGGCAGCATCCAGTCCAGAATCAACAGATCCGGCACTTTCTCCCGCAAAGCTATTTCTGCTTCGTCGCCGCGTGCGATAGTGTCGACCGCATAGCCTTCAGCTTCAAGATTGTACCTGAGGAGGACGCTCAAAGCTTCCTCGTCTTCCACAACGGTGATTTTGGGAGCTATAGCCATTTTCTACCTTCAACTAGGATGCGAGAGGTTCATCCACCACGATGGTGTGAGATTGGTCTTCCTTCGGGCGTTCCGCCGGAAGCTGCGTTCCCGTCACAATATAATAAACTGTCTCTGCAATGTTCGTCGCGTGATCGCCGATACGTTCGATGTTCTTTGCACAGAAAAGCAGATGGGTGCAGGCGGAGATATTGCGCGGATCTTCCATCATGTAGGTCAGGAGTTCACGGAACAATGACGTATAGAGCGCATCGATCTCGTCGTCACGCTCGCGCACGATATTGACCTGCGCGACCGAACGCGTGGCGTAGGCGTCGAGAACGTCCTTGAGCTGCGTCAAGGCCAGTTCGGCGATGGTCTGCAACCCGCGATAGACGGAGAGCGTCTGCCTCGTATCGGTGACCGCAACCACCCGCTTGGCGATGTTCTTGCCGAGATCGCCGATGCGTTCCAGATCCGATGATATGCGGATCGTGCCGATGACTTCACGCAAGTCGATCGCCATGGGCTGGCGCTTGCCGATGATGGTAATCGCCTTTTCGTCTATCTCACGTTGACCGGCATCGAGGATCAAATCGTCCGAGATAACCCGCTGTGCCAGCGCATTATCCGAATTGACCATGGCAGCGACGGCCTGCTCGACCATGCGCTCCGCATGGCCGCCCATCTCGGCAATCTTATGTGTCAGGAATTTCAGTTCCTCGTCGTAGGAACGGACGGTGTGCTGTGCTGTCTGTTCGGTCATGATATCAACCTCTTTCCCGTGATCAGCCGAAGCGTCCGGTGATGTAGTCCTGCGTGCGCTTTTCCGTCGGGCTTGTGAACATCATTTCGGTATCACCTACCTCAACAAGATTGCCCAGATGGAACATTGCGGTGCGCTGCGATACGCGTGCCGCCTGCTGCATCGAGTGCGTCACGATGACGATTGTATAATTCTCTCGCAATTCGTCGATCAGCTCCTCCACCTTGGCGGTGGCGATGGGATCGAGCGCCGAGCAAGGCTCATCCATAAGGATAACTTCCGGGCTGACGGCGATGGCGCGCGCAATGCAAAGGCGCTGCTGCTGGCCGCCGGAAAGACCTGTACCCGCTTCGTGCAGGCGATCTTTCACCTCTTCGAAAAGGCTGGCGCGACGCAGGCTCTTCTCGACGATTTCATCGAGTTGCTGGCGGTTCTTGGCGAGACCATGAATACGCGGGCCATAAGCCACGTTCTCGAAGATCGACTTCGGGAAGGGGTTGGGCTTCTGGAAAACCATGCCAACGCGGGCTCTGAGTTCCACGACGTCGATTTTGGGATTGTAGATGTCCTCGTCATCCAGCGTAAGAAGGCCGCCGACCTTGCAGCCTTCGATCGTGTCGTTCATGCGGTTCAGGCTGCGCAGGAAAGTGGACTTGCCGCAGCCCGAGGGGCCAATCAGAGCAGTTACCATCTTCTCCGGCACATCGAGGCTGACACCGAACAGGGCTTGCTTGTCACCATAGTGGACGGTGACATCCTTGCCCTGCATTTTGATCGCGTTTCCATGAGCGCTCATTTTGTCATTTACCGCTTTTTCGAGATTTCGTTCCGTCATCAGGTTCATAATTAGAGCCTTTCCCGACCCGTTACCACCGCCGCTCGAAGCGGCGACGCAGAATGATAGCTGTGATGTTCATGACCGCTAGGAAAATCAACAACACGATGATAGCGCCGGACGTACGCTCGACAAAGGCGCGCTCCGCCTCATTTGCCCACATATAGATCTGTACTGGCAGCGCCGTGGAAGGATCGAGCGGCGTAACCGGAGCGTTGGCGACGAAAGCGACCATGCCAATCAAAAGCAGCGGCGCCGTTTCACCCAGAGCATGCGCAAGACCGATGATCGTGCCGGTCAGAATGCCGGGGGCGGCCAGTGGCAGAACGTGGTGGAAAACCATCTGGGTTTTCGACGCTCCGACGCCTAGAGCCGCCGCGCGGATCGAAGGTGGAACGGCCCGAAGCGCTGCACGTGTGGCGATGATGATCGTCGGCAATGTCATCAGCGTCAGCACCATACCGCCAACCAGCGAAGCCGAGCGCGGCATGTGGAAGAAGTTGATGAAGACAGCCAATCCGAGAAGGCCGAACACGATCGAAGGAACGGCGGCGAGGTTGTTGATATTGACTTCGATGACGTCCGTCAGCCGGCTCTTCTTGGCGTATTCCTCAAGATAGATAGACGCGGCCACGCCAATCGGCAGAGAAAGGCACAGCACGATCAACATCATGTAAAGCGAGCCGATGAGCGCAACGCCAAGGCCAGATGTCTCGGGGCGGCTCGAGGCGCCATAGGTGAAAAGGCCGGTATTGAAGCGCTGGGACATCACGCCCTCACCCTTCAGCTTGTTCATCCACTCGACCTGCTGGTCTGAAACCTTGCGGCGGGTCTGATCGACGGTCAGATCAATCTGGCCCTTGAAGGCGGAATCGATGTCAGCACCGGTCAGCACCCAGACGCTCTGCGTCGTGCCGATGAGCGAAGGATTGGCGACGACAAGCTCACGTAATTGTCCGCGTACCCCTTCTGAAAACAGCTTGCCGAGTTCACGCATCGCGGGCTTGTTTGTCGTCGGTACGCCCAGTTTTTCCGCCAGCGCATTGCGCGCCAGGATCGGATAATTGGCCGTCAGCAGGACGTTCGGGTCAGTCGCACGCTTGTTGTCGGGATCGATGATCTTCGGGTCGAGATTGATCGTAAGATTGACCTCGGTCTGCCAGAAGGCTGTGTAGCCGTTGGAAAACACCGAATACATCAGGGCGATCAGGAAGAAGAGACCGATGGCGATAGCGGCAATGCCATAGAGTTTGAAACGACGCTCGGCGGCATAACGGCGCTTGAGCCCGATGTCACGGCGCGCCGGCCGTGCAGATGCAACGGGATTGAGGGCTATGTCGGTCATTCGTACTGCTCCCGATACTTACGCACGATGTAGAGCGCAAAGATGTTCATCGCCAAAGTGATGAAAAAGAGGGTGAGGCCCAAGGCGAACGCCACCAGCGTTTGCGGTGAGTTGAATTCGAGGTCGCCCGTCAACTGATTGACGATCTTGACGGTGATCGTCGTCATCGCTTCGAACGGGTTGATGTTGAGGTTGGCGGCAACACCGGCGGCCAGCACAACGATCATGGTTTCGCCGATGGCGCGCGACGCGGTCAAAAGCAGCGCGCCCACGATGCCCGGCAGGGCTGCCGGAAGAACAACACGGCGGATTGTTTCGGATTTGGTCGAACCGAGGCCGAGTGATCCATCGCGCAGCGAACCAGGAACAGCAGTGATGATGTCATCGGAAAGCGACGAGACGAAAGGGATCAGCATGACACCCATGACGATGCCTGCAGTCAAAACACTCTGCGCCTGGATAAAGGCATAACCACCGGAAAGTGCTGCGCTGAGATCGCGCAGGAATGGACCAACCGTGACGAGTGCGAAGAAACCATAGACAATCGTCGGGATACCGGCGAGCACCTCAAGCAACGGCTTGACGACGGAGCGTACGCTGCGGCTGGCGTATTCCGCCATGTAGATGGCGGCGAACAGGCCGACCGGCACGGCGAACAGCATGGCCACGAACGCGATATAAAGCGTGCCAGCAAGCAGAGGGACCAAGCCGAACTGCCCTTGCGAACCGCCGGAACCCGCCGCCGCAAAGCGTGGATCCCAGACCGTGCCGAAGAAGAACGTCGAAGGCGACACGGATTGGAAGAAGGTAATCGTCTGGAACAGCATCGACAGGATAATGCCGATAGTGGTGAGAATGGCGATAGCCGACGCCGCAATGAGCGCACCAAGGATGATACGCTCCACATTGTTGCGTGCACGAGCCCGGACATTGACCCCGGAGAGGCCGAAGACCGCACCGGCAAGTGCCAGCACTATCGCAACAGTTCCGCCGATACTGCTCGCCCAGGCGGTATTCCTGTTCCACTCGGCAGCGATGGGGATCATATAGTCCTGACCCTCGGTCGCAAGCGCCACTCCCTTGCTCGCGAGAAGCGGCTGCAATTCTGCAAAGGTTTGCGGAAGATTGGCCCGTTCCGCATCGCTAAGCCTGTCCAGGCCGCGCGCAATCCCGCTGACCATGCCGAGCTCAAGGCTTTGGCTGGCAATGACAGTGTCGGCAGTGCGCGTTGGCAGCTCGGCAATGGCCGAGCGCTCCAGGTAGACGCCGGTTGCGGCGGCCCACACTGCGATAAAAAGGACAGCTGGCAGCGCAGAAGCCAAGAAAACCCACCATCCATGATAGTGCGGCAGAGAATGCGGCTTGACGTTTCCGCCCTCTTTGCTGACAGCGCGCTGGCGGCCGATGAAGTATCCCGCCGTGGCGATCGCCATTACAATCACAAGCACCATGAAAATGGACATCTAGAGGTCTTCCCCGTACCGCAAAATTCACGTCAATTAAAAGGTAAACGGGCAGCCCAGGCCGCCCGTTTCCGTAAGCCGCAGCCTACTTCATTGTTGTGCCGGCAGCGAAGGCATCGCGCTGGGCTTTGCGTTCTGCATCTGGAGCAGCAACTAGCCCATACTCGACGAGTGGGCTGTCCGGTCCGATCATCTGATCGTTGAGGAAGAAGTCGACATATTCTTTGAGACCAGGAATGACACCGAGATGGGCCTTCTTGACATAGAAGAACAGCGGACGGGAAACCGGGTATTTGCCGGAAGAAATGGTTTCCGTGCTCGGAACAACGCCTTCAACCGTAGCAACCTTCAGCTTGTCGGCATTGTTTTCGTAGAAAGCGAGGCCGAATACGCCAACGCCAGTCTTGTTGGCATCGATACGAGCCAGCGTTTCCGGATAATCGCCATCGATATCAACTGCTTTGCCGTCCTTGCGGATCTTGACGCAGGCGGCAGCGGCAGCCTTGTCATCAAGGCCGAGCTTCTTGATCGCATCGGCAGCGCCGGTCGTCTTGCAACCGCTGGTCATCAGCTTCTCTTCGAAAACTTCGCGCGTGCCATGCTTTTCGCCAGGGATGTAAGCAGCGATATCCCAGTCCGGGAGAGCCGGATTCACCTGGTTCCACTTGGTGTTTGGATTGGCGACAAGCTTGCCGTCAACGACGATCTGGGCAGCAAGTGCCGTATAGATGTCCTTCGGCGCCAAAGCCCAATCCGGACCCTTGACGTCGGTCGCAAAAACGATGCCATCATAGCCGATGCGAATTTCCTGGACGTCCTTGACGCCAGCATCGGCGCAAGACTTCAATTCGCTCTCCTTGATTGGACGGGATGAATTGGCAATGTCGACCGTGTCTTCGCCAACGCCCTTGCAGAATTCCTTGATGCCTGCGCCGGAACCACCGGATTCAACGACTGGCGTCTTGAAATTAGGATATGTTTCGCCAAAAGTTTCGGCAACGATCTTGGCGTATGGCAGGACCGTCGAAGAGCCCGACACCTGGACCTGATCGCGTGCAGACGCTGCGACCGTCGACGCGCCTACGGCGATCGCAAGCACAGCGGCTGTGGTTAAAAGCTTGTTCATCGTGTTACTCCCGTTAGAAAGCTGTTGAAGTAAGCGCTGTCTACAGAAGGTTTATAACAGTCATGTGACACTTATATTACAGTTTGGTCACAAGGGGAGGGTCACGGAAATACGCGTCTTAACGAATTGAAATTGTTCAATTAAATGAATTGTAAGCCGGCTGTGCCCATCGTAGCCGAGGGGATCAACCTCAAAGATTCAACGATTTCAATAACATCCTTCGGGAGAATTGCGACAGCTTTTCCAACCGCAAGCGGCAAAAGCCGCTTTGCACAGCTGCGTCATCTCTTCGATAGTGCAAAAGACGGTCAGAACTCTAATTCTCGCGCCCATGCGGATGGCGCGAGACAGAAGTACCCGCTGCAGCAGCCTCACGCCATTTAGCTCATTTCAACGTGGGCTTGCCTATCAACACACCCGCGCGCTGCGCGGCAATGACGAATGCTTGCCTCGCCTTTGCCGGCGGCATCCAGCCTTCGAGGGCATCCCGGCACATTCGCGTGGCACGCCGGTATTCGACCCCATCCTGCTGTGGCCATTGGTTCTTCAGGCACTCCAATGCCTCCCACGCCGAAGAGACGAGGCGAAGCCCCATGGCACCGAGGCTGATCAGTACTGGAGATGAAAAAGACTTGTCGTTCATGATCCGCTGCCTCCCGTTTTGTACGAAACAGCGATATTCGCGTAGCTTGAATTCGAAATCATAGTTGTACTCCATCGAGAATTACGAACTATGTTTCCTCCTGTTCCCTGGTCTTTTTATTTGGACTTCTAGGATGAGGGATGATCTCAGATTTGCATTTACCCTGCAATACCCCAATTCGGGCGATACACCTATTTCAATCGTTCGGCGGTGACGCCGGATTAGTCGTTTTAGCCTCGTCCCCATTCATAGCTCGCGTGGATGCTCCTCCTCTTTGCCGTCTTCGAGCTCCGATTTCTGTTTCGGTGTCGGCGGTTGGCCGGGTGCGGGGAAAGGCGTATCACGCGGTTTGGGTTTTTCAGGAAGCTTCGTGCCTCGTTCCTCGGGACGGGGCGGTGTTATGGGCGCATTCATGAGCTTGCTCCTCCTGCGTTTATGCATATCGCCAACTACCGTCGTTGCGTTTTGTTCCGGATTGGCGGAACCCCTTGCCCGGAAGCCTGTTTGGAACAAAAGGAACTCGCGTGGTCCCCAAATCTGAATTTTCTCTTCCATCAGACATTACGCCGATGGAAGCCCGCACCAGCGAAGTGCTGCCCCAGGCCGGCGGGCCTTGGCAGTATGAGCCAAAATGGGACGGGTTTCGCTGCTTGGCTTTCAAGAAGGGCGAGAACATCCGTCTGCTCGCTAAGTCTGGAAAAGATCTCGGCCGCTATTTTCCCGAGATGGTCGCATACCTCAAGGCGGTGCGGGCCGCTGAGTTTGTGATCGATGGGGAGCTGGTGGTGATGATTGACGGCAAACCGGAATTCGATGCGCTGCAAATGCGTTTGCATCCGGCTGAAAGCCGAATCCGCAAACTCTCGCTGTCGACGCCGGCGAAGTTCACTGTGTTCGATATTCTGGCAGATGAGAACGGTGCGTCACTGCTCGATGTGCCACTCCGGCAACGGCGTAGTCTGCTGGAGCAGTTCGTGCAATCGGTTCAGGACGAGGACAAACTGGTTATCTCGCCGGCGACCACCGATCGAGCAAAGGCGCAGACCTGGCTGGACGCTTCGGGACATGGTGCAACGGACGGCGTCGTCGCCAAGCTCCTCGACGCACCCTATAGGCCGGGAGAGCGGACAATGGTAAAGGTCAAACGTATCCGCACTGCCGATTGCGTCGTGGGTGGGTTCCGTTACCGAAGCGGGACCAACCTTGTCGGGTCGCTGTTGCTCGGCTTATACAATACGAATGGCATGCTCGATCATGTGGGGTTTACCTCCATGATATCCGCCTCCGAAGCGCCGGCGCTGACCCGAAAGCTCGAGGCGCGGAAGGGGGAAGGCTTCACGGGTCGTGCACCCGGCCCGAGCCGTTGGGCTACCGGGAAGAGCAGTCAATGGCAGCCTTTGCGACCGGAACTGGTGGTTGAGGTCAAATTCGATCATGTGACGAATGAACGCTTCCGCCATGGTACTCGATTTGTCCGTTGGCGACCCGACAAGTCCCCACAGCAGTGCACATTCGAACAGATCGGGTGAAATGGAAAAAAGAGGCGTGGCAGTCGCTCGGTTCAACAGCCGCACTCCGAGCCGGTCGACGAACCTGTAAAACTCGCAACCGAGCCCTTTTTAATTCTAAGCCCTCAATTGGCGTGACTTGTCCTGTCCCGTTCTCTCGACAATAGACGTCAGGTACAGACCCACTCGCGAATCTTGCACTCCTGCCCCTCACCTCCGCAGAGATTGGTCGCCTTTTCCTCTGCCTTCTGTCGCGTCTCTTCCGAAGCAGCTCCCCAGGGCGAGCTTCCACCAGCTGTGGGTTTGCCTACAGACAAGGCGGCGCAGTGCTCATAAGGAAAGCCGCTGTCGTCATCGTCTTTCCAGTGACGATGATTACGGAATACCGTAACGACCTTGCAGTTCTTTCCATCCGCATTATTGCAGTGTTTGAGGGCAATATCCTCCGCCTCGTCTCGCTTGTCCGCTCCCCAAAAAAAACCGTGTCGATTATCCGTTGTGGAATAGGCGATCGCGCCCCAGATCCCTTTCTCTGCGACCGTCGGCTCCGGAATTGACTCGGGGTCAGGCATATCGGCGGCACGGCTGCCGGGAGAAAGGCCAATGACTATTGAGAGCAGTCCAATCGAAAGGATACGGTTGCCATACATACGAACGCTCCATTGTCTGGGGGTTGCTATGCGAGAACGATACGTCGTTGTCATCCTGCCAAACTCCCCATGGAAACAACGACGCACGAGGTCCCGGAGGAGATCAGCAGAGCTTGACCGGAATCATTTGCCAGATTGTATAAAGGCGTTCCGGACAGCGTTTCAGCGAGTGTGCTTCCCTGTGGCAGGGTTGCGATTACTTCCTTGCAGGGCTTTTGAAACGGTGCCACGCGGACAAAGGTCCCCTCGCAACCGGTGGCCATCGGTGAGGCAACGACAACGCCAGCTGCTTGCTCCTTATACTCAGGCGTGTTGTAGCTCATCCCTGCAACGGCTTGCACGGAATGTGCATCGGGAGAGGTTTTGTTCCATTGGGTGTTGACGGCATAGGTCGAGCCGAAGGTCAGCGCTTGACCGAGCACCGGGAAAAGATTGGCACAGGCGCGGATGCCTGCCTGGCTGATATGTTCCTGGAATGGTGTATCGGCTTTGGCGCTTTGAGGAGCTTGGGACTGGGCAGTCGCTTCAGTAAATAAGAACGCACCAATGTGTGGACTGATTTGAAAAGCCAGTGCCGTCCCGGCCGCCAGAAAAGCACCGATGCTGCAGAATAATGTGATCCGCCGCACGAGCTGTGAACCTGAGCCAGCCTGCGCTTCCGCGTTTATCGTGTCTTGCGAACGGGATAGTATCCGATCATTGATTGATTGCTTGGTCAACTTGCCATTCTTTCGCTATTTGATTGCGGACAGGGCAGCCGCAAGTCCTTTGAATGGGGCATCGATGCTGACGTCTTGTCCCACGCCCATCGAATAAGAAACCCGGGCCGTCGTCTCTTTAACAATCTCTTGGCGCAGGATCGGACCGACAGGCTGATAACCAATACAGACCGACGCGTCGCAAGCCTTGACGTCGACATCCACGTCGCGGTCCATTCCGCCAAGCCTCAACGAAATCTTGCTGCCCGGGCCGATTGCCGGCGGCACTCGCAAGATCATGAAGGGTTTACCGTCAACATTTGCTGCCAGCGACCAGCTGAACACCTGCGCTCCTGTCTCATCGGTAAAGGTCTGGCTGATGTTGCACACTTTGCGTCTGGTCTTCAGGTTCTCGTCACAAATGAGAATCCAGTTCTCAAAGGGTTGGGTGATCCGGCGATACTTGCCCATGGGCACGTCTTGCGGCACCAAAACGTCCGATGGTTTGATTTTATAGCCTCCTGCCGCGGCCTGGTTACCTGTGATGAGCAGGCAAACCAGGACCTTCACTATTGTCGAAGACTTTTCTCGCAGCACTTTGTCAGGCGTCTCAGTTCAGGGTAAGGCTGATGCTGATGCCGGCGCCAACGCCAACATTGCCGCCTGTTGTGGCACCAGACAGATTGGCACGCACGCGTCCGTTCTCGCTGGTGTAGCCCGCACCGAAGGCCAATGCACCTTCGTTGCGCCAGTAACCGCCGCCCATCGAGACACTGAGTTTGCCGGGACGATCGTCATAGCGCAGAGATGCCGCAGCCAAGCCGATCGCAGCCGCCCCTCGGGCCTCACTGCGAACCTCACCGATATCGTTACTGAGCTGACCGAACTTGGAGTCGGCGTAGGCGTTGGCGCTGCTGAGGGTCGTCGCGCCGACCTGGTCGGTATAGGATTTGGAATCTGTCAGTGTCGTGGCCATCCCATCATTCAGCTGCTTGACATTCACTGCATCCGTATTGCTGACACCGGCGGCAACATTGCTGATCAGAACCGGCGCGCCGGGATCACCGCCCTGGAGCGTGATTGTGTTCGACTTCGTGCCATCTGGTTTGTCGGACCGCCGAGTCTCCAAGATTACCAATGCCGGTCGTGAGCGCTTCGATCGACTGGTTCGTTGCGTAGAGCTGGCTGCCATTGATGGCATCGGTCGACGTTGCAGTTATCTGGCCCGCAGCCACATTGGTGATTGTACGCTCCGCACCGGCACTGCCGACACTCACTGTCGAAGTAGGATTGGTACCGGCAAAGTTATAAGTCGTCCCGTTTATAGTGGTGCTGGTCGTTGCGACCGCGCTCGACGTGGTCGAACCGGCACCCAGTGCCACATCCCCGGCCTGTGCGGTGGCCTGCGCTCCCGCTCCAAGCGCAACGTTGGTTGCAAAGGTAGTCGAAGCCCCGGCACCGAGTGCCATCGACTGGATGCCGTTCGCCTGAGCATTGGTACCAAGAGCCACCGAGTCTGCGAAACTGACCGCTGCGTTCTGGCCGATGGCGATGCCGCCCGGAGCAGTTTGCTGGACGAGTGCACCGTTGCCGATGCCGATGCCATTGTCGCCGTTGACGACTGTCGATGGGCCTACTGCCACAGAATCGGTTCCAACCGCGAGCGAATCCGCCAGGATGGAGTTGGCGTGGAAGTACCTCGTCGTCGTGGTCGCGAACGAGCTGAGCGCGCCGGTAAGTTGGCGAATGGTAACGGCATCGCTATCCTCGGTGCCATCGGCCACATTGGTGATCTGGCGATAACCGGTGGCGTTTCCGACCGAGACGGCACCAAGTAAGGTAAGATCGGTGGTATTGAAGGGGATAAAGGTTCCAATCGTGCCCGTCGCCGGTGCGAGGGCACGGTCCGATATCGACCCTGCGCCGATCGCTACGCCGCCGAGCACGGTTGCCTGGGTGTTATAACCCAAGGCAAGAGACTCTGCTGCGGTGGACGATGCGGCAACGCCTGCCGCCAATGAGTTGATTCCGGTCGCGCCATCATTGGCATAGTTTGCCTGCTGAGTGCCCCCGTCATTGTAGCTGTAATAGTGCGTAAGCTGACCCGACACGGCGTCGATCGACTGGATTGTCGCAAAGAGCTGTGATCCGTTGATCGCGTCGGTCGACCCTCCGTTGACCTGGCCCGCGGCCACGTTGGTAACGGTACGTTCAGCGCCGACCGCACCAACACTGACGGTCGAAGTCGGATTTGTACCGGCGAAAGTATAGTTGACGCCATTGATCGTGGTCCCGGGGGTGGCGACCGCAACTGCGGTCTGACTACCGGAGCCAAGCGCCACATCATTCGCATTGGTCGCGGTGGCGCCATTACCGACTGATACCGAGCCAGCGCCCGTTGCGGTGGATACCGGGCCGATTGCTACAGAATCTGCCCCCGTCGCGGTGGAATCTGCGAGCGTCGAGTTGGCGTGGAAATATTTGATGCCACCGCCATCGTTGATATTGTTGATCGTCGCACCAAGACTGTCGACAGCGCTGTTGGTGGCGAAGAGCTGCGACCCGTTGATCGCATCGGTCGACGTCGCACTGATCCGGCCCGCCGCCAGGTTGGTGATGGTGCGTTCAGCACCGGCCGCACCGATGCTGACCGTGGAGATCGGAGTGGTTCCTTCAAAGGCGTAGGTCGTGCCGTTGATTACTGCGCTGGGCGTGCCGATAGCCACCGAGGTGACCGAGCCCGAGCCCAGAGCGACATCGTCGGCATTGTTCGCCACTGCTGTATCGCCGAAGGCGACCGCGCCCGCGGCGCCCGCGCGGCTGAAGTTGCCGAGCGCCACGGAGCCCTGGCCGATCGCAACATTGTTGTTGCCGATGGCGACCACGCCGTTGGCCGCATTGGCGGCGGTGGCGCTCGCCGTGCCGTCGGCATTGGCGATGTTATTCGCGCCGCCGGTGAAGGCGCCGGTGCCGCTGGCGTAGCTTGGATCGCCGATCGCGACCGCGCCGTCGCCATAGGCGACGTTTCCCGCGCCGATGGCGACCGCCTTGCCGCCTGTCGCAAACGCACCGGTGCCGATGGCGACGGCGTCGGCGGTGTCAGCAAAAGACTGCAGGCCAACCGCGATGGCGTTGGTCCCAGTCGCCCCGCTTTCGCGCCCCATCGCAATGGCATCGTTCCCGGACGCCGTCACGTCCGTGCCGATGCCGATAGCGCTCTGACCACTGGCGCTTGTCGCAAAACTGGACGAGCCGACATAGACCGAGTTTATCCCGGACGCCCTCGTCCCGGCGCCGACAGCGACGGCATTCAGGGCGCTGGTTCTGGCGCCGTTGCCGAGTGCGGTGCTGCCGGCTGCACTGGCACCGGAGTTGACGCCGACCGCAATGGCGCTGGCTGCCGTCGCCTGGCTTGCGCGTCCGACGGCAAGTGCGTCGTTCGCGGACGCCGTCACATCCGTGCCTATGGCGATGGCGCTTTGCCCAAGAGCACCCGCTCCCGGTGCAGTGCGCGAGCCGAGAGAGACGGAGTTGATCCCCGATGCGATCGTCTGGAAGCCGATAGCTACGGCATTCTGATTGCTTGCGGCGGCATTGTTACCTTGGGCAATCGAGTCCACCCCCGAGGAGTTTGCCTGGAATCCCAATGCTGCGGAACGCAGCCCGCTGGCAATGGATCCCCAGCCGCCGGCGAAGCTCGAGCCGCCGCTGGCTGTGGTGCCGGTACCGACGGCGGTGGAGTTCCCGCCCGACGCCGTGGAGAAGGTTCCCAAGGCGTTGCTGCCGGCTGCGATGGCACTGGCGTTGACGCCGAGCGCGACCGAATTGACGTTGTTTGAGATCGTGCCGCTGCCGATTGCCACGGCGCCGCCTGGGCCTGTCGCTGACGCAGTCCGGCCGAGAGCCACCGAGTATTGGGCCGACGAAACGGACTGGAAGCCGATCGCTATGGCCCAGACGTTGGTGGCGCTCGCGCCGTTTCCTATCGCCATGGATTCGCTGACTGTCGCCGAACCGCCGCCAGCCTGATATTGCGCCAATGCCGGCGTCGCTATGCCCCCGAAGGCGATCACGCCCAATGCTGCCGCCAGCATCCTGCCGCCGCCCAGCATGCCAAGCCCCAGACCTTTGCGGCGCATGCCGAGCACACGATGCGCCCTGCGCAAGGCCGCCATCAGACGCCGGCGCAGGGAGCGGTTGTCTTCGAGTGCCCCTGGCACCCAATTTGCCGTGAAGCGGGCGATCTGACGGAAAGCAGTCACACTTGGCAAATGCGTCATTTGGCAGTCCCTTTCAAATCGGTCACGGCTGGTTCTTCTCTGAAACCGCCATTCATTTCCGGTGCAGAGTATTTGGTCTGAATTGCGGCGGTGCCGTCGGCACCAACGTATCGAATGAAAAGCGTGCGCCCATCCTTGCGGCCGATCGCCTCGATGGGATCGAGAGCGCTCGTATACCAGTCGTCCCCGTCGCCGGGTGTCGCCAGCAGCGCTTGCGCCACCCGGTCGGACGGCATCACACGAACAAGATAGTTTCGGATCGCTTCGAGATGCTGTTCTGGCGGCTCGTCTTCGTAGAAAGGAGTCGTCAGGCCGAACACATAGGTTGCGAGCAGCAGATCGCATCGGGGATCGGGCAACGCCATCTGTTGGCGCTTCTCCAGCGATACCAAGACGGCGCTTATTCTTTGATTAAGTTCATCGACAAGGGATTGGGATAGATCGGACATGGTCGGCTTCCGATTGCCTGGCCGGCTGATTCCGGTGCGAAGGTTTCGGGTTATGCCGTCTTGGGCCATCGGCCATAAACGTTTACGGAATGTCCCGAATTGAGTTTCCACCAGTGACAAGATATGTCGCACTCCGCTTCGCAATGCAGGATTGACAACACAATTTTTGACAAAAATATATCACGAAATTGCCCAACTTTACAGGATCGCGCTTTTTACAATATGATTTAGGCCAATAAAAAAGATATGTTTACTTCATTTTTTGAAATATTATTCTCGCCTCTGCGTATTGTTGGCTTAAATGAACATCTATCGAAATTGATGATCAAGTATTGGCAGGTGGTATAGCTGCCTGGCTTGGATTGCGCTGGCCAAGGCTCAACCAACAAAATAGATTGTCGCCATTAGCTGGCAGATCTGATCTTGCCTGGGGTTAACTGCTTGAAACGTTTCATTGTATTTGTCAGATGACTTTGGCTCGAAAACCCGGTTTGAAATGCAATATCTGAAATTGGAAGCTTTGTTTCAATGAGCTGCTTTTCGGCCATTTTCAGGCGCAGATTTACAAGATACTGGTGTGGCGGCATGCCAAACGTCAGCGTGAATGCCCGAATAAAATGACTGGGAGACATGCGGGAGATTCGAGCAAGATCGTTGATCGACAGGTTCTCGGACATGTTTTCATTCATATACTCCACTGTCCGCTTCGACGTTTGTCCCGACAGCCGTCGGGACGCGGTAGCCTTCAAGTGCAGTTTGGCGTTCGAATAGTGTCTCAGAAGATGGAATACCAAACACCGTAAGAAGGGCATCGAGATACAATGGATTACTAGTGGAGGCAGAGACTTCGCTGGCCATAGCTTTTGCGAGCCGCAGCGCCCGCAGATCGATGTGCCCGAATTTTGGCGGCCGCAGTTCCCAGCTGGCTCCTTCGAGTTCGGATGACGCAAGGTCCGAATAGGCAGTCGCGCCAAAGGCAATTGCTGCATTCCTTTTCGTCGTTGACCATTTCAGCGTCCGGTCGACATTGGATGGATTGACAACCAGCATTCCGACGGCAGCGTCGAACGTTTGCAAACGATCGTTTGCAAAGGCCGCTTCCATATTGGGTGACGGCGCCAGAATTACCGTAGCGAATTCCGCATTGGTATGAAATGTCAGCGAGCCGGGAGGCCGGGAAACATCAATTACGCCTCCCATCGGCGTTTCCAATCTCGGCCCGACTTTGTTCGGAATCGCGGACAGCATCCCTGCTTCGCAGTTCAAGTCCAACTCCACAAGGTTGTGATTATGCGGACCATTCATCGCACAAAGCCATTCATTTCCAGCGTGTCCATAAAACACGCCTTATTGAGAGAATAAATGCCCCTCTCCAGATCACAACATATGCGCGTCAAAGACGTGACGACTCCCGTTGCACCAAGGCAACAATAATAGACCAGCAACCTCATCGATTGTGACAACGACCATGTTCAGAATTGGACATCAGGGCGCAGCTATCGCAGCGCAATCAAATACCAACGGTTGATTGATACTCCGAGCAGCCAGCGATTGTTCAGCGTGCCCATCACACAGTACTTATGTAAATCGAAAGATGCAAATGACAGCACATTCCTATTTTTTGATGATCATTCAGTTTGCTGAGGTGGATGGGGTCAATGTTAGCCTCAAAAATAATACAATAACATCAAAGAGATAGTGGGGAATCTGCCGGAAAATGGCGAATGCCGATCAAGGGGAAACCCCTATTGTCAATGAGTCTTTCTGATTAGAAACAACAATAAAAGTAACTTTGTGCAACCAGGGTCAAAATCTGCAAAATGGCCCGGTCGGAAGTGTCTGGATCGATCTAACCGAGCCGACCTACGGCATTCATGGAATGCCTGATCCCGAGCTTATCAACAAGTCGGGTCGCATGGCTGTGTTCGACTGACGAACTGAGCTAGTTGTGAGCTTTCAATAGGTTGTCCATCCGGTCCAAACCGGGGAGACTGAGGTTGTCGAAGCTTCAGTGACTCTTGGAGGACCGGATGAACATCCACAAGAATGCCCGTCTTACGCGGTATGGTCGAGAGCGAATTGTGAGCCAGGTCGAGGGCGGGCAGACGCCGCAGGCCGTTGCCGAAGCCGCAGGCGTGTGCCCGCGGACGGTGCGCAAATGGGTCGATCGGTATCGCCGCGAGGGCTTGAGCGGACTGGAGGATCGTTCGTCGCGACCACATCGCTTGCGCCGGCCGACCCCTGAAGCCATTGTCGGGACGATTGAGCGGTTACGCCGCCAGCGTTGGACAGGCAAGCAGATCGCTGCCGAGGTCGGCGTCTCGCCGGCAACTGTCAGCCGTGTTCTGCGCCGGTTGGGCCTCAACAAACTGAGCGCCCTGGATCCCGAACCCGTGCGCCGCTATGAACGGGAACATCCGGGCGAACTCATTCATCTCGACATTAAGAAGCTTGGCCGTATTGGCTCGGTGGGACACCGCATCACCGGACGGCAAACGGGCGTTGTCAACCGCCATCTGGGCATCGGCTGGGAGTTCGTCCACGTCTGCATTGATGACGCTTCGCGGGTCGCTTTTGTGCAGGTCATGCCAGATGAGCGCAAAGAGAGCGCCGTTGCCTTCCTGGAGGCTGCCGTCGCCTACTATGCGAAGCTGGGTATCTGTATCGAGCGCGTGATGACCGACAACGGGTCATGCTACCGGTCAAAGGCTTTCCGCACAGCCTGCAAACGTCTGGGCTTGCGTCAAGTCTTCACAAGACCATACACGCCTAAGACCAATGGTAAGGCCGAACGCTTCATTCAGACGAGCCTACGCGAATGGGCTTACGCTCGTGCTTACAACAACTCTCAAGAACGCACGGAGGAGCTGCCGCACTGGCTTCATCGCTACAATTGGCACAGGCCGCACGGCAGTTTAGGATCAAAACCACCTATCAGCCGTCTCGGCCTGGATCGGGACAACCTGTTGAGGTTCCACAGCTAGCTAACGGAATTGACCGCCGTATTTCGATCAAGTTCCACACGCTATGCGATTTCGGACCACATACCCTTGAGGATGCTGAAAACACGCATTCGGATTGAACCAGAGGGCTGCAACTCCTCTGTAATCGCGCCATAAACCAATTGATGCGTGCCGCAGTGATGCTCCTCCCGGCTCGGGGCTATTTGCATTGCACCGCGCTTCACCGTCCTGCTTCCCTCTGCACACGTCTTCTCTTACAATACTTCCCGGCAGGTGAAATCCTGAACAACTGGCCGCCTTTCCATGCAGATGCGAAGGCCAAGGCCGAGGGTGAATGGACGCTTGTCAAAAGATACCGATGGCAACGACGGTGGGTCTGTGAAGGCGAACCGCTCCATGCCGCGGGGAACGTTGCAACAGATCCATCAGACCAGTTATGGATGGAGTTCTCATGAAGAAGACTGTCGTCAGGGTTGTCTGTGCCATCGGCCAAACGGGGCAGCTCGGCCTCAAAGGCGGCCTTCCATGGGAAGGCGACCGGTCGCCGGAGTTCGTGGCTGACGTTGCACGGTTTTTCGACCTCACGAGAGGACACGTCTTGCTCGCTGGCCCCAAGACGATTGCGAGCGTTCCGGATTTTGCTCGCACGGATCGGGAACTTGTCGTCATTCGCTCCAGCATGGATCCCGAGGAAACTCTCAGGCGCTTTGCTGGCCGTGTCGTTTTCATCGGTGGCGGCCCACCGGTCTGGGACGCCTATGCACGCTTCGTCAGCCACTGGGATGTCACGCGGCTGCCCTATGACGGGCCGGCTGATCGCTGGTTCGATGCAAGATGGCTTACAGGGGGTGGCGAAGTTGCCGTAAATCACCGCGACCAACACAGATAGGGACGATCAGGGACAGTTTTCACTTGATCGTTGCGGACACGGAGCAGCCCTTGAGAGGGCTCGACTTCCCTGCTATCGCTTCAAGGCACGACGACTTCATCGATATACTAAAAACGGCCGTCGAAAAGGAGTGCCACCCCATGGATGCTGCCACGCTGCGCGCCATTCAGGCGCCGATCAAGGAGCGTTACAAAACCGACCCGAAGGACGCATATATCACGCTAAAGGCGCACGGCACGCTCGATGACCAAAATATCGCCTGCAAAGTGGAGACTGGACGCCTTCTTGCTGTCGCGGGCCTGCATCCCGCGACTGGGGGGACCGGCCTGGAACTATGCTCCGGTGACATGCTGCTCGAAGCACTCGTTGCCTGCGCGGGCGTGACCATGAAGGCAGTGGCGACGGCGCTGGAGATTCCGCTTCAATCCGCTGCCGTCTCGGCCGAAGGTGATCTCGATTTCCGCGGTACCCTCGGCGTTGCCAAGGACGCTGCAGTTGGCTTTGCCCAAATTCGCCTAATCTTCGACGTTGAAACGGAAGCACCGCAAGACAAGCTCGACCAGCTCCTCAAGCTCACCGAACGCTACTGCGTGGTGTACCAGACCATTCGCAACAGACCGCCCGTAGAGGTGATGCTGCGGCGTTCATGACGCTCTTGTTCGAAAGGGGGCGGGTCGATCGCTTGCGCCCAGTGGTTTTCACTGGATGAAGCGCACCGGAAAATCATAGCCGGCCAGCACCCGCTGCTTGATCGCCTTCAGAACGTGCTTGGCCCCGGACTGATTAGCCCGCCTTCCACGCCTTCCCTTCCGCATCCAGCGCAGCGAATTCTTGGTTGGAAAGTTCGATTGCCGCGGCTGCGATGTTTTCCGCGAGATGCGCCGCCCTGGATGTACCCGGGATGGGCAGCATCACCGGGCTGCGCTTCAAGACCCAGGCCAGCGCGATCTGGCTTGGACCGGCCGAGTGAGCTGAGGCCATCTTGTCGAGAAGAGATCCAGGCTTTGCCAGATCGCCCGCTGCGAGCGGGAACCACGGAATGAAACCGATGTTGTTTTCGCCGCAATAGTCGAGCACGTCCTCGCTGGTTCGATCGACAAGGTTGTAGCGGTTTTGCACCGTGGCCACTTTGAAATGTTTTGATGCGGCCTTGATGTCGGCAACCGATACCTCGCTCAGGCCCGCATGACGGATTACACCATCATCAAGAAGCTTCTTTACCGCCGAAAACTGCTCGTCTCTCGGCACGTTCGCGTCGATCCGGTGCAATTGCCAGAGACCGATCTGTTCGACACCAAGCCGGCGGCAGCTGGCATAGGCCTGCTGAATCAAATATTCCGGTCGACCGAGCGGCGTCTACAGGTTTGGGCCCGTGCGTGCGAGCCCAGCTTTCGTTGCGATCAACATATCGCCATAGGGATGCAACGCTTCCCTGATCAACTCTTCGGAGACATTAGGACCGTAGGAATCGGCAGTATCGATGAAATTCACGCCGAATTCGGGAAGGCGCTCCAACGTGTGGATCGCTTCGGCACGATCGGTCGGTTCGCCCCATATCCCCGGACCAGTAATGCGCATGGCGCCGAAACCGAGGCGATTGATCTCGATGTCTCCGCCAATTTTGAATGTGCCCGAAAGCGCTGCATTGGATTTGGACATGCCCCGTCCCTTCGCTGATCGCCCGATAAGTGTGCTACATTAAACTCTGCAGCCATTCATTCGACAAATCACTGAAGATTTACTTTGCCATCAATCGTGGCTCTGGCTGGAACAAAATCTTCGGCGGTTCATTTTCTTTTCGCCTGATAGCAGCACCGTGCAATCAGATCAGTCGGTCCAAATGGAGAACTTTCATGCATCTCACCTATCATGTCCATGCCCATGACGGCGGTTGGGCCTACAAGCTCGGAGACGTCTGGTCCGAGAAGTTTCCCTCCCATGACGCTGCGTTGAGAGCTGCCAGGGAGGCAGCCAAACGCCAGCAAATTGGTGGCGAGGATGCCCAGATCAGCTATGAAACCTCAGATGGCACATGGCATCAGGAATCGGTCAGGGGAAGTGACCGGCCTGAAGTCGATGTCGAGGATGACGCCAAAACTTGATGGAGCAAAGGCTGTGAGCAAATATGTTCTCATCGGATCGAAAGGTTGCGGGTCGGTTGTCATCGAATTGGCAATGCTCAAAGCCGGCGCTGAATTCGAACTCGAAGAGATCCCCTATCTCGAGCCGGGCCCCGATCGCGACCGTTTGCTGGAATTGAATCCGCTCGGACAGGTTCCGACGCTGATCATGCCGGATGGCGATGTCATGACCGAAAGCGCAGCGATTATCCTTCATCTGGCCGACGCATTTCCTGATGCAAAACTTGCGCCTGCAACCAGCGACCGGCAACGGCCGGCATTCCTCCGCTGGCTCATTTACATCGTCAGCGAAATCTACCCCACGTCGACATTCAGCGATGACCCTGCCCGCTGGCAACTACCGAAAGATGCACAGGACGGTTACAAGCGGACTGTCGATCGATATCGCAAAACATTGTGGGGACACGTGGAAGATGTCGCCGATACACCCTGTTTTCTCGGCAATAATTTCAGCGCTATCGACCTTTATATCGCGGTCATGCGCAACTGGCGGCCAGGAAGGAAAGAATTCTCGCAATCTTTTCCAAAACTCACCGACATCGCCGACAATATAGCCAACGACCCGATGTTCTCGGCCGTTCTGAAGCGCAACTTCGATACGTGACCTAGAATCTCTTCACCGGATAATCGACAAATATGCGAGCCTCTTTGGCCGCTTCGATGAACGCCGAGCGGCATTCAGTAACTGTTACCTTACCATCCAGCGCATCAAGACATTTCTGCCTTGCCGCCTTCAGTTTGACGCCGTCATGAATTGGCCAGTCCATCAACAGAACTTCGGCAGCCTCCGGGGCAGACGCGATGTTCCGGGACTTTCCGGCAGGCTGGATTTCGATGGTCACAGAGGGAAACGGTGTGGTCATAGCGCAACCTAACGTTTCAATGTGACAGTTGTTCCATGACGATTTTTGCTCTCTGAAAGTCACGGGGACACATCGTGCTGCAACAAAACCGGCGCCGCTACGTTCCGTATGGAATAGACCTGTACAACGGAGCTAACCATGGAACCGCTAAAAATTTTTCGCCTTCTGCCTATTGCCGACGAAGCTGATCCGCGCTGGGATAATGCGGATAATCAGGGCGAGGTCATCGTTCGCGCTCGATCTGCCGCCGATGCCCGAGTCGTCGCCGCGGAAGCCGAAGACGATTTCCTTGATATGGACGTGGCGCCTGCCGATGGGGATACGACAAGAACATTTAGCGCATTTCGAGACGACAAACTTTATACCGTCGTAGAAGACACGACAGACCGGCATCCCGCCATCGGAGCGCGCGCGGTTGTTGAAGGAAACATCCGGCCTGTGATCCTGTCGACGCGTCAGGCGGATCGATGAACAATGATCATCGGTTCTCGCTTTTCACAAGGCCCGCAGCCCCGTCCTGACTTGGTTTCTGCACGAGCCAGTCTAGCGTTCGACAATGAGATCGCTGAGCGGTCTGGAACAGCACGGCAGGAAGAAGCCAGCGTCAATCTCTCTTTGCCTGATCCCTCCATCGTGTTTCATGTCGACGGATCCGCTCACGAGCTTGGACTTGCAGGTCCCGCAGATACCGCTGGCACACGATGATGGAATTCTGACGCCGGATTTTTTGGCGCAGGAGAGAACCGTCTGATCCGCGCGGACGTCGATATACTTGCCCTGTTTCGAAAACTGCACACTGAACGATTTTGTTTCGACAGCCTCGAAGGCCGGCGCTGGAGCTTCGATGACAACGCCGTCGAAGCTTTCTTCAAGGTAGTTGGATTCGGGAACACCCAGTTCGACGCTGATCTTTCTCGCGGCCGCCATGAATGGTGCGGGTCCGCAGCACATGACGACGCGGTCGGAGATATCGGGTGCGGCCAGTGCAAGGAACTCCTTGGAGATACGGCCGGAAATACCCGGCCAACCTCGTTCGGTTCCGATGTCTTCGGGAAGCAGCAGAAGTCTGAACCCTTTGACGCGTCGGGCGATGTTTGCAGCCTCTTCGCGGAAGATAAGGTCTTTTGGATTTCTGCCCGCATGTAGAAAGATGACATCGGTCGACTCGGCCGTGTCGGCAAGCTCCCGCGCCATCGACATGAACGGCGTGATTCCTGAGCCACCTGACAGGAAAAGGTATTTCTTCGCCGCTGGCCGGATAAAACGGCCGAGTGGCCCCGACGCGCGAACGGCCATGTTCGGTATCAAATTGTCATGCAGCCAGTTCGACACTCTACCTCCCGGAACGCGCTTCACCGTGACTGTAATGGCGTTCTTGCGCAGTGGAGAAGAAGAGACGCTGTAGCAGCGCCCGTCGTCTTCGTTGTCGAGACCGAGCTCGAATTTGAAATACTGGCCGGCGCTGAACTCGAATTGTTTCCGCTCGGGCGAGACGAACGTGAAACTTTTCACGTCATGCGTTTCGTCATGAACGTCGATGCAAAGGAGTTCGCCGTCGGTCTCCGGGTCACAGTATCCGCCGCTTGCTCGGCCCACGGCATTGAGAAGGAGATCAGTAGCCATGGGCGCGCATCCGTTCAATGTACCAGGTCGCAAAGTCGTCGAGCGCGACTTCGGTGAACCTGGAATAAGGGCCAGGCTCATAGCCGGGGTCCTGAACGCCCGCCTGGGCGCGAGCAACGAGCTCTGCGTCCTGATTGGTGGTCTCGGTCCATACGTGGGCAAGTTTGGCAAGATCGTAGTCGACGCCCTCGATCGCGTCCTTGTGAACCAGCCATTTCGTCCGGATTAACGTCGTGTCGGCAGAGAGCGGGATTGCGATGGAGACCACGGCATGGTCGCCCATGAAGTGACACCAGCTGCTGTGCCCCCAAAGATGCGTGTCGCCGAGATCCTTGCGGGTCATTGTTCCAAGAAGCTTCTGCGAGGCGGCGGTCGAGTCCTCCGTCTGGGACTCGCCCGCCCCGGCGATAATCAGGCGCTGGGTGCGGAAATTGGTTTCACAGTTTCTCACCTGTTCGACCGTAGACGATGGAAATCCGTCTGTCTCCCAGCCTTTCGTACGCTCGCTGTACATGGCGAAGTGCGCTTCAGCCTCTTCCCGGTCCTCCGGGCTGAGGCTGTCGGGATCATATCCGAAGTCAAGATCGACGAACGAAACACACAATTCCGGGTGGTTGGCCGAGCAGTGATAGCACTCCCGGTTGTTCTCCATGGTGAGCTTCCAGTTGCCCTTCTCGATGACGTCCAGCTGGTGTGCGACCTTGGCGTTGCGGATATCATAGGGCGCGAGTCGCGGCTCCATGACTTCCTCCAGCCGTTTAATGTCTTGCGGAGGATTGTCGGAAAGACAAACATAGATCAGGCCGCCGATCGACTTGAAGTTGACCGGCTTCAGGCTCCTGCAACTCTTGTCAAAGTTTTTCCCCATGTGCGGGGCATAACTGAGTTCACCCGAAAGCTCGTAGGTCCATTGGTGGTAGGGGCACACCAGCTTGGAAATGACTGTTGACCCCGCGTCCAGCAGTCGCGCGCCGCGATGGCGGCAAACATTGCGGACCACCCGGATGTCGTTTTCGTCGTCCCTCAGCAGGATCAGGCTCGTCGATCCGATGTCGATGACCACGGCGTCGCCGGCTTCCGGAACATCGCACTCGAGACCAACATGAATCCAGTGCCTGGAAAAGAACACATCGAGGTCCGCCTGGAAGACGTCGTCGCGCGTATAAAGTCCAGCAGGAAGAGAGTGCCCGTCGATACGCGCATCGAGCAAAGAGGAGATCGGCGATGGGAACGTATTGAGCATAATGTTTCCTTATGGATCAAGCCTCCTTAGAATCGCACCGACTCGCAATAATTCAACCGCACAAATGTGCGCCATTGACATTACCTGAAGTAATGGGAAACTCTGGCGCGGCTCAGCCAAGTCGGGGTGAACTGTGAAAAACTTGAGGAAACAGCTGCCACCATTGACGGCACTTACCGTATTCGAAGCGGCGTCGAGGTTGTCGAGCTTTACGAGGGCCGCCCAGGAACTCGGCGTCACCCAGGCTGCGGTCAGCCGCCAGATACACCTTCTCGAGAAGGACTTTGGCTTTCCCCTTTTTATGCGTCTGCACCGCAAGGTGGTTTTGACGGACAAGGGCAAGGCGCTTTCGGCGGCCACCAGTGACGCCTTCAAACTCATCGCGGAAGCTGTCACCGACCTTCGCAAGGACGCACCCGGCGACGAGCTGACCATTTCTGCGACAGTTGCATTCTCGCATTTCTGGTTGATGCCCAGAATTTCAGAATTTTCGCGCCAGTATCCCTACATCAACCTCCGCATCCTCTCTCAGGACAGTATGCCAAACCTCCACTTGGGCGAGGCGGATGTCGCGATCAGGTTCGGCAATGGCATGTGGCCGGATGCTCATGCGGAATTGCTGTTCGAGGACGAAGTCTTCCCGGTCTGCAGCCCAAAATATATCGGCGCAGACGGGCGCATCAAGACCCCGGCGGACCTGACCTCGTATTCCCTCATTTCCAATGAAACCGACGATCCAACATGGACAGGCTGGAATGAGTGGCTCTCGTCATTTTCCATCGTGGTTCCCAAGAAGACGCTGGGATTGCGCTGCAGCTTTTACACCGAAGCGATCTATGCCGCGCTCAACGGTCAGGGGATCGCGCTGGGCTGGACACATCTCGTGGAAGACTTGTTGCAGCAGGGAAGACTGGTGCGCCTGACTGACGCCGCGATCAAACCCAGAGGGGCTTATTTCGTCGTGGTCCCGACACGGCAACGGAGCGAGGAAACTGCGAACCTCTTCGTCAAATGGCTGCAGATAGTATTACAGGAACCGGGGCCACAAGCGCTCCAGAGAGAATGAACGGATCCACTCAATCGAAATCGAGACTTCAGACGCCAATTGATTGGGGTCATTCATCGTCATTTCAATGGGCCCTCAGGGTTTGGTCATACAGACTTGGTCCGAGGCTTGAGCAGGATGACAAAAAGCACGCCGACGACTATGAGCGCAGCGCCTTCGAGATGATAGGTTTGCAGGCGCTCGCCAAGGATAAAATAGGCGAGTATGGCGACAAATATCGTTTGGATGTAAAGAAGCACGCCCGCCCGACCTGCCCCCAACGCTTCTACGCTCCAATTGAAGAGGTAGTACATCAGCGCTCCGCCGGGGACCGCCACATAGGCCAAGGCTAACAGGCCATTGCTGTCGAGGGCCGAGCGTTCGTCGGAAGCAAGTTCCCAGAGATAGAAGGGGAGCGCTGTCAGCGCTGCAGCCCCAAGTAAAAGGACCAGAAGCGGAAGACGCTCTGAATCGAATTTCGCGCGGCGGAGCAGAACAGCATAGAGGCCGAAGCAGAAAGCGCCAGCGACGAGCCACAACTCGCCGGGATTGACGTCGAGACGCATCAGCACCGCCGGGCTGCCTTTGACAATGATGACCACGATCCCGGCGAAGGCAACGATCGATCCGATTACCTGCCACCTTCCCATTGGCTCACCCAGGATAAAACGGGCCAATATCATGGTTATGATCGGGATTAGCGCCATGATGATGCCGGCCGTGGTGGCGTCGGCGTTTTCGAGCCCCATAAAGACCATGCCCTGACAGATCGCGAGCCCGATGCCGCCGACGAGAATGAGCTCCAGCGGGCGCGCCCGCGCGAGCGTAGCCATGGAGCCGAAATGACTGTGCACAATCGGCAGCAGGATCGCCCACGCAATAAGGACGCGCCAGAAACACAACGCCCATGGCGGCATTTCGGGAGAGACCCATTTCGCGGAGATATAGACACCCGCCGACAGCAGCCAGCACAGCACGGCTACGGAGTAGCCAACGGCAAGCGAATTGCCCGTCGCCCGCTCCGTCTCGCCGCCGCTGTTGTGGACTGCCAAGAGACTTATCGCCATCGCTCATCTATGCCACAATTTCGTAGACCTGCACAGATGGCGGTGCCAGCACTCGCCCCTTCGACTGACCGTTTCGCTGGTTCCCGCAGGAGCTCTCAAGTCGCGAGGTGTCTGTTGATGAACGCGCCGGCCGACGCGATCGCTTCTCGCCCCGAAGTCAGCCGCGCCGCCCATAGATGCCAAGCGTGGATCATGTGTGGCCAGATCTCCAGGTTCGTTGCTATATCGACCGCTCCAAGCCTGCGGGCGATCCGCACCGCATCGTCAAGGAGTGTCTCGGCCGAGCCAACCTGGATGAGGATCGGCGGGAGCCCTGCAAGATCGGCATGGAGCGGCGAAACAAGCGGCTCGCGAGCGCTGGTCCGACCAAGATATGCGCCCGCAAGCTCTTCGAGATAGTCGCGGTGAATCAGCGGATCGATGGCGGCCTTCTCGTCCATGCTCGCGCCGGCCATTTCGAGATCGACCCATGGCGACACCAACCAGGCACAACCGGGCAGCGGTCTGCCAGCGTCGCGCAGACGTATCATGGTCGCGAGCGTCAGCCCGCCGCCAGCACTGTCACCGCCGATGGCAAGCGAGGCCGAGGGAACGCCTTGAGCGAGCAGGAACTCAAACGCGGCAAGCGCATCGTCGAGGGCAGCCGGAAACGGATTCTCGGGCGCGAGCCGGTAACCGAGCGCAAGCGTGCGCACGCCCGCAGCGCGACCCGTCTCGGCCACCATCCTGCGATGGCTTTGGATCGATCCGGAGCAATAGCCACCGCCGTGAAAAAACAGCAGCGTCTTGGTACTGTCGCTTCCCGTCGCCAGCGACCATTCAGCCTCAATCGTACCGACCATTTGATGCTTGAACTGGATATCGGGCGCGATTGGATCGTCGGCCGCTACGAGATCGAGGCGTTGGCGACGCTCGGCAAGGCTCGCGGGTCGCGGATGGGATTGCAGCAGGGCCCTGACCGCATCGATCTCGTGTTCATCCATTGTCGCTATCCCCCCAGCGTTTTTGAAGATGTTCAGAAACGATCGCCTTCCCGATGATCGCTCTGGGAAGGCAATGGAGAAGATATCACAGACAACGCGCAGCCGGGATTGCCGGTATTAAGTTAGTATTTTGACGGAACGTAGAGTTCGGGCGGCAATACCTTACGCTCATAGTCCGGATTGAACACGCGATCAGGCAAGGTGATCTCTTCGTGGGGCACGGGCTCATAGGGAACCTGTGAAAGAAGGTGCGCAATGCAGTTGAGACGGGCGCGCTTCTTGTCATTACCCTCGACGATATACCAGGGCGCTTCGGGTATATTCGTACGGGCGAAGGTTTCCTCCTTGGCTTTGGTGTAGCCTTCCCAGCGCACGCGCGATTGCAGATCCATGGGAGAGAGTTTCCACTGCTTCAACGGGTCATGAATGCGCATGAGGAAGCGCAACTGCTGCTCCTCGTCGGTTATCGAGAACCAGTACTTGATAACCCTGATGCCGGAGCGGACAAGCATGCGTTCGAATTCCGGCACATCGTGGAAGAACTGCTGAACCTCGTCTTCCGTTGCGAATCCCATCACGCGTTCGACGCCTGAACGATTGTACCAGGATCGGTCGAACAGTACGATTTCGCCACCGGCGGGCAAATGAGGCACGTAACGCTGGAAATACCACTGGGATTTTTCCCGGTCTGAAGGAGCTGGAAGCGCTACGACGCGCGCAGTGCGCGGGTTGAGCCGCTGGGTAATGCGCTTGATGACACCTCCCTTGCCTGCAGAGTCGCGTCCCTCGAAAACGACGACGACCTTCTCTTTGTGATAGGCGACCCAGTCTTGCAGTTTGATCAACTCCGCCTGCAACGCAAGCAAGGCACGAAAATACTCCATACGCGGGATGGTTGGCGGATGAGTCTTGCGGTAGATCTTGCGAATCTCTTCGGACAGCGCAGGCTCGGAAAGTTCGAGCTCATAATCCTCATCGAGTGTATCGGCGAGTTCAGCCTCAAGCCAATCCTGGTTTGCCGCTTCGTGCTTTTGGTCGTTCATTTCAGCCCTCCGAATTCATTCGCATCACGCCGCCAGCATGCATCATGCAGCTCTGCGGTCACTTATGCCATAACTCCGTGAACCAAATTTGAAGTTGTATTTTGACCGCATGGCTCTTTTATATGCGCTCGGTCGCCGCCCTAAAGGCAAGGATAATTTCTCCGTATTATCAATGATGCAAAAGACTGCGGTAGGTCATCGTTCGTTATGGTCCCTGGCGATAATGCGTTCCGGGCCGGCTGCTACCAGGTCAGATGGGCTTTCAGCAGCGCCTTGCGTCCTTCGCCATAGGAACAAACGTAAACGCCCTGACAGCCCGATACATAATCCTCGTCGAACAGGTTGGTGACGTTCAGATCAACGCCCCAATTGTTCTTCTTGTAGCCGAGTTTCAGGTCGACCAATGCCACATCGGGAACCTTCAACGTATTCAATTGGTCGGCATAGCTCGAGCCGACGTAGCGGACACCACCACCGAGGGACAGGCCTTCAAGCCTACCATCAAGGAAGCTATATTGGGCAAAGAGCGACGCCTGCACTTCGGGGATCAAATAAGGCTGCTTGCCGATCAGTGCCGCGTCGGCATCGTCCTTCACTTTCAAGTCGAGCGCAGTAAAGGCGGCTGTCAGCCTCCAGGCTTCGGTGATGTTCGCTTGCGCCTCGATTTCGAAGCCACGGGAATTGACTTCGCCGACCTGGAATTGCGCGTTGAACGGCCCGGTCAGCACGTTCTGCTTTGTCAGATCGAACAGCGAAGCGGTGATCAGACCGTCGAAGCTCGTCGGCTGGTACTTTATGCCGACTTCGTATTGCTGGCCGGTTTCGGGCTTCAGAAAGGCAAGATTACTGTCGACCCCAATTTCCGGACTGAAGAACGTCGCGACGCTCGCGTAGGGCGTGATCCCGTTGTCGAACTCGTAGCCAATGCCAGCCCTTCCGCTGACCTGACCATCATGACCGTCATATTCAGGCGTGCCTTTTGCATCCGTCGTCACATAATCGTAGCGGCCATTCAAAGTGACAAGCCAGCCATCGCCAAAGCGCAGCTGGTCCTGCGTATAGACGCCGATCTGATGACGCTTGACGACCTGGTCGATGTAAGGAGCAAACATTGGACCTTGAGGTTCACCATAAACCGGATCAACTGCACTAATAGGGGTTGACCCGCCGGTCGCCTGAATCTGGTCAATGTCGAAGAACTTGTATTCCGCGCCAAACAGCAGCGTGTGCTCGATCGGGCCCGTCGCTACCTGGCCTTCGAGCTGGTTGTCGACGACGAACGTATTGACCGTCGTATCGTGCATGAAATTGATGCGCGAGAGATCGTAATTGCCGTCGATGGGCTGCGCGGAAAAAGCATCGTATCCAAACGGATATAGATTGTGTTCGCGCACGCCACTGTAACCGTAGCGAAGATTCTGCCGCACCGTCCAGTCATTGTCGAAAGTGTGTTCCAGTTCGTAGCCGATAGAGGCTTGCTCGCGGTTATAGTCGTCGATCGACGGTTCCGTGAAATTCGCTTTGCGATCGATTTTGCCAAAGGGCGCGTCGACCACAGTTCCATAATAGGGCAGGAAGCTACCACCATCATGGGTAAGATCCAGATGCGTGTAATTGGCGAGAATCGTAAACTTCGTGGCGTCATCCGGCTTCCAGGTGATGCTGGGCGAAATCACACCAAGGAAATCCTTTGAAAAATCGGTGTAGTTGTCACCGCCCGATATTTTACCGTTGATGCGATAGTCGACCACCTCGGAAGCCTTGTCGCCAATGTCGAAACCAAGGTAGCCGTTGCCATAGCTGTTGATCCCGGTTTCGACGTAACGCAGACGTTCGCCGGTCGGACGCTTGCTGATGTAGTTGACAATGCCTCCGGGATTGCTGCCGCCGTAAAGCACGGCAGCAGGTCCCTTCAGAACATCGATGCGCTCAATACCGAATGAATCGATAAAGAAGCCGCCGAATCCGAAGCCGAAATTCTGCAATCCATCGAGATACGTTCCCTTCTGCGTCGCATCGAAGCCGCGGATGTAGATCCAGTTTGTATCATTGTCGACGCCGAAGGGCTGCGCAAATACGCCAGAGGTATAGCGCAGCGCCTCGTCGATCTTCTGCACGCCCTGGTCATCCATCTGTTGCCTGCCGACAACCGATACAGCCTGCGGAATTTCCGTAATCGGGGTATTTGTCTTGGAACCGGTTGCAGAGCGCTTGGCCACATAGCCATCAATCGGACCGGTTGCCGAACCATCAGAACTTCCCCCCTCGATGACGATCGGGTCCAGCTGGATGGAGGCATCTTGCGCACGCGTTTCAGTTGCCCATAGCATTACGGACGCCGCCGTCCCGCCAAGCAGCGTACCAAATGCCAACCGATAAACACCACGCATGATAATCCCCTCGCAGATAAGTCCAAAAAGGCCAACAACGCGGCGAGCCGTAACCGCTAGCAAGGCCAGAATATAAGTTGAGTACATATATCAACTTTAATTTTTGGGATTGATTGTTCCTGTCGTCTTTTGAACTTTTTTGGGCCGTTCTTGTGAGGAATTCAGTTGGCGAGGTTGTCTGGCGTTACAACTGCCGATCCCGCTGCCAGACGGCAGGCGTCACCCCCACGACCCGCTTGAATACGCGCGTGAAATGTGCCTGATCCGAAAAACCCGCAGCGGCAGCTACGCGTGTCAGCGATGATCCGGGCTTTTCCAACAGCGTCTGAACTTTTCTGATGCGGGCGCGTATCTGCCATTGATGCGGGGCAATGCCTGTCGAGGCCTTGAAAGCGTGGCTGAAGTAGGACTGCGAAAGGCTCGTCAATTCCGCCAGTTCATGGAGGCGGATGCTTCGCATGCAATTGTCTTCGATATAGCTTGTGACAGTCCGCAACTGTCGCGGCGAAAGCTGGCTGCGTTGCCGTTTCTTGCCTTGCTGAATATGAAAGAGCGCGACAAAAAGGGCCGTGGTCAGCCCATCGCCGTAGAGTTCGTGCAGCGGTTCATCGTTAAGACATTCATCGGCAATCAGGTTGGCGAGCTTTGCGACCTGCTCATCGAAAAACATCAGCCGGGGTAGCTTCAATCTTTCACCGATACGATCATCTGCAAAGCGGCGTTCAAAACTCGTGATATCAAAGTGCATATCGAGATGACGCAGATACTGGATATCGTGAACCCGCCCCCATACTGGCAAGCCGGCAGGTATATAGCTCATCGGGTAAGGCACGCTGCTCCGGATCGAACCCTTTGCATGGGTGTTGAGCCCCACGCCGAAGCTGCCATCTCCTGACTTGTCGAGCGTCACGAATAGACGCGGATCCTCCGACACATATTCTCCAGCTGCATCCGGAGCGCAATTGACGGACCAGACATCGGCAACAACGCCCTGCCACGAGCGCCAGCGAAGGTCCCCGATGACGGAGACCCCTTCTACCCGGCTCTTCATCCGCGGATGAAATGTCATCTCTAGCCTCTTTGCCTGCCTTCAATCCAGCATGCTTCTATCCAGCCTTTTTCTCTCGCTCTTTTCGGGCATTGTCGCCATCAAACCCGCGGCGCCAGTACGCCACAACAAGGTGTTTTTCCCGTTCAAGCTTCCGCTCGTTCCGCAAGTAGCCGCGAATATCCTTGAACGCTGCAAATTCGCAGCCCGCCCAGGCGAACACGCGTTGCCCGTCAGTCGGGAACGGCACCGTTTCGACAGCATCCTGCAACAGCGTCGTCGTGCCTGCTTCCAGGCCATTGCGATGCAGCCAGACAAGGTCAACATTGGCCGCAGAGGCCAGAAGCTGCTCGTCGAGCGGATTGTCCACTTCGATACGCACGACCGCCGTTGCAAGCGTTGGAAGCCGCGCCAGTATGCGCCCGATTGCCGGAAGTGCAGTTTCATCTCCGGCCAGCAAATACCAATCCGCCTCAGGCACATCGCCGCCGCCCGGCCCTGTCATACCCACCAGATCGCCTTTGCGGGCATTCAGGGCCCAACCTGAACCCGGCGTTGCTTCCCCTTCGTGAATGACGATGTCGATATCCACTTTGCCGGCGTCCGCGTCGATATTGCGGATCGTGTAGACGCGGGAGACCAGCTTGTGCTCGCCCTCAGGCCATACCGGGCGCCCGTCTTCCCCCGTTACTGGCCATTGTGGTCGTTCAACGCCCTTTGGCGGAAACAGCAAATGGACATGCAGTCCTCCGCGCGCAAAACGCGCCAGCCTCTCTCCCTGAAGTGTCACACGGCGCATGTGCGGGGATATATTCGTAGCGCTGACAAAGCGCATCTCGCGGAAAAATGGCGGGTGCCCGCCCGCAGCGCAGTCGCCCACCCAGACGATCCTGGGCTTTTCCTCACTCGCCAGCTCAAGCATCTGGTTGGCGATGGCATATTTCATATAGGCAAGACCAGTTTCATCCTCGCCCTCCGTGCGAAGCGAAAGGCTGTCATTATCCGCCTCGATCATTGCCGTGCCGAACGGGAGAGTAATGCGCCCTTTGCGTGCGGCAAGCGAGACATCGCCATGCTCGGAGAAGTAATCCGTCAGCCGCTCAAGATAGTGATCCGGTGTTGACACAATCACGCGCGCGGTCGCACTCAAGCGGATTTCCGGCATCTCAAACCCCGTGTAGGAACTGCACCAAAAGCCGAGGTGCGATAACCGGGTGCTTTAATCGCAATAATATGATAAATCAAGTCATGTTTATACGGCGATGGCTTTACTCGCTGACCTCCAACCATCGACATGTGGCGCTCTCGATATTGATCGTCGGACGGCCGGGCACAAACACATCCGCCTGAATGCCCGGCACTATCAATCGATCAGAGTGGCGTAACGTCGAAGCCAAACCATTTCTGCGATAATGTTTTGATCGTGCCATCGGCCTTGGCTGCATCGATTGCCTTGTCGAACATCGCTTTGAGTTCTGGTTCGTTCTTGCGCAGACCGACCGAGCTGCCTTTGCCCAGGAACCCACCCTGAAAGCGCGGACCGGCCACAGTCATCTCCTCATTGCCTGGCTTGGCGGCCGATGTCGTGAGATAGGCCATGGACGCCATGACGAGATCGACGCGGCCCGCGGCGAGATCAAGGTCGTGTTGCTCGGTGGTCTTGTATTCGCGAACCTCGACAATGTCCTTCAAGTATTTCTCGACAAAGGTCGCACCTGTCGAGGCTGTCTGGACGCCGATAGTCTTGCCTTGCAAAAGTGGTTTCAGTTTCTCCAAAGCGCTGACGGCACCTGCTTCATTGGACGCCAGCGAGAAGACTTCGCCCTTGAATTCCATGCCTGCCAACGGGCTTGATTTCAACGTTGCAAAAGCCTGGCCGGTGGAACCATAGGACTGGCTGAAATCGATGATCTGCT
This sequence comes from Phyllobacterium zundukense, assembly GCF_025452195.1. Taxonomy (NCBI): domain Bacteria; kingdom Pseudomonadati; phylum Pseudomonadota; class Alphaproteobacteria; order Hyphomicrobiales; family Phyllobacteriaceae; genus Phyllobacterium; species Phyllobacterium zundukense. The sequence goes on along the minus strand of NZ_CP104973.1, from coordinate 1,603,764 downwards.
CGCGTTTCGCAGTCGCCGACATGCCCGACATGATGGCGTCGAACTTACCGGCATTGAGCGCCGGGATCATCCCGTCGAAGTCCTGGACGACGATCTTGCACTCGACTTTCATATGATCGCAAAGATATTTCGAAAGCTCGATCTCATAACCGTCGAGTGTTCCGTCGGGCTTGGTAAAGTTATACGGCTTGAATGCGCCTTCCGTGGCGATGGTGATCTGCGTCCATTTCTTGCTTTCTGCTTGGGCGGCCGACGAAAAGACCAACGCCGACAGCAGCAAGGCTTTCAAAGTAAAAATTGCATATTTCATTTCCAGGTATTCCCCTTTTGCGGCTGATGAGTTCAGCCTTTGATGAACTGTTTGAATCGTTCGGATTTCGAGTTGACGAAAACATGTTCCGGCCGGCCGTCCTCCTCGACGAGCCCCTTGTGCAGGAAGACAACGCGGCTTGAGACATCGCGGGCAAAGCCCATCTCGTGGGTGACCACCAGCATGGTGCGGCCCTCTTCGGCCAGACCGCGCATGACGCGCAGAACCTCGCCGACGAGCTCCGGATCGAGCGCCGAGGTGGGCTCGTCGAAAAGCATCACCTTCGGCCGCATGGCGAGAGCACGCGCTATTGCAGCGCGTTGCTGCTGACCACCCGACAGATGCGAGGGATAGTGATCGCGCTTTTCAGTGATACCGACTTTCGCAAGAAGCGCTTCAGCCTCTTCCACGCACTCTTTGCGCGGGCGCTTCTGCACATGGATCGGTGCTTCGATGACGTTTTCGAGGATGGTCTTGTGCGACCACAGATTGAAGCTTTGAAACACCATGCCGAGCCGTGAGCGAATGCGTTCGACCTGCGCCTGGTCCGCCGGCCGGCTTTTGCCATCGCGCGTGCGCTGCATGCGGATCGTCTCGTCGCCGACTGTTACGTCGCCGGAATCGGGCACTTCGAGAAGATTGATGCAGCGCAGCAGGGTCGACTTGCCGGAACCGGAAGACCCAAGGATCGAGACGACCTCGCCCTCGCGGGCGCCGAGCGAAATCCCTTTCAGTACTTCGACATTGCCGAAGCTCTTGTGCAGATCCTTGACGTCGAGCGCCAATGGCGTGATCGCAGGCGCTTGAGCGTTCATTTGCTCTCTCCTTGAACGGGGGTCTGCAGGCGCGGCGCGCGAAGATGCGGGCTCAGCATGTATTCGACGACATGCACCAGCCGCGTGAGCAGGAAATTGATGGTCAGGTAAATTACGCCAGCGACGATGAAGACCTCGATGGCGCGGTAGGTTTCCGAGATGATTTTCGCGGCGACCCCGGTGACTTCCATCAGCGTGATGATCGAGGCAAGCGAAGTCGCTTTCACCATGGAGATCATCTCGTTGCCATATCCAGGCAATGCCTGCCGGATAGCAAGAGGCAAGACGATCCGCCGGAAAACCATAAAGCGTGGCATGCCGCACGCTCGGGCAGCTTCTATCTGGCCGTGCGGAACCGACAAGAGGCCGCCGCGGATGATTTCGCTGGCATAGGCGGCAGTATTGAGCGTCAATGCAATGACGGCGCACCAGTAGGGCTCGCGCAGTATCGGCCACAGAATCGTATGGCGCACCGCCGGAAACTGGCTGAGCCCGTAGTAGATGAGGAATATTTGCACCAGCAGTGGCGTGCCGCGAAACACGAATACGTAGAACCGGGCAAACCAGTCCAGAACGCGAATCCCGGAAAGCCGAAGCAATGCCAGACCGAGGGCAAGAAAAGCGCCGAGCAGGATCGACGTGGCAGCGAGTTGCAGCGTCAGTGGAATAGCCGCGACAAGGCTGATGAACGTTTCAAGCGTAAATGTCCAATCCATCAGTTCCTCCTGACACCGCGTGAAAAGTAGCGCTCGGACCATTGCAGCAGCGCACCGGAGAAGGTCGAGATCGTCAGGTAAATCGCGCCGGCCACGACATAGAAGTTGAAGGGCATTCCAGTCGATCCGGCGCCCACCTGGGCCTGCCGCAGCAATTCAGCGACGCCCGTAATCGACACGAGGGCCGATTCCTTCAACACGACCTGCCAGACATTGCCCATACCGGGCAGCGCGTGACGCAGCGTCAATGGTGCGATGATCCTCCGGAAGCGCAGAGCGCGCGACATGCCGCAAGCGACAGCCGCTTCTATTTCACCCCGGTGCACGGCCTTGAATGCCCCGCGAAACACCTCTGTCTGCTGGGCGCCCGACGTGATGCCGACCGCCAATGCACCGGCCAGAAACCCCGGAAAGCCGATAAACCCCTCCGAGCCGAAAAAACGCCCGATCGCTGTTACCGCTGCACTGCCGCCGAAATAGAACAGATAGATGACGAGAAGGTCGGGAATGCCGCGCAGCACAGTGGTATATCCATCAGCGATAGCCCGTATTGTCCTGCCGCCGGAGATCTTTGCCCAAGCGCCGAATGTGCCTATGATCGAACCGATCAGAAAACCGGATATAGCGATGAGCACCGTCATCCAGGCTCCGGCGAGAAGGGCCGCACCCCACCCTCCCGGTCCAAAGCTGATGACGTCAAGGAAGCCCGGCTGGTTCATGGCCAGTACGATCCGAATTCATAGAACCGATTGAACGGCATATCTGTGCCCTTCTCTTGAAACTGCGCGTTCAATTTCCGCTGAATGTAGGCGTGAGATCGAGCTTGCTCCACTTTTCTGAAAGCGTCTTGATGACGCCTGCCTCGGCAGCAGATTTGATCGCAGCATCGAACTTTTCGCGAAGATCGGCCTCGCCCTTGCGCGTGCCAAGCGCCACTTCCGTTGCAAGCATGGCGCCTTTGACAAGCGGGCCGGACATCTGCAGATCCTCATTGCCTGGCTTGGTCAACATCGAGGTTGCGTATACGCCACTGTCGAAACCCGCATCGATACGGCCTGCCTTCAGGTCGAGATCGCGTTCGGGGGAACTCTTGTAGGTCCGGACCGTAACTGTGTTGCCAAAATAGGATTGAATAAGCTGTTCCTGGCTTGTCGAGCCAACAACGCCGACAGACTTGCCCTTGAGCTCCTTGCCGATCTCGGCCATCACGGAGTCGGCCTTGGCATGGTCATTCAGATTCAGGCGTTCGCCCGTCATGGGGAACGCGGTTACCGTTCCATCCTTCAACGTCAGGAAGCTGGCAACGCCGCTCGCATAGGGAACCGTGAAGTCGACGACCTGCTTGCGTTTTTCGTTGATGCCGAGCGTCATGACGAGATCGAACTTCCCGGCGTTCAGACTGGGGATAAGGCTAGTCCATTCGCCAGTGATGAGTTCGCATTCGACCTTGGCGCGCGTGCACAGATCCTGGATCAGATCGACATCGAAGCCTGACAATTTGCCCCCGGAGTCAATCATGTTCCAGGGCGGAAAGGCACCTTCGATCCCGACTTTGACATGGGTCCAGTCCTTGGCGTTTGCCGCCGTACCCGTGAATGACAAAGCGGCGGCTACGATAGCCAAAAGCAATTTCTTGTTCATGTTCATTCCCCTTTATTTGGAGGCCGCAAGGCCTCATTATTCGCGAACTGTTGTCAGGCCGCGTTCAGATCAGCACCGCCTCCAGTTCCGCATTCGCTTCCATCAAGGCATGGGCAATGCGATTGTGCGTTTGACGCGCGTGCACCGCATAAAACGGTAGCTCGGTCGAACCTTCCGGATGCCGCGCGAGTTGTCTGATCCCCTCCAATGATGGCCAGGCCGGATGCGGCAACGCTGAATCGTGATGGAAACGCTCCCCGGTCGTATAGTTGAGCGGGACAAGCCGGCGCGATGCGCGCATAAGCGCAGCATTGATACGCGAGGCATCCACATCCGTAGCAGTCTTCGACGCCGCAAGCAGACTTGCCGCATTGTTCCGGAGAGCTGATGCACCATTTTCGAGGGAGCTGATGTCCAGCCTGACGCCGAGCTGCTGCTTGATTTGCGCAATTTCCTCAGCGAATGCATCCGCATAGGCCGTATAGTCATAGGGCAGGATGCGAGAGGTCAGCAGCTGTCGCAGAACCTGAATAACGATCCCGGTATCGCGGACGAGGTTCTTTGGATCAATGTGTTCGATCGTGTCATGCGGGGTATGCCACCACCAGCCGAGCGCCGTCAGCATTTTGACTGGTCCGGGCGGCTGATGGCTGAGACTTCCGAACATCGAGGGAATGCCGATGCCCCAGAAAGACTGGTCGGCTGAACGACCATGACGCCGCCCGGCATGTTGCTGTCCGGTGAAAGCTTCGACTGCCGCGAAGGCCACTGCCTTTAACTCGTCGACCACGCCTGAATTGGTGAGCACGCTTGCCCCCTCGCCGCCGGTCGAATCCACGTTGACGTGGGCGATGCAGCGCTGCTCCAATTCGGTCCAGTATTCGTCCGCGTACCATGCCGAGCCCGAATAGCGCCCATGTGAGTGGCCCGACCAGAAGCATATGCGCAGCCCCCTTCGCCATTCGCCACGATGGGCGGCAAGCAGGCGCGCAGCCTCCAGCATTGTCGCATTGGCGCCGCCATTATCCATGACGCCGTAGTGCCATGTGTCATGATGGCCCGAGAAAAGCACGAAAGGTTCGCCTGCTTCGGCAGCCAAGGAACTCAACTCGGCGACCAGCAGAGGCGTTTTGCGCCAACCTGTATCCACCTCGGCCTGCATGGAGACATTGACCGTCTCCCCTCGCTCGCAGCGTGTACGCAGTTTCGCCCCTTCGTCATTAGGCACAGAACAGATGACGGTGGACGGGAGATTTGAACGCGTGTGCTGTGAAGGGCTGCCCCACACGGGCGACACACACATTTCGTAGAGGTGTTCGTTGGGACTGACATGAAGCTGGCCGACCCCCCCGGCAGCGCTGGCAAGCGCAGCGACCTCTTCGGTCGCTATACCATCGACGAGAACGACTTTCCCCGCAACGTCCGCGACCCTGAACTCCGCCGCTGTGCCTTCGCCGACGTAAACCAGTTCAGCCGAAACCCCGGGCGTGGAAACGGACATCGAATGGGTGATGCAGCGCAGTACGCGACCATCCACAATGACCCGCGCCTTGCCCGGCAGACTGATATAAGCATCGTGCTGGATGAGCCGGACATCGTAGCCATAGCTTTCCATCTGCGCTTGCAGATAGCGGAAGCTTTCAAGTTCTTCAGGCGTACCGGACAATTTCACTCTCCGCGAAAACGCGCGAATGTGTTCCATCAGTTGATCTTTGTCCGGTTCAAAAACTGTTTCAGACATCCGTGTTCTCCGGCAATGGCGGCTCGACGTCATCCGGTATGGGGTTGATGAACGGCGTTCCGTCCAGACGCTGTCTATGGTCGGCCTTGGCGGCCCCAATGAGATCCGGATTGGCAAGCAGGTCGATGGCTGTCGCGGCCATCACTTTCGCAGCATGTTCCATGCCCTTGTGCGCCGCAGGCAGCTTGCCTTGAGCAACCAGCTGCCATGAATGTCCCGGCGTGCCAATGGCATAGGTCGCGCCGCGCATCTGCACTGTCGGGACAACCCAGCTTACCGTTCCCACATCTGTCGAGCCGACGATCGATCCATCACCGCTCTCAGGGGGGGAAAATGCTGTCGCACAACGCCTGGCCTTTCTTCGGCATCACGTTAAATCGCTTGTAGGAGGATAGGATGTCCTCTTGCGAGAACGTCTGCTGAAATTTCCGCGCAGTCTCATGGTCGGCCTCGTCGAAATCCGGCGGGCCAAGACGTTCCAGCTGCGCATGCATCAAGGTTTCGAGCGGCGTGTTACCGACAAGATTGGCATCGCCACTGACAATGCGGCTGCGTACGGTGGTTTCGGTCATCAATGCCGCACCATCTGCGACCTTCTTGACCCGCGCCACAAGGCTGTTGAGTTCGGGCAGGTCACGTGCCCGTACCAGGTAGCGTACAGTTGCCCGGGCCTGAACGACATTCGGGGCAGAGCCACCTGTGTCGGTAACGGCATAGTGGATACGTGCGCTCGATGGAATATGTTCGCGCATGTAGTTCACGCCGACATTCATCAGCTCGACAGCATCCAGGGCGCTGCGTCCCAGATGCGGCGTTGCCGAGGCGTGCGACGCACGGCCGCTGAAATGGAAATTGATTTCGTTGCAGGCAAGCGAGATTGGATTGTTCACGCCGGCAAAGGCTGCCGGATGCCAGGAAATGGCAATGTCGACGTCGTCGAATACGCCAGCACGCACCATGAAGCCCTTGGACGAGCCACCCTCTTCAGCGGGACAGCCATAGTAGCGTACGCGTCCCCTCAGTCCGTTTTTTGCCAGATAGTCCTTGACGGCAGCTGCTGCGAGCATCGATCCTGACCCGAGAAGGTTGTGACCACAGCCATGGCCATTTCCGCCTTCGACTATTGGCCGCTCTTCGGCCAGTCCAGCTACCTGGCTGAGGCCGGGGAGCGCGTCGAATTCGCCGAGAATGGCGATGATTGGTCCGCCCTCTCCTGCTTCGCCCATCACTGCGGTCGGCAGATTGGCGATGCCGCGGGTGACGCGAAACCCTTCCTTCTCGAGCAGATGTGCATGCTCGTCTGACGAGCGATATTCTTCGTAGTTCGTCTCGGGCATCTCCCAAACGCGATCGCTCAATTCAAAGAATGCAGCGCGCTTGGCCACGACGATTTCCCATACTTCTCCCGAATTTCTCATGATTCCCACTTGGCTGTTTTTATGATAGTAACCAAAATTGGCACCAATTTAGACGCAAATAGTTTTTACGCAACCTCTGTGTAAAATTATTTGTCTGGCGTACATCTCGTAGGGAACGAAGACCTTACAGCCGGCACGCATTTCGATGGATACGGGGAGAGACGATGAGTGAAGCAACAACCAAAACAAGATCACAGCTCAAAGCCGTCGATGTCACCGATTTGATCCTGCACGATATTCTAGCTGGCGTGCTCGCTCCAGGCGCATGGTTGAAACAGATCGATCTCGAACAGCGCTACCAATGCACCCGGCCGGAAGTGCGGCGCGCTCTCGACAGGCTGGTACAAAGACGTCTGGTCGAACATGTTCCCAATCGCGGTTACCACGTGTATGAACCCGATGGCCGTCAGGCGACGGAAGTGAGCGACATTCGTGTCATCCTCGAAACGGCGGTCGCGGACAAGATCGTTGCCAACTCCTCGGAACTGACGACGAAAAAACTCCGGGACCTCGCATGCCGTTTTGACGATCTCATCATGAACGGAACGATGATCGAGCTTTACGAAGCCAATCTCGCCTTTCACCGCGAGTTGCTCGCGCTCTGCGGCAACAGCGAACTGGTGAACCTCGTTACCGAAATCCGCCAGAGGACGTCTTCGGCGCCGGTGTCACAATGGAAAACACGCGCGCGGATTGAACAATCGTCGCGGGAGCACCACCAGATGATCGATGCCCTGTCAGCGAAAGATATCGAAGAACTGAAGCGCGTGACCGTAATGCACATCAAGCAGATGTAGAGCGAACCTCGACGTCAGGGATCGCTCCAACCGGGATTTTCACGACAGCCGGATGGAGCTCGCGTACAATGCCGCTCGTGCCACGACAAGAACGGAGGAGTACAGATGAAACCGAGAATTTCCGTAATTACCCTTGGTGTAAGTGATCTGGAAAAGGCTGTCGAGTTCTACCGCGTTGGTCTTGGCCTACCGACTGACGGCATCGTGGGGAAGGAATTTGAGCATGGAGCAGTTGCATTCTTCGATCTGACCTCAGGGCTGAAGCTGGCGGTCTGGTCACATGACGATATTGCCCATGATACGGGAATGCCCAAGACGGCTCCGAGCCCGACCGCCTTTACTATTGGCCATAATGTGTCCCGGAAAGACGAAGTTGACGAAGTAATGGACCAAGCCCGCACTGCCGGAGCGACGATCATAAAAAGTGCCCGGGACACGTTTTACGGCGGCTATGCGGGGTATTTTCAGGACCCTGATGGACATCTTTGGGAAATCGTCTGGAATCCCGCCTTTGTCCCACCAGATTGAACCCGGAGGACTGCTGCCGGCGTGATTGTGTGTTTGTCACCCAATGTCGATATTCGTCACTGTTGCAAATCATATAAGTCTGTGCTTATGTATCTGCATGAGTGAGACAGAATTTTTCAAAGCGTTGGCCGATCCGACAAGACGCGCCGTCTTCGAACGGTTGGCCGACGGCGAGATGAATGCCACGGACTTGCGGCAAGGATTTGACTTGTCGCAGCCGGCCATGTCGCAGCATCTGGCTGTCTTGCGCATGGCTGGACTGATCGCGGAACAGAAACACGGCAGGAATGTCCTTTATCGGATCAATCCCGATGGCGTGGCGAAAATCCATCGATGGCTTAGCCGCTACAATGCGTTCTGGCCAAGCCGCGTGGATGACCTGAAGCAGCTTCTCAAGGAGATGGACCAATGACACGCACGACTGACGCGAGCGTAAACCTCACCTATGAACTGGACGCTGCTCCATCTAAAGTGTGGCGAGCCTTGACCGTACCGGAATATGTGTCGCGATGGCTGAAGCGACCCGGGGTAGAGGACGATGCACCGGAGAGCGGCGCGCAGCAGCCACCCTTCGAACTGCATCTGATTTCCGCCGATCCTGATACGCGCGTGCGTTATAGAATCAAGGATAACGATGCCATTAGTGTCGTGACATTCCAGATCGGGGCGAATGATGCTGGCGGCACGACCTTCAGTATTGTCCATGAAATTGCGATGAACGCAGCCAATAGCAATAGCCGGACACCTCTGCGCGCAGCAGCCTAAAATTACCCTGCTAACAACACCGGAAGGAGGTCGCCTATGCGCGACATGATGCAACTCGTCCCTATGGTAGTGGAACAATCCAGCCGCGGCGAACGATCATTCGACATTTACTCACGCTTGCTGCGCGAACGTATTGTGTTCCTGAATGGCGAGGTCGAAGACGGAATGGCGGCACTCGTCTGCGCGCAATTGCTGTTTCTGGAATCGGAAAACCCGACGAAGCCGGTTTCGATGTATATAAACTCGCCCGGCGGTGTCATTACCAGCGGTCTGGCGATCTATGACACGATGCAGTTCATCACATGCCCCGTCGCAACGTTGTGCATGGGGACAGCGCGGTCCATGGGTTCTTTCCTCCTGATGGCTGGTGAACCCGGTCAGCGCACTGCATTGGCGAATTCAAGTATTCATGTGCATCAGCCACTCGGCGGCTTTCAGGGACAGGCCTCTGACATCTTCATCCATGCGGAAGAAATGCGCCAAACCAAGGCCCGAATGATCCGGCTTTACGCGCAGCATTGCGGGCGCTCGTTCGAGGATGTGGAAAAGACACTGGATCGCGATCACTTCATGACCGCGGAGGAAGCCAGGGAGTGGGGCCTTGTTGACACGGTTCTGTCAAAGCGGCCGGACTAGAGTAGTGACTTGTGATTCAAAAAACCAAACAATGCCACCGCCGATTGCGCGAACGGCCGGCATTTCGATCCTGTCGGCATCCAACAGATTGCAAACAAATGATGTTTGTGCTTATATTGAATGAACATTCAATAAGTAAGAGCGGATTTATGCAGGTTAATCAACGCGATTTGACGATTCCGGACAATTGGGACCGCCGGGGACTGCCGGCCTGGAGCTACAGCAGTCCGGCCTTGCTCGAGCTCGAGAAAGAATACGTCTTTCGAAGCCATTGGCAGATAGCCGGGCATGTCTGCGATGTGCCCAACGTCGGTGACTATGTCGCGCTTGATATCGTAGGCGAGCGGGCCCTGATCGTGCGTGGTAAGGACAGCGAAATCCGTGCCTTTCACAATATCTGCCGTCACCGGGGATCGCGTGTCGTCACCGATAACAAGGGAACATGCAACAACGCGCTGGTCTGTCCCTTCCATGGCTGGGTATATAATCTCGACGGCACCCTGCGAGGCGCGGCGCGTCCACGCTCTTTCCCGGAGATGGACAAAAACGAATTCGGTCTGTTGCCACTCGAACTCGAAATCTGGATGGGTTTTATCTTCATCCGTTTTCTCAAGAGCGCCCAGCCATCAGTTGCCACGTTGATGAAGCCATTCGGGGCGGAAATCGCGAACTACAAGATCGCGGATATGGTGCCTGCCGGCTTCTGGACGCAGAAATCGCCCGTCAACTGGAAGTCGGTGCGCGATGTCGACAATGAAGGATACCACGTGGCAATGGCCCATCCGGCGCTCCAGGACCTCTACGGCTCGACCTATTACGACGAGCCATTCATCAATGGCGTGTCGCGATCTTTCGCCAGCTATAATCCCCATGCGGGACGGCGCTGGAGTGTGCGCAACTATATCAATCTGGCACCGGAGGCGACGCATCTGCCCGAGAACCTTCGCAACGCGTGGATCTATTACGGGATTTTCCCGAATTCTGTGATCTCGGTTACGCCTGAAGGCGCGCAGTATTACCAGGAGTTTCCGTTGTCGACAGGCGAGACCCTGTTGCGCGGCGCTGTATTCCGCAACAAGGATGAAACTCGACAGCAGCGGGCTGCCCGCTACCTCGCCTCGCGCATCGATCGCGAGACGAGCTCGGAAGATGTTCAGTTGACGAAATGGTCAAATGAATCGATGCTGTCGAAATCGTTCTCGGGATTCTATCTCTCGGATCTCGAATATGGTGTCCGTTCGCACCACGACCACCTGCGCAATGTGCTGCCCGTTCTAAAGGTTGAAATGGCCCCTTCAGAGGTCGAGGTGCCCTTGCTGAACGCGCAGCTCGCCGGACAAATCTGACAGGACTGTATTGTCGATCAAGCCCGGCGGAAACGCCGGGCCGCATCATTAGTCGGCTTAACCTTGCCAGACGCCCTCACGCCGTAGATCGTCCATCGTGCGAGAAATCCCTTCACGCAAGATCCCCACCATATCGTCGATCTGTTCGCGGGTAATAACCAGCGGCGGAGACATGACGCACATATTGATGAGCGGCCGCACCAATAGGCCGAGCTGATGACAATGTGTATCGATGCGCATTCCGACATTCGTATCAAGTTGCAGCGGATTCTTGCTCTCGCGGTCGGCAACGCACTCGACGCAGGCCATCAGGCCCATCCCGCGAACCTCTCCAACCAGGGGTAGTTCCTCAAGCGTCTTCAATTGCTGCTGAAAATAGGGCGCAACGGACCGCGCATGAGCAAGGATGCCATCCTCGAGCAGGTCGAGATTGGTGAGCGCCACGGCGCAGCCGACGGGATGGCTGGTGTAAGTCAGTCCATGCGCATACATCGCCGTCGGGTGATTTGAACGGCGCAGTTCTTCAAGAAGACGCTCTGAAATGACCATGCCGCCGAGCGGAAAATAGCCCGAGGTGACGCCCTTGGCGAAGGTGATGATATCCGGATCGATATCGAACACATCCTCGGAAGCGAAGACGTGCCCGAGCCTGCCAAAGGCCGTGACCACTTCGTCAGCGATGAACAGTATTTCATTGTCCCGGCATATCTTGCGGATGCGGGGTAGATAGTTTTCGGGCGGCAGAATGACGCCGCCTGAAGCCTGGACCGGCTCACCAATGAACGCACCGATCTTATCGGCGCCCACGCGGCGGACCGTCTCCTCGAACTCGGCGACCAGCATATCCGAGAATGCGGCTATGCACATCCCATCGGGGCGGCGAAATGCGTCCGGAGAGGACAATTTGACGACAAGTTCGTCTGCCCCATCCATCCAGTCGCGATCCCGCGGACGCCCGTTCAACGATGCCGAAAGATAGGTAGAACCATGATAGGCGCCGCCGCGCGACAGGATCAGCTTTTTCTCGTGCCGCCCCCGCGCATTGTTGAAAAACTGCATGAAACGCAGTGCGCTCTCGACGGCTGTCGAGCCGCCGGTGGTGAAAAAGACGTGATTGAGGTCACCAGGCGCATAGGCGGCGATACGCGCTGCGAGCACCGCCGATGGCTCGTTCATCGTATACCAAGGGGTGTTGTATGATAGTTGCATGGCCTGGTCGTACATGACGCGCGCCAGCTCTTCACGGCGGTGCCCCACGTTGACGCACCACATGCCTGCGGGCCCATCGATAAGCCGCTTGCCCTCGCCGTCCGTGATATAGATTCCCTCGCCGCCACTAATCAGCGACCTGGCTTCGGCGCCGATTTCTCCAGCACAGGGCCATGGCTGAACCAGATGCTGCTTGGCGAGATCGATCGTCTCGTGATTTGTCAGCGCCGCTGCCACCCCGGCTGCCCGTATCTGTTTCACCGCCGCCATAGTTCCCTCACACTTGTGTCGGGTTTTCCCCGTTTAAAATTACACTCAATTATTGGAAATCAATAGGATTTCTCCCATTATATTGAATGTTCATTCAATCAATATGTCAGAAATAGCACTTGATTTCAATCCACAGATAGGCGCATGATGCAAGAAAGAAGGCACGACAGGGAACGTGCCGCGTCAATCGAATGAATGGGAACAATATGCTCCGGTACCTGATGGCATATCACGCGCGCGGTCCGTTCGAATGACGGCACCGGCGGAAGGGATCGCCGCACTGCCTGTCGTGCGAAAACAAAGAAATCCTGTTCTGCAATCAGAAGCTGCGCGTGGTCTCGGGCTGATAAGCCCGACGTTTATTTATGCAGTGATCTTCCTGGTCATTCCAATTGTTCTGGTCATTGCGAACAGTTTCTGGACGCAAAACTACCTGACGATCGACCGGACATTCACCCTCGAAAATTATCGCATCGCGCTGACCGATCCCATCTACCGGGATCTTCTGATGCGCTCGCTGTGGATTTCCCTCCTCGTCAGCTTCTTTACAGTTGTCCTTGCCTACCCGATCGCTTTCTTCATCTCGTTTCATGGCGGCGAGCACAAAGGCGTCTGGCTGTTCCTGATCACCATCCCGTTCTGGACAAGCTATCTCCTGCGCGTGATGTCCTGGAAAGTCATCCTTGGCTATAATGGCGTTCTCAACGCGACGTTGATGGGCCTCGGGATCACCAACGGTCCGTCGGACGCGTTCCTTTACAACACCAGTGCAGTGGTGATCACGTTGACGCACGCGTGGGCAACATTTGCCGTACTGCCGATCTTCATCTCGCTGGAAAAAATCGACCGTTCGCTTGTCGAGGCCGCGACCGACCTTGGCGATGGGCCATTGCGTCGGTTCCTGCGAATTACCTTACCCCTGTCGGTGCCTGGGATCATATCTGCAACGCTTATCGTGATGATCCCGACTGTCGGCGATTTCGTGACGCCGCGTCTGGTCGGCGGCAAAGACGGTGTGATGATTGCCAACGCTATCCAGGCTCAGTTCGGCAAAGCCGCAAACTGGCCACTTGGCGCAGCGCTCTCGGTGACGACCATGGCCGTGGTGACGGCAATGGCCGCCTCTGTCGTTCTCGTGATCCGCATGGCAGCGAGGCGAATCCGATGAAGACCTTGCGGAACTTTGCGCCAAGCTGGCTAAAAACCTACGCCTTCCTTTACGTCATCTTCCTCTATTTGCCTGTAATTTTCCTACCGATCTTTTCGGTCAACACATCGGCGATACCGAAGTTTCCCTTAAGCGGTTTTACCTTCAAATGGTATGGCGACCTGACTCGCACCCCGGCACTGACCGATGCGGCATGGAACAGCCTGCTCGTCGGCATCTCCGCCTCCCTATTGAGCACGATATTCGGCATATGCGCCGCGCGTGCCATAACGCGCTATCGCTTCCCCGGCAGGCGCACCATCAATGGCCTTCTCATGGCGCCGCTGGTCCTTCCAGAGATCATCGTTGCAGTCTCGATGCTGCTTGTCATGCTGCAACTCGGCCTTAGCCTGTCGCTGATCACGGTTGTATTCGGCCATGTACTGATCTGCATTCCCTATTCGCTGAGCGTCCTGACCTCGGGTTTCGAAGGGTTCGACAGGAGCCTTGAGGAAGCCTCCTCGGACCTTGGCGAGAGCGCCTTCGGAACGTTCCGGCGTGTGACGCTGCCCATGGTTTCGCCTGCTATTATTTCAAGCCTGCTCGTCTCCTTCACCATCTCGCTCGATGAATTTATCATGGCATTCTTCCTGACCGGAACCGAAGCGACTCTGCCTGTCTATATCTGGGGTCAGTTGCGATTTGCCGCCAAGCTGCCGGGCGTCCTCGCTCTCGGTACGCTGCTCCTCGCTGGTTCGATTCTCCTTTTGACCATCGCAGAAATCGTGCGACGCCGCGCAAGCAATCGCACTCAGAATATGGGAGGCATGATTGCCTGAACGCTCCATGATCGAGATTTCGCGCGTGACGCGCAGCTACGGGGCCTTCAAGGCGCTGGATGAGACGTCACTCACGATCCGCGAGGGTGAGTTCTTCTCGCTTCTTGGCCCCTCTGGTTGCGGCAAGACCACGCTGCTCCGTATGATCGCAGGCTTCGACATGCCGACAAGCGGATCGATCTCGGTCGACGGGCAACCGATGGACGGGATTCCCGCCAACCGGCGGCCGACCAACATGGTCTTTCAAAGCTACGCCATCTTTCCGCATCTCAATGTCGAACAGAATGTGTGTTACGGGCTGAAACGGCTCCGCCTTGGTGCAGACGAAGAAAAGCGCCGCGTCGAAGAAGCGCTGTCGCAAGTATCACTGACCGGGCTTGGGAAGCGCGGTGCGACCGAACTGTCTGGTGGACAGCGCCAGCGTGTTGCGCTCGCCCGTGCGCTGGTCATGCGCCCAAAGGTGCTTCTCCTGGACGAGCCGCTTTCAGCGCTGGACAAGAAAGCTGCGCGAGCAGATGCAGGTTGAATTGCGCCGGCTGCAACAAGCCGTCGGCATCACGTTCATTCTCGTCACCCACGATCAATATGAAGCGCTGGCCATGTCCGATCGCATCGCGGTCATGTTCGGCGGGAAGATCGCGCAGGTCGCATCGCCGAAAGAGATTTACCAGCGGCCGGTCAACTGTCAGGTCGCCGACTTTCTCGGCGGCATGAATTTCGTAAAGGCTGAGATTGTCGAGGAGAATGGCGCATCGATGATATTGGATACGCCAGGTTTTGGACGGGTGAAAACCGACAAGCCAGCGGCATTTGTCAGGAATGGCAAAGGTGCGACGCTCGGGATCAGACCCGAACGCCTGCGCGTCCTGTGGGATGATGCGACCGATAAATACGAGGTGGCCGGCAAGGTTATCGACCGGCATTATTTCGGTGAGATAACCCATCTCGTGATCGAGATACCAGGTTTTGACAAACCGCTCTCGGTGACGGAGACAAATAATTTTGGCGCTGACGATATTCCGGTGGGCGCCCCGATCCGCCTCGCCTACGACCCCGACGCGTTGGTGGCACTCGCCGACTGAAGGCGCTCGATAATTGGCCGGACCGCCAAGCGGCCGGCAATGATCGCTCCTTCGATATAGCCGGGAAACGATGGCGAGAGTTCCGACGAGGCAAAGGTGATGCCGGCAAAACCGCGGCGCAAGGCATTTTCGGCTTCGATCGCGTTCATGACCTCGACAATATCCGAATAGCCACCACCACTCCACGTGTCATCGATCCAATTACGAAGCAGGATGTCCAGCGGCGTGCCAGCCTCTGACCCAAGCGCCACCACCAGTCTCGACAGCACCTCCTGCTTCAGCGCTTCTTCGCCAAGGCTTGACCACTCGACGGCGATGGGTCCCCCGAGGAAGACCACGAGTGCCGGGTGCTGGTCATCATGGCTCGCATCGCACGCGTAGAGGCCGCGTGGATCGACCCAGATGACACTGCCGCTGAGGCCCGTCCTCCGCCAGAAAGGTTCGGCATATCGTATGAGCAACTTGACGACTGTGCCGCTCTTCCACGAGGCAAGCGCGTTGTTTATTGCGTCTGGCAAGGAGGGATGGAAGATGATCTTGCGCGCCATTACAGGCGGTACAGCAATGATGACCTCGTTGGCCGAATAGCCTTCGCGGATAGTGCGTACCATCACACCGGATGCAGTCGTCTCGACACGGTCGACGGGCTCACTTAATAGCAGCGATTTCCCCAACGACCGCGCCATATCTGCGGCCAGCGAATGCATCGTTTCCTTGAGAAAGTACTGCAGTTCGGAGACCTTGTTTGTGATGCGCCGGTCGTTATCGACAATAAACCACAGTGGAACAAGCCCGGCCGGCACGC
Source organism: Phyllobacterium zundukense (assembly GCF_025452195.1). Taxonomy (NCBI): domain Bacteria; kingdom Pseudomonadati; phylum Pseudomonadota; class Alphaproteobacteria; order Hyphomicrobiales; family Phyllobacteriaceae; genus Phyllobacterium; species Phyllobacterium zundukense. The sequence goes on along the minus strand of NZ_CP104973.1, from coordinate 1,587,699 downwards.
ACCATAGACCTTCGATCAACGAGAGAAACCGCATTTTTACGGCGGGTTCGGCCTGTTGGTTCTCGACCCATGCGCGGACGGCCAAACCGGACAGCGCGGGATCGTTCGGATCCAGTTTTCGCAGGCGTCGGCGCAGAGCCATCGATCCTGCAGAAACTTTTTCCGCATCATGCCTGCCGTGCGGCGGCGGTTGGGCGATGGTGTCACCGCGTGTAGGCGTCTCGACCAATGTCTTGCCGTGGGTTCGCGCCAACCCCATGATCTCGGGCATGTCGTCGCAGATGAACTGGCCCCCCGTATCGTAAAGCTCGCCAAGGCAGTTCGCTTTCGACTCGACGCGTCCGCCCACCCTATCCCGCGCCTCGAGCAGGACAAAGTCTATGCCCGCGCGTTGCAGTTCGCTCGCCGCCGACATGCCGGTAAAGCCTGCGCCGACGACGACAACGCGCGAGGGAACGTCTGCGCTCAATACCCCGCCTTGATCTTCTCGAATTCAGCGATCATCTTCGCCTTCAACTCATTGGGCAGCGGCGACTGGAACAAGGTATTCTCGGCGGATTTGTCGTTGTTGGCATAGCCTTTTTCCTCCAGCAGTTTTGGATCGACCGATCCCATGCCCTTGGCGTTCGCCATGCCATATCCCCAATCGTTCACCATGTAGGTTGCGATCGCCGGATCATTGAGCGCGTTGAGAAAATCATAGGCCTTCGCTTCCGATCCGGGCGCATCCTTGAAGCGGACATAACCGCAAACCCAAGTGGAGTTACCTTCATCTGTATCGGCTTTTCTCGCCGCAGGCGTGCCGGCAAGATTGAGTTGCGTCGCTGCATCATTCCATGCCCAGGCCAGATCGACTTCGCCTCCGCCCATCGCCTGTACGATCTCGGTGGTATCTGTCCAATAGAGCCGTACGTTTTTATGGACCTCACGAAGGAAGTCCGACGCCTGCTTGAATTGTTCGTCAGTCATCTGCGTCCAGTCTTTCAACCCAATCGCGAGACTCGCCAAAGCATAAGCATCGTCGACATTGTCGCCGATAGACACGCGATCCTTGAACTTCGGATCGGCAAAGGCTTTCAGCGATTGCACGTCCTTCGCGTCGACCTTATCGCTGTTATAGGTCAGCGATGTATTCCCCCAGTCCCAAGGCATGAACCATGCCTTGCCGTCCGCTGTAGTCGCAAGATCTTTCATGGCCATGATGTTCGGTGCCAGATCATTCCAGCCGGTGATCTTCGTCGTATCCAATGGTTGCAGCAGACCGGCTTCCCGCCACTTCTTCACACTTTGCGAGCATGGATGTCCAAGGTCGGATTTGAAACCGGAACGCACCTTCTCGAAGGCTTCATCCTCGTCGCCAAAAAAGCGAAGGTTGGAGACTCACCATTCTTGGCAACATAGCCGGGGTGGAACGATGGCTCCTCATACCCGGCCCAGTCGAAAACGATCAGATCCTTGTCTGCGGCGATGGCTATCGTCGCGACAGCAGCCGACAGCGCGGCGGCGGCTCCAAGTATGATGCCAAGATGGCGGCCCGATTTCTTCATGCTCATTCCCCTTTTTTAACCGTTCATGCGGTTTTCTTTGCAGGCAAGGCTTCCCTTGAGAAGTGTTTTGGAAATACGGAGGCCAGATAATCGCAGGCGGCAAAATGGGCCGATTCCCGCGTCACATCTTCGGTTCCCATCATGAGACGCAGCCACAGACCTTCAAGCATGGCGCTTAGTCCAAGTGCAGTTGCAGTGGCATCGAACGAATAATCGCCGTCGGTCTTGAGCTTCTTGCAGATGTCGATGATCACGTTCTGATAGGCCTCGTCCCGCGCTCCGCACAGAGCTTGATAGGTCGGCCGGGATTTCGCCTCGCCCCAGAAGGCACACCAGGCGGCCAGCTTTCTCTTGTTGCAGATGGCACGATCGAAATCGGAAGCTACAACACTGGCAAGTTGCCGGGCAGGATCATCGCCGCCCTTGGCCAGCGCGTTGCGCCAGTGAACGGAATATTCCTCGGACATGAATTGCAGTGTTGCGACGAGCAACTTTTCCTTGCTCTCGAAATGGAAATTGACGATGCCGCGTGAGAGACCGGCACCATCGGCCACATCCGCCATGGTCGTCTCGGAATAGCCGCGCTTGGCGAGCGAATCGATCGTCGCCTCGATAAGCTGCAGCTGCCTCGTCTCCTTCGAAGCCTTTCGGCCGCGCTTCTCCGCGTCCTTTTCCTTGATCGGTGTGACCTTCATGCCTGACCTCTTCTGCATCCGGCCGGGCTGCAAATCACGCCCGGCATCCTCATGCCGATGAGTGAAGTGAAAGCCGTCATTGTCAAGCTCGCTCTGCATCGTTTCCAGGTCCCGATGATCTCTGCTTCCGTCAAGGGCGTACCGTCCACAATCCAGCTCAACAATAACCCAAGTCGTCCAGAACGCAATCATATTTGTTGAACATTCATTCAATATCTACTGGACAAGCCATTATTTCTCGTGTGAATTATGGAGCAAGAACAGTGGGAACGGGTATCGAATGAAAAGTTGGGACGCCATCGTCATTGGCGCGGGACATAACGGATTGGTCAACGCGTGCTATTTGCAGCGTGCTGGACTTGACGTGCTCGTGCTGGAGAAGAACGACTGGATCGGCGGCGCCGCGACGAGCCGGTCCCTCACCCCCGGGTTCCTCTATTCGAACTGCTCCTATGTCTGTTCGCTATTCCGGCCGGAGATCATGCGCGATCTGGAACTGCCGCGCTTTGGCCTGCAGGTCATCTCCTATGAAGGTGGCGCCGTCTTTACCCGGGACGGCGACTACCTGGCCAATTATCGCGACCATCACGCGCACCGCCGGGAGTTCGCGCGTTTCTCGCCACGCGATGCCGAAGCCTATGATCGATATGCGCGCGACGTGACGAGACAGTGCCGGTTCATACAGCCGTTGCTCATGCGCACAGCCGCTGATCCAACGAGCTTCCGCCCGCGCGATATCTCGGAACTGATGTATCTCGGCAAGAAATTTGCCGGTCTCGGCGCAACAGAAATGGCAGATACATTGCGCTTTTGGACGATGTCGATCTCGGACTTCCTCGATGAATATTTCGAGACAGACGTGATCAAGGCGAACTTTGCGCTGTCCGGAATTATCGGCACGGCGCTGGGGCCAATGTCACCGGGAACGGCCTATGTCCTCTTGCATCACTACATGGGCGAGGTCGACGGGTCCGTCGGTGCATGGGGCTACGCCCGCGGCGGCATGGGTGCGGTCACCAAGGCGCTCGCCGCGTCGTTCGAGGCGTCCGGCGGCACGATCCGCACCGGCGTCGAAGTTGACCACGTTCTCGTCAAAAATGGATCCGCCAAGGGTGTCGTGCTCGTCGGCGGTGAAGAAATACCCGGAAAAATGGTCATCTCCAACGCCGATGTGAAAAGGACATTCCTCAAACTCGTCGAGGAGAAGGAACTTCCCGATATTTTCCTGCGACGCGTCAGGAACTTCAAGATGCGCGGCTCGTCCGGGAAGGTGAACATCGCGCTCGATTCCATGCCGGAGTTTCCGGCACTTCCAAAGGATTCCCCCGTTTATCGCGGCGACATGCACTTCACCGACAGCGTAGAACGCATGGAACGCGGATATGATGACTGGAAGGCCGGGCGCTGGTCGGCCGATCCTTTCCTCGACATGGTCATTCCAACAACGCTCGATCCGACGATGGCGCCGCCCGGCAAGCACTTCATGAGCTGCTTCGTCCAATATTGCCCACCCAAGGTGGAAGGCAAGGAGTGGACAGACGCTGACCGCGATGCTTTCGGCGAGACGGTGATTTCGCAGATCGCCGATTATTCGCCCGGTTTCCGCGATCGCATCATTCATATGGAAGTGCGCACCCCGCGCGAACTCGAAGCGGAAGTTGGCCTGACGGAAGGCAATATCTTCCAGGGCGAACTGACCTTCGATCAGCTGCTGTTCAACCGCCCTGTCCCCGGCTACGCGCAATACCGTTCGCCGGTCGGCGGCCTTTACATGTGCGGCTCTTCCACACATCCAGGCGGCGGCGTCATGGGAGCACCCGGACGCAACGCTGCAGCCGAAATCCTGCGTGATCTGTCACTTGGCACGAAACATATGAGTCCCGCCCATGACGTCATTTGATGCGATAGTCATTGGTGGCGGTCACAATGGCCTCGTTGCTGCCGCTACTCTCGGCAAAACCGGCAGAAAAGTGCTCGTGCTGGAAGCGAATGGTGAAACTGGCGGTGCTGCGCGCACCGAGGAATTCGCACCAGGTTTCCGGACGTCTCCGGTAGCCCACCTGATCAACAGGTTGCATCCCGAGGTGATCAAGTCTCTGGAGTTGCAGAAGCACGGCCTCAAACTGGACGTATCCCGTCTCATGCCGACCACCGTGCTTTCAGCTGAAGGTGCGCCACTTACCCTGATCGGCGCTTATGGTGAAACTCTCGTCGGCGCTGCCAAGCCGGAACAGGAGGCGTGGAGCGGACTGCGCAGTCAACTCTTGCGCTATGCAGGGATCCTGAAGCCCCTGCTCGCGCGTAGACCTCCCGATTTGCGTGGCATGTCCTTTGCGGAAACGTCCGCGCTGGCCATGACCGGCATCTCCCTGCGCCGGCTCGGCAAGGAGGACATGCGCGATTTTTTGCGCATGCTGCTCGTGAACGTCGCCGATGTGCTGGACGAACATCTCGAAGACGATCGGTTGAAAGGTCTTCTTGCTTTCGATGCCACACTTGGCAGCCATCTTGGACCGCGGTCCCCGACCTCCCTGCTCGGGCTCTATTACCGGCTTGCGGGCGAAATGGGTGGCAAGCCCGGCGCGCAGATGCATCCCGTCGGCGGCACCGGCGCCGTGGTCAAGGCAATCGAACTCGCCGCAGAGCAGCTGGCGTGGCCATCCGCTCGAATGTTCCCGTCGTCAGGATCATCGTCGAGAATGGCCGGGCGGTAGGTGCCGTGCTGGAGAGTGGTGAGGAAATACGGGCGAAAACGGTTGTATCCGCCATCAGTCCTCGCACGACGTTTCTCAATCTTGTCGGAACCCGCGAGATCGACACAGGATTTGTAAGACGGATCAGTAATATCCGGGTTAATGGCGACGCCGCCAAACTGCATCTGGCCTTGGACAGAATTCCGCAATTTTCAGGCTTGCGTACACCGGAATTGAATGGCCGGCTAGTCATTGCACCTTCCGCCAATCACGTGGAGCGCGCATTCAATCCCTCCAAGTACGGAGAATTCTCGCCCGAGCCGGTCATGGAGATAACCCTGCCGAGCCTGCTCGACTCATCCCTTGCGCCCGATGGCGCATGCACTCTCTCCGCTATCGTTCAGTATGCTCCCTACGCATTGAAGGAGGGTTGGAGCGCTGGCAAGCCGAAGTTCCTGAAGGCAATTCTCGCACAGCTGGAGGCTTACGCCCCAGGACTCGGCAAATCGATCCTCCACGCCGAACTCCTTACGCCGCTGGATATTGAACAGCGTTACCGCATGCCAGGTGGACATTGGCACCACGGAGAACTGCAGGCGGATCAGATGTTGATGTCCCGTCCCGTTTTCGGCGCTGAAGGCTATGACACCCCTATTGACGGACTTTATCTTGCAAGTTCCGGCTCACATCCGGGCGGCGGCGTGTCGGGTGTCCCGGGATTGAACGCGGCGCGGCGCATCATTGCGAGGAAAGGATAACGTCATGAAGCACAGCGACCCGAAAAAGCTGCTGATGGCGAGAGCCGCCTCACAGGACCATTTCCGCACGCCGCGCATCGCCTCGCCGTTTCAGCCGCGCATCGAGGCCTTGATGCAAACGGAGGAGTGGTACGATTGGGCCGGCTACAAGGCGCCTCTTTCGCTTTGGGACGAAGAACTCGAATATTTTGCCATTCGCAGCCAGGCCGCGCTGTTCGATATTTCGCCAATGGTGAAATATCGCATTGAAGGACCGGATGCCGAAGCATTCCTGAACCGGGTTACCCTTCGCGATGTCAGGAAGTTGAAGCCCGGCAGAGTTCACTATACAGCCTGGTGCAACGATGAAGGCCACGTGCTCGATGACGGAACCCTTTTCCGCCTGACGAGTGATCGGTTTCGCCTTTGCAGCCAGGAACGGCATTTACCCTGGCTGCTCGATAGCGGCATCGGGTTCGACGTCAGCATTATCGAGGAGACCAGTTCTATCGCGGCTCTGGCGCTGCAGGGGCCAGCGTCCTTCGCGGTGCTGCGCGATGCGGGCTTCGAAAATGTCGCCGCGCTCAAGATCTTCGATCTCGCCGAATTTCCGCACGAAGGCGGCGCAGTTACGATCTCGCGCACGGGCTTTACCGGCGATCTTGGCTATGAACTGTTCGTAGAGCAGAAACTGGCTCTCGGTCTTTGGGATAGGTTGTGGCAAGCGGGAGCACAGCGCGGCTTGCGCGCAATAGGCTATGCCGCACTCAACCGGGCACGGCTCGAAGCAGGCTTGATCGTCGCCAATTCCGATTTCATCACCGCCGAGCACGCCATCCGCGCGGACCGGGTGCGAATGCCGGATGAGATTGGCCTCGGATTCATGATCGATATGGAAAAGCCCCACTTCAACGGGCGGCGTGCCATCCAGCAGGCTCGAGCCAATGGCAGCCTGAAGCACATCCTCATAGGGCTCGAAATCGAAGGGAATATCCCTGCCGAACACGCCATCGTCTATCACCAGGGCAAGCGCGAGATAGGACTGGTCAGCGCGGCGATTTGGTCGCCGATGGCCAAGCGCAATATTGCACTGGCCAGTTTGGAGCGACCCTACGGCGACACCATAACCGGCGATCTGTGGGTCGAGATCTATGCCATGCGCGAGCTTCGTTATCAGAAGCTGATGAAGCGCGCCAAGGTGGTGCCGAGGCCCTTCATCAAGCTCGATCGACGCACTGCGAACCCGCCTGCGGATTTCTGACATGTCTGCGGACGAAGTAGAGCGAGAACAATGGGCCTTGATCAACACGCCGCTGGGACAGGAGTGGTCAGGCCGCACTCGTTATGCGGCCGCCATGTACTTCAATCGGCGGGGCGAAATGGATGCGGAGACATTGGAGATCTATCGCGTCTGTTCGCGTCTCGATTGGGAAGACCCGATTGCGATCCTGAGATCGCATCGTATCGGAAGCGACTGGCTGACGAGGATCAACAATTATCAACATGGGGAAAAACAATGAATATCAAAAGTCTTTTACTAGGATCCGTTGCAGGCTTCGTTGCAGCGTCCGGCGCCCGCGCTGCAGATGCAGTTGTTGTTGCTGAACCGGAGCCCGTCGAATATGTGCGCGTTTGCGATGCATACGGCACCGGCTTCTTTTACATACCTGGTACAGAGACCTGTCTGAAGATCGACGGTTATGTTCGTTACGATGCTGCAGCCGGAGACAATCCCTATGATGGCACCAATGCCGGCGCCAACGGCGACGAGACGTGGTACAAGCTTACCCGCGCGGAAGTTCGCTTCGATGCCCGTTCGGAGACGGAGCTCGGCACGCTTCGCTCCTACGCCGAAACCCGCCTCGAATACGAGAACGGCGTCTCCACCGGCGGTACACTCCCGCAAGCGTGGATCGAACTCGGCGGCTTCCGCATCGGTACAGCTGATGAACTTTTCGGATCATTCGTCGGCTACGCCGGCAATGTCCTCAACGACGATGTGATCAACTACCAATCCGGGCAGAGCAATCAGGTCAGCTATACCTTTACCGGCGGCAACGGCTTCTCGGCCATGATCGGCGCAGAGCAAGGTCAGGATGATGTTACCGGCCTTGGCGGACAATATGTGATCGAAGACTATCTGCCTCACGTTCTCGCCGGTGCAAAACTTGAGAAAGACTGGGGCGGTGTATCCGGCGTCGTCGGCTACGACTCCAACATCGAGGAATTTGCCGGCAAGCTTCGGCTCGACGTCACGATCAACGACAAGTTCTCGGTCTTCATCATGGGCGGCTATCAGTCCGGCTACGACAACGACTTCGATCCCGCCACAGGCGATGTCGATCAGTTCAACCGCAACTGGTTCGGTACCTGGGAGGGCGATTGGGCCGCATGGGGTGGCTTCACTGCAAAACTCGCCGAGAAGGCGACCCTCAACGGCCAGGCGGCCTGGGAAGACGAAGGCACCTACGCCCTTGCTCTCAACGTCGAATACGAACTGGTTCCGGGTTTCGTGATCACGCCGGAACTCAACTACACCAAGTTCGACGGCGCTCGCGAGGCCTTCTCGGTTGCCAATGGCGGCGATGACGATGCTTTCGGCGGCACAATCCGCTTCCAGAGGAATTTCTGACCCCTCACAGGCGCCCATTTGAAGACGTGAAAGCGGCCTGATCTCTCAGGCCGCTTTTGCATGAAGCAAAGCGCCCCGGATGCTCATCTGGGTACAGCGGCCGCGACCCCGATCGCAGCGGCGACCCTGTCGACGTCCGGCAATTGAAGGACACTGGTGGCGACGCGTATGAAATTGATCGGCTTCATGGAGAATTTTGAACCTGGATGAACCGCGATGCCGCGGGACGCCAAGGTTATCAAAGCAAAGTTCTCCGACATGACTGGAACGAGCACGCTCAGGCCGTCTCCGGCATCAATTCTTATGTCACGCAGGAGCAATGCCGAAACAAACGAGTGCCGGCGCTCCCGATAAATCGTCCTGGCTCGACGGATGATTTCATCCGTCGACGGGTCTTGAAGAAGCCAGGATGCAGCAGCCTGCAAGATTCTGCTCGTCCAGCCTGCGCTGAAGCTTCGATACGATTGAATCTGTTCGACGATGCGCGCTGAACTCGACAACACGGCCAGCCTCAGATCGGGCCCGAGTGTTTTCGAATAGGAAAGGATGTGGATGACGCGGTCCGGAAAGCGCCGGCCTAATGAATGCCGGGGCGCCTCCGAAATATCGCCGACGCCATCATCTTCTATGATGAGCGTTTCGGACCCTTTCAGCACGTCGCCCAACGCTTCAAGTCTTTCCGCCGTCATGGAGGAGCCGGTGACGGAATGCACCCTGGGCTGGAAGAGAAACGCCACCGGTTTTTCTTTCAGCGCTTCCCTGAGCGCTTCAGGAAGTGGCCCGTGCACGTCGCATGCAACCGGGATGATCGGAACGTCGAGATCCTCCAGGATGTCCAGAAGCCGCATTGCCGTCGGGTCTTCGATTGCAACCGGCGAACCGGCAGGCACCAGTGCATGCAGCAAGGTGTATACGGCGTTGTACCCTCCATTGGTTGCCAGGAACGCACCAGGATCATAGGGCCAGGTCGGACGGACGATGTCTTCCAACTCGGGCAGGATGCGAACCCTTTCGTAGCTGTTGAGCGCTTCGGCCTTCGCTCCATGCACCAGCGCAGCTTCCAGCGGCGGAAGCAAAGACCTGTCCGGCGACGCCGTCGCGAGTTCCAGGGTGTCCGGCACGTAGTTGCCGATGTTCACGAGGCGCGTCGGACGCGGCGCAAATCGGTCGCCCATCACCCAGGCGCCGTTCCTACCTCTCCCCCCAATGATCTTGTGGCGGCGCAGATCGGCCCAGGCGATGGAAACCGTCGCCGGACTTATACCCAGCGTGAAGGCGAGATCGCGTACGGACGGCAGTTTGGTTCCGACCGGCAGAAGGCCCGAGCGGATCATCGCGCCCGTTTCAAGCGCGATGCCGCGCGAAGTCCGATCGCCAAGACGATGAGCAAACCATTGAGCGTCGAATTGATCTGTCATCATCTGAACTTTAAATGTTTAATGTCATAATAACATTTGATTGCATCAACATAAACATTTACGGAGGTCTCGTCAAACCGCCGGAATGAGGAAATCCATGCGCGTTCCCATCAAAATTGCCACCCGGGATTGGGACTACCTTACTCCGCTGATCTTCGGCGACATCTCGTCGGATCGGGTCGAACTCCAGGTGGACCGCGTTGGAACGCTGATCCCCGATCTTGCTTCGAGCGATATCTATGACGCCGCGGAAGTTTCCTTCAGCCGCTACACCTCCGCCATGGCCGAGGGCGCGGAAACCATCGTCGGCATTCCTTGCTTCATCATGCGAGGCTTCCGCCACAGGTGCGTCGTAACCACCGAAGCGAGCCCGATGACCCGACTATCCGATCTGGCCGGGAAGCGGATCGGCGTCACCGGCTGGCGCGACTCCGGCAACACCTGGACGCGGGCTGCCCTGCGCCGGGAAGGCGTCGACATCGAAGATGCGTTCTGGTTCGCCGGTCGCCTGACGGCCAACCACCCCATTGTCGATCGGCTCGACGGCTATGGCCTGGCCGGCAGGATCGAGGCGGCTCCCGGTGAACGTCCCATGCTCGAACTGCTGGCAAAGGGCGAGCTCGATGCGATCTTCACTCCCTTCATGCCCGACGGCTATTTCGAGAACGGGGCGGGGCTTCGCCAATTGCTGCCGGACTTCGCAGCCGCCGAAAAGGCCTATTTCGACGAAGTCGGATATGTGCCCGGCATGCACATAATTGCGGTCAAGGCGGAGCTGGTCCATGACCATCCCTGGCTTCCCGGCGAGTTAACCCGTCTCGTCGACGAAAGTCAGCGGCTTTGGACCTCGAAGCGGCGCAAATATGCCGAAACGACGCCGTGGATGTTCGACGAGCTGCTGCGCTCGGCGCGCGACTTGCCGCCGACGTGGAACGATAGTGGACTGGACGCGAATTTCAGGATGATCGAGGATTTCATTGCCGAACTACGTGATCAGGGCATCCTGCAGTCCGAGCTTACGCCGCATTCGCTTTTTCCGTTCGAAGCCAGGCGTCGCCTGACGTAATTTCACCCAAGAGGAGTGTACCGTGAAGAAATCGATCCGCATTCTCGCCTCGCTCGTGGCGGCTTTGGCCGCAACCGCTGCATGGGCTCAGGACATTCAGAAACAGACGCAGAATGAGGAGCTACGCTCGCGCTTGCCACAGGACATCCGCGACGCGGGCAAGATGGTCGCCGTCAATAACGGCTCCTTCCCTCCTTATGAAATCGTCACCGGAACCGACCTGACCGGCGCGACGAACGATATTTCGATCGCCATAGGCGAATTGCTCGGGATCACCATCGATCATGCATCCGTGGCCGGTCTTCCGGCCCTGCTCAGCGGCATCAATTCCGGCCGTTACCAGTTCGCCATGGGCCCGGTAGGCGACTATCCCGACCGCCAGAAGGCCAATGACTTCATCGACTGGGCGCGTGAATATGTCGTCTTCGCGGTGGAGAAGGGCAATCCGAAGGGCATCACGTCGCTCGACGCCTCGTGCGGCAAGCGCATCGCAGTGATGGCCGGTGGCTCGGCGGAAAAGGTTATCAAGCAACAGTCCGAAAAATGCGTGGCTGCGGGTAATCCGGCGGTCGAGGTCCAGTCCTTCACCGACCAGCCGAGCTCGATCCTGGCCGTCCGGTCGAAACGCTCCGACGGCTTCTTCTCTTCCCAGGCACCCCTGACCTACTTCGTTCAGCAGGCCAACGGCCAGCTCGAGCTGGCTGCAGTCGGCCAGGCCAACGGATTCAAGGACATCTATCAGGGCGCCGTGGTGAAGAAGGGCTCGCCTCTGGGCGGCGTACTGCTCGACTCATTCAAGATTTTGATCGAGAACGGCACCTACGCCCAGATCATGAAGAAATGGGGCCTCGAGAAGAATCTGATCGACACCCCCGGCATCAACCAGGGGCAGTAGAGGATCATGTCCGGTTCCGCATCGATTCAACCCGACGACAGGCTGCGCGACGTCAAACTCGCGCACGTGCCGTTCCCCGTCACACGCCTGGCCCTTTGGATCTTCACCTTGGCCGTCGCTCTTGGATTCGCCTACATCGTGGCGATCAATCCGAACTTCGGCTGGCCGGTCGTAGCCCAGTATCTCTTCGACCCTACGGTCATACAGGGCCTATGGGTGACACTCGGCCTGACGGTCGTCGCAATGATCATCGGTGTGGTGCTCGGACTCATTCTCGCCATCGCACGCATGTCGAACGACAGGCTGGCGTCGTCCCTGGCCAGTCTGTTCATCTGGTTCTTCCGTGGAACACCGCTGCTCGTGCAGCTTATCTTCTGGTATAATATGTCCACGCTGTTCCCGCGCATTTCCATCGGAATCGCGAGCTGGGACACGAACGACCTCATCACACCGTTGACCGCAGCCATTGTCGGGCTGGCCCTGAACGAGGCCGCCTATATGGCCGAGATCATTCGCGGCGGCCTGCTGTCGGTGGACAAGGGTCAGGCCGAGACGGCGGAGGCCTTTGGTATGAACAAGGCGCGCGCCTTGTGGCGCATCATCATTCCGCAGGCGATGAAGTCCATCGTGCCGCCGACCGGCAATCAGCTGATCAGCATGATCAAGGCGACCTCGCTTGTCAGCGTCATCGCCATGGCCGATCTCCTCTACTCGGTCCAGTCGATCTACAACCGGACATTCGAGATCATCCCGATGCTGCTTGTCGCCGTGCTCTGGTATTTGTTCATCACGTCGATCCTTAACGTCGGACAGGGCGCCATCGAACGCTATTACAATCGTGGCGATCGTGGGTCGACGCCTGCGGACAGGACAAAAGAAAACGCCACGCCCATGGTAGGAGCGGCCCATGAGCATGTCTGAAACCAGCCTTGTGCGGGCCCGCAATGTCCACAAGGCGTTCGGCCCGCTGGAAGTCCTCAAGGGCATCGACCTCGATGTCGCGCCCGGCGAAGTGGTTGTGATTCTGGGTCCGTCAGGCTCGGGAAAATCCACCTTCCTTCGCTGCATCAACCACCTCGAGGCGATCGACCAGGGCTTCATCGAAGTCGCCGGGGAACAGATCGGTTATCGCCTCAAGAATGGACGGTTGAACAAGCTTTCCAATCGCGACATCGCTGTCCAGCGCAGCAAGATCGGCATGGTGTTCCAGCAGTTCAACCTCTACCCGCACATGACTGCGCTGCAGAACGTCATCGAAGCGCCGATCGGCGTCCATGGCCAGAACCGGAACGAGGCCGTCCGATACGCCAAGGAACTTCTCAACCGCGTCGGGCTGGCGGAAAAGATGGACGCCTATCCGCGCCAGTTGTCGGGCGGGCAGCAACAGCGTGTGGCGATCGCCCGCGCGCTGGCAATCCGGCCTAGGTTGATGCTGTTCGACGAACCGACATCTGCCCTCGATCCGGAATTGGTGGGCGAAGTGCTGGCCGCCATGCGCGACCTTGCCAAGGAAGGTTTGACCATGATCGTGGTCACCCATGAAATAGGTTTCGCCAAGGAAGCAGCGGACCGCGTCGTATTCATGGACGGAGGCGTCGTCGTCGAAGAGGGTCCGCCGGCAGAGGTCCTTACCAATCCATCCCATCCCCGCACCAGAAGTTTCCTCAGCCGCTTCATCTGACCGGCGGGCCGAGCAAAACACGGAAGACAGTCTCATGCCCCAAACTTCAAATGAGTTCGCTCGCATTGCGGATTTCGACGATCGGACCCCCGAGCTCATCGAGACGCGCAGGCACCTGCACGCACATCCGGAGCTCTCGTTCGAGGAGCACGAAACGGCCGCCTACGTCGCCGATCGCCTGGAACGCTGGGGCTACGAGGTGACCCGCAACGTCGGAGGTCTCGGTGTCGTCGGTCGGTTGCGGCAGGGTGCAGGCGGACGCAGCATCGCCATTCGCGCGGACATGGATGCCCTCCCCATTATGGAAGCGACGGGCCTGCCCTACGCCAGCACGACCGCTGGCAAGATGCATGCATGCGGCCATGACGGCCATACGACAATGTTGCTCGGCGCAGCCGAATATCTGGCGCGGACCCGCCATTTCAACGGCACGGTAAATCTGATCTTCCAGCCTGCCGAGGAGGCCGGGAAGGGCAGCGGCGCCCAGGCGATGATCGAAGATGGGCTTTTCGATCGGTTCCCTTGCGATGCGATCTTCGGCTTGCACAATCATCCGGGCGCGCCTGCCGGCACCTTCCTGATGCGGCCGGGCCCATTGATGGCTGCCTCCGATACCGCGACGATAACCATTGTCGGAAAGGGCGGGCATGCCTCCCGTCCGCATCTGACAGTCGACCCGATCGTCGTTGCGGCCAACATGGTCATGGCGCTGCAGACAGTCGTGTCCCGTAATGTGAACCCGATCGAGACTGCGGTCGTGACGGTCGGAACCATCCACGGCGGCACGGCGTCGAACGTGATCCCCGAAACGGCCGAGATCGTCGCCAGCATTCGCTCCTTCTCGCCGGATGTCCGCGCCATGCTCGAGCGGCGCGTGCGTGGCATCGCGACGTCGATCGCCGAAGCGCATGGCGCCAGCGTTTCCATCGACTTTGAGCGCGGGTACCCCGTCGTCATCAACTCGGAGAAGGAAACGGCCTTCGCCATAGACGTCGTCAAGGAACTCGTGGGCGACGACAAGGTGGGCGTATGCCCCATGATTCCGGGCAGCGAAGATTTCGCCTATTTCCTGGAACACAAGCCAGGCTGCTTCCTGCGGCTCGGCAATGGCGAGGACTCGCCGATCCTGCACAGCTCGAAGTACGACTTCAACGACGACAGCCTGACCACCGGTGCCGCCATGTGGGCCCGGCTCACCGAGCGATTCTTATCGGCGTAGCCTGGACAACAACCCTTGCTTCCATCGAAGTAAAAAGCATATTCGCTGGCGGCACCGTGACGTGCACGCGTTGATGGATTCCCGCATCGTTGTTCTAGTCCAGCCGCGCAGCCTCCCAACCGGACCAGCGAATTGCATCTCTGTTTAAGCTGAGGACTCTGGCTATATGCAACATTGTTTAGGTATGTTGGGCGATTACTGCAGTTAGACTGATCAAAAGAGCTATAGGGCTGTAAAAATCCAGCTAGACTTTGCCACTCGCTTGCTCCAATACTATAGGAGCGAGGGGGACGATGACCAAAATTTCTGGGATCCTTAATGATGCTGGAGCTGCACTCATGGTGCTGGCATCGCTTGGCGGTCTGATCGTTTCCATCTTCAACTACTTCAATCCCGATAGCGGTATCGCCGGTGAGCCAGGAACGCTTCTGGTGATTGCGTCCACCATTCTGCTGGCCCTGTTCGGTATGGCGCTTGCCAAATTGAACTCCGGCTTCCTCCGGTCGTTCTTCATTGTCTCTTCTCTCCTCAATATCGCCGGCACATCATTCGCCGGGTATCTCCTGCATAGTCAAACACTTGTGATCCTTATGCTCGTCAGCCTTCTCGGCTGGATTCTTCACGTGTTCAGACGGCGTCGCGCGTTTGCCTGAACCAAGCTTTTGCAATGGTGACCGACGTGATGTGGACAAAGTATCTATTGTCGGCGTTGTCTGTTGTGGCGTTGACGGCAACTTGCGGCGAACTCCGGGCCCAGAGCGCCGAATGGAGCACCTACAATGGTGACCTTGCGGCACAAAAATTCTCGCCCCTGAAGCAGATCACTCCGCAAAATGTGGGGAATCTCGCAGTGGCATGGCGTACCCATACTGGTGACGTTTCATCCGGTGGACCGCCATCGGCTGGAATGCACAATCGTCCGCCGGCCACTGATCCGCAGGCCGATCTTCCGCCAACAGTATGGTCGGCGACGCCGCTTTTCGTTAATGACACAGTCTACCTCGGCACACCCTTCTACCGGATTTTCGCACTTGAGCCCGATACAGGAAAGGTTAAGTGGAGCTACGACACCAATGCTGTTCTTGAAGCGTTGACACAGCCCGACCTCAAGAACCGCGGCGTTGCTTACTGGCAGGCAGATGCCCCTGACGCTGCGCAGGCATGCCAGAAACGCATCTATATTGGTACGATGGACGCAAAACTGCATTCCATTGATGCAGACACGGGCAAGCCCTGCGCCGATTTCGGCAAAGGCGGCGTCGTGGATATCGACCAGTGGAATGTTGAAAACGCCAAGTGGCCGCTGTCCATTCTCCAGCCTCCAACCGTCTACAAGGATTTCCTCTTCGTTGGTTGGGCCGGCAAGGACTGGGCCGATGCCGTCGATCCACCCGGTACTGTGTTTGCGCTCGATGCGCGGACGGGCGCTCTGCGCTGGACGTTCCATGCCTTGAACCCAGCGGACGCTGCCAAGAGCGGCACCGCAAACGTCTGGGCAAGCATGGCCGTCGATCGTGACCGCAACCTGCTGTTTTTGCCGGTCAGTTCGCCCAGTCCAAACTTTTTCGGCGGTAACAGGTTGGACGCGATCTCGCTCGGGACATCAGTGACTGCGCTCGATGTGGACACAGGCAAAGTCGTATGGTCAAGGCAACTCGTGCATCATGATATCTGGGACCTCGACACCAATTCTGCGCCGACACTGATCGATATCCAGAAGGATGGAGCCACAATTCCGGCGCTGGTGCAGACCTCCAAGCAGGGTTTCCTTTATGTCCTCAACCGCGAGACGGGTGAGCCGGTCTACCCGATCGAGGAACGCCCCTTCCCGGCATCAACAGTACCGGGAGAGAAGGCCTCACCAACACAACCCTACGTGCCACTGCCCAAAGCCGTCGTGGGAGACAAGTGGCCCGGTGTCTTTGGCTTGGCGGACATCGTGAGCTTCGGCTATTGCAGCCGCACCGCCGCGACTTTGCGCGACGAGGGCCGGTTCACACCGCCCAGCCTTGAAGGGTCTCTGGTTTATCCGGGTACGATTGGGGGTATCGAGTGGGGTGGCGGAGCGGTCGACCCTTCGACCGGCACCTTCGTTGTCAACTATTCGAGTGCAGTGCAGATCTACAAGCTGATCCCGCGTGCTGATTATGACAAGGCAGCGACTGCCGGAGGCCTGGAAACCGGCGGTTTCTTTCCGATGACCGGCGCACCCTACGGAGTCCAGCTCACAACATTCCTCAATCCTCTGGGAATGCCCTGCTGGAAGCCTCCCTATGGTTCAATTGCTGCCTATGATCTTAAAACCGGCAAGCAGCTTTGGGACGTGCCGTTCGGCCAGGTGCAGCAATATGGCTTCTATATGCCTGAGTCATGGGGATCGATCACCCTGGGAGGCCCCGTCATCACCGCAAGCGGCTTGATCTTTATCGGCGCTTCCATGGACTCGATGGTGCGCGCACTCGACCTTGCAACCGGCAAGGTGTTGTGGAAGTCTCTCGTATCAGCGCCGGCTGTCGCGCTTCCGGCGGTTTATGAGTATAAGGGCAAACAATATGTCGTGTTTGCAGCGGGGGGTAATTCGATCCTCACTCCAAAGGTCAGCGACGAAATTATCGCTTTCGCCCTGCCTGACTGACGCGCCATCACCATCGCAACTTGGAACCGGGTTGGCAAAAGGGGCTTCGTTGATGAGACAATCCGCTTACTGGTTATTACATCATGTCTGACGTAGCGGGTTCTTATTGGCGCAGCGGCGTTCTCGACCCGCAGGGTCCGGTCGGTGCCGCACAGAACACGATATTGCTGAACGCAACAACGATCATGCTGGCAGTGGTCATTCCTGTCATTCTGCTCACTCTCGGGTTCGCCTGGTGGTTTCGGCACAGCAACGCGCGGGCTCGATACATGCCTGACTGGTCCTATTCGGGCCGCATCGAACTGATCGTATGGTCGATTCCTGCATTGGTGGTGCTGTTCCTCGGCGGTATCGCCTGGGTCGGCTCCCACGACCTCGATCCCGGCAAGCGGATCGCTTCCAGTGCCGCTCCACTCAATGTGCAGGTGGTTTCCCTCGATTGGAAATGGCTCTTCATCTATCCCGATCTGGGCGTTGCAAGCGTCAACAGGCTCATGGTGCCGGCAGGAGTTCCGATACGCTTTCAGCTCACATCCGCGACTGTCATGAACAGCTTTTTCGTGCCACAGCTCGGCAGCCAGATTTACACGATGGAGGGCATGACGACGCGGCTCAATCTGCTCGCAGACAAGCCGGGAAGGTATCCCGGCCTTTCGGCGCAATTCAGCGGCGAAGGCTTTTCGGATATGCGCTTCGTGGTCGATGCAATGCCGCAGCAAGCCTTCGACCAGTGGACTGCAAGCGCACGCACTGCTGGCGGGAAGTTGGACAAGGCGAGCTACTCGGAGCTGGCGCGTCCGAGTTCCGCGGTGGCATCGTCAACTTTTGGTCAGGTCGAGCAAAACCTGTTCAATGATATCGTGAATTCAAACAACCCCGGATCCGGTACATCCCCCGCCGGGCACCATTCGGCACCCACGATTTCTGGCGGAACCTGACATGCTCGGAAAGCTCAGCTGGGCCGCCATACCTTTCGACCAGCCCATTCCGATGATCGCATCCCTCATGGTCATGCTGACGATCTCGGCGGTATTGCTGCTTGTCACGTGGAAAGGCTGGTGGCCCTATCTCTGGTCCGAATGGATCACCAGCGTCGATCACAAGCGCATTGGCGTCATGTATATCCTGCTTGCCCTTGTCATGCTCGTCCGGGGGTTTACCGACGCGATCATGATGCGCTCGCAACTGGCACTGGCGGCTGGCGGCGCGCAGGGTTACCTGCCACCCGAGCATTACAACCAGATATTCTCGGCTCACGGCACGATCATGATTTTCTTTGTGGCGATGACCTTCATGGTCGGCCTGATGAATTTCGTCGTGCCTCTGCAACTCGGTATCCGCGATGTGGCGTTTCCCGTGTTGAACTCGGTCAGCTTCTGGTTGACGGCAGCGGGTGTACTTCTCGTAAACATGTCACTTGTTATCGGCGAGTTCGCGAGAACGGGGTGGTTGGTCTATCCGCCTCTGTCGGAATTGGCGTATTCGCCCGGGGTTGGCGTCGATTATTATCTTTGGGCGCTGCAGATATCCGGCGCGGGCACGCTCTTGTCGGGGATAAATCTGACGACAACCATCCTGAAGCTGCGCGCACCCGGCATGGGTTATATGAGGATGCCGATCTTCTGCTGGACGGCGCTCGCTTCCAATCTTCTGATCGTCGCGGCTTTTCCGATCCTGACTGCGACCTTCGCGATGCTCCTTCTTGACCGCTACCTCGGATTTCATTTCTTCACGAACGAGGCTGGCGGCAATGCCATGATGTATATCAACCTCATCTGGGCCTGGGGTCATCCTGAAGTGTACATTCTGATCCTGCCCGCATTTGGTGTTTTCTCTGAAGTTATTGCCACCTTTTCCGGTAAACGCCTCTTCGGTTATCGCTCGATGGTCATTGCCACCATGGCCATATGCGTTTTGTCCTTCATGGTATGGCTGCATCACTTCTTCACGATGGGAGCAGGAGCAGACATCAACGGCTTCTTCGGGATCATGACGATGATCATCGCGGTGCCGACTGGCGTGAAGGTCTTCAACTGGCTGTTCACGCTTTATGGTGGCCGTCTCCGCTTCGATGCGCCGGTCTATTGGGCGCTGGGTTTCATGGTCACATTTGTCGTCGGCGGCATGACAGGCGTCTTGCTCGCAATTCCTCCCGCGGATTTCGTCTTGCACAACAGCCTGTTTCTCGTGGCGCATTTCCATAATGTGATTATCGGGGGCGTGCTTTTCGGTGCGTTCGCCGGGTATACATTCTGGTTCCCGAAAGCCTTTGGTTTCAAGCTGGATGAGCGCATCGGCAAGGCAATTTTCTGGTGCTGGTTCATCGGTTTCTATCTCGCCTTCATGCCGCTCTATATGCTCGGCCTGATGGGCGCGACACGGCGGATGCAGCACTACGATGTTGCTGGTTGGCAGCCCCTGATGCTCGTCGCGTTGCTTGGCGCAATCGTCATCCTCGCCGGTATCGTTCTGACGATTGTTCAACTCTTCATCAGCATTCGAACCCGCGACCAGCGACGGGATCTAACTGGCGACCCATGGGATGGGCGCACACTCGAATGGTCCACGCCTTCCCCGCCTCCCGCATGGAACTATTCGGTCTTGCCATCGGTGAACGGCCTCGACGCTTACTGGGAAGCAAAGAAGAGTCCCAAATCCCACCGTCAGGATGGTCCGGATCCGGAAACAATCACGGTTCCACGCAACAGCCCCATCGGGTTCGTGCTGGCGTTCTTTGCAGTCATGACCGGCTTCGCCCTGATCTGGCATATCTGGTGGATGGCTATCGCCGGATTGATAGGCGCGCTAATGACCATTCTTGCTCACGCCTGGCGCGTTGCGGACGAGGTCGAGTACATCGTCGAGAGCGAAGTGTCGCGAGGAGCCATATGAGCGCAAGTTCATCGACTCACTCAGAGATTCCACTTTCTGAACGCGGCCCCGCGCCGAGGAATGTTGTGGTCAGCTTCGGCTTCTGGCTGTTTCTCCTGAGCGACATCGTCATATTTGCGGCGTTGTTCGCGGCGTTTGCGGTGCTGTCGCATGAGACGGCGGGCGGACCTTCGGGGGACGATCTCTTCGATCGCAACCGCGTCCTTCTCGAGACCGCTATCCTTCTTGCGTCAAGCTTCACCTGCGGACTGATGTCCTTGACCGTCGAACAACGCAAACTGATCCCGGCCGTCGCCTGGGGCGCGGCTACGTTCCTGCTCGGCGCGACCTTTGTCGGCATGGAACTGTCTGAATTCCATGGCATGATTGAGAGCGGTGCCGGACCAGATCGCAGCGCATTCCTTTCCGCCTTCTTCGCTTTGGTGGGGACACATGGCCTGCACGTGTCGGCTGGGTTGTTCTGGTTGCTGGTCATGTTCGCGCAGGTTCTGACGCTCGGTTTCCGTCCGATGGTCCTGCGGCGGCTGCGCTGTTTCAGCCTGTTCTGGCACGCGCTCGATATTGTCTGGATAGGTGTTTTCACAATCGTTTATCTTGGAGCCCGCTAATGGCAGAACCCATCGAAACGACCGAGGATCAGGAGGCCGGTGCACCGCGCGTCGCCGGGGGAAGCTGGCAGGGCTACCTCATCGGGCTGGTCTTTGCGATCATATTGACGTTGGCTTCATTCTGGGTTGCAGGAACCGACATGATCTGGGGACCGGGCGTTCCCATCCTGCTTGCCGTATTGGCGATAGCCCAGATGGGCGTCCACCTCGTCTTCTTTCTGCACATCTCCAGCGCACCCGACAGCCTCAACAACATCCTTGCACTGGCCTTTGGCGTCTTTGTCGTTGCCTTGGTCGTGTTCGGTTCAATGATCATCATGGCCAATCTCGATGCGAACATGATGTCCATGCCGGAACTGATGAATATGCAGCGCTAGTCCGAACGTTCATTTTAGCCACGGGTATGAAAATGCCTGAGGAAAGACCGCGTCCCCTCCTGTTTCGGAGTGTCGATGACCTCGCGCGCTGGCCCTTCTTCCACGATAACACCATCGCGCATGAAGACGACTATGTCCGCAACTTCACGTGCAAAGGCAATTTCATGCGTGACAATGATCATTGTCATACCTTCCGCAGCAAGATCACGCATTACTGACAGCACCTCGGAAACAAGTTCTGGATCGAGCGCAGACGTGACTTCATCGAACAGCATCACCTCGGGTTCCATTGCCAACGCCCGTGCAATCGCAACACGCTGCTTCTGTCCACCCGAGAGCCTTTGCGGATAAACGTCAGCCTTTTCGGCCAGCCCGACTTTGGCAAGCAATTTGCGCGCCAGAACTGCAGCCTCGGCCTTCGGCATATTCTTCGCGGAAACCGGTCCTTCCATGACATTTTGCAAAACCGTCATATGAGGAAACAGGTTGAAATGCTGGAACACCATGCCTGCCCCGCGACGGAAACGAGCCTGCTCGCGAGCTGAAGGAAGACTCGTTCCAGGTCCGAACTGGAACGCGTCGTTACCGATGCGAATAAGGCCGCCGTCCGGGATGACCAAGAGGTTCATGCAACGCAGCAGCGTGGACTTACCGGATCCTGAAGGGCCAATGAGTGCGATGACGGCGCCAGGAGCAATCTTTAAATTGATATCGCGCAAGACGATCAGATCGCCGAACTGCTTTTTGAGCGAACTGATTTCGATCTTATAGTTCTCGGCAATCATTTTAGTCACTTTCCCGAAGAGCCTTCTCGCTCTTCTTCACGATGGCCGTCAGTGGCACGAGTACGACAAAATAGATGACCGCAATCACCGTATAGACTTCGAGCGGACGGTATGTTTCCGTCGCGGCCGATTGCCCCTGGTAAAGGAGATCGGGCACGGCCAGAACGGAAACCAGCGATGTATTTTTGAACTGGATGATCGACTGGTTCATGAGCGGAGGGATCATTTGCTTGATCGCCTGTGGCAGGATAATGCGCCGCATCACCCGCGCTGGCGTCAAACCGAGCGCCAGACCGGCTTCACGTTGGCCGGCGTCGATCGCCACGATGCCACCACGGATTACCTCGGCATAGAACGATCCGCCATACAACGACAGGGTGAGAACGGCCGCCGTGATGGCGCTCATCTCGATGCCCGTCAAATTGGCAGTGCATAGTAAAACCACAGGAGTTGGACAAGAAGAGGCGTGCAACGAAAGAGTTCGATATACGCCCAAGACACCCATCTTAGAAACGCGAACCGGGAAATCTGCGCCAGACCGGCAATCAGCCCCATCAGCAGCCCTAAAACGACAATGCTGGCCGTTAGGGCAATAGTGACGAGCGTTCCTTCAAATAGCAGCCAACGGTAGCTCCAAAGGATGTTGAAATCCCAATTATACATATCACGACTTCCTGTGTTCCGGTTCGGTGCCCACCAAAGGCAGGCACCGAAACATCATTAAAAGGTAACGCCGGCGGGAATGTCGTCGAGGGTGATATCGACCTTCGCGAGACTGGACACGACGGCCTCTCGGACCAGGCCGAGGCCCTGCGCATAGACGATCCAGGTATTCAGGAAATCACGGAGGGTCTTATCTTCCTCTCGTCGCACGGCCGCGTTGGACGTCGAACCGAAGATCGGCGTCGGAGCGATGACCTTACCCAGGCGAGGATCGCGCTTGACGGCACGAACACCTCCCATCCAGAAGATGCACTGCGCATCAACGCGGCCCGTGGAGAGCGCCAACGTAGCCTCGTCGAGCGATTTCAGCCGTACGATTGTCGCATTGGGACACAGGCGCGAAGCACCCTGGTCGTGCGCGGAACCCATGTCGACCGCGATCTTGACTTCGGGCTTGTTGAGGTCTGCCCACGTTTTCGGTTCGAAACCCGTCTTCGCGATGACAACGAGAGCGCTGTTATAGACCGGGACAGTGAAGTCCACGGCCAAGGCGCGTTTCGGTGTTGGGTTCATTCCGAACATGACATCGATCTTGTTGGCCTGCAGGTCGAGGATGGCGTTGCCCCACGTCGTCTCCACGACTTCAAGCTCGACCTCCATATCTGTGGCAAGAGCCTTGCCGATGTCATAGAACTGACCACCCCACTGGCCGCTCTCCTTGTCCCTTACTGTCCAGGGCGCACCGGTTGCAACGCCGCCGATGCGCAGCTTCTTCGAGTTGATGATCTGCTGAAACGAGTTTTGCGACGGGGCTTGCGCCACAGCCGAGCTTGCACCGGCTAAGGTCGCTGCAATTGCACCTCCTCCGAGAAGGCCTGCGAATTCTCTTCTGGAAACCATGTTATTCCCCTTTCTTCTTTCGGTTGGTAGTTCACTGCGATTTCAGCAGAACCCCCGGGTTCATCCTGCCGTCCGGATCGAGAACGTGTTTAATTTGCTGCATCAGTTCGTAGCGGAGCGGGTCGCACAACCGCTCCAGTTCCGCGGGGAGCTTACGGCCCACTCCGTGTTCCGCGCTGAACGTTCCGCCGAATTGGACGCCGACGTCATGGATCGCCCTTTCGACGTCGAGTGCAAACCCGTCCTGGTCGTCAATGGTGTTCCAATAGTCGTGCGAGAACATCAGGATATAGTGGACATTTCCGTCGCCGAGATGGCACACGACCTGCGTGGTGGCCTCGGGAAATCGTTCCGCTGCCACTTTATCCGCCGCGTCGATGAACGCGGGAACGAAAGATGTCCGTACCGCTATATCATGGACGATACCAATGCCTTCCTTCTTGTTGGCTTCCGATACCGAGTGGCGCACATGCCAGATCTCCTTTGCCTGTTGATTGGATGCGGCAACCACAGCATCACCAACCAGACCGGCCGCAAAACCCTCCTCGAGCAGGCCGCCGAGCATGGCATCCAGGTCCGTGTAACTGTCGGATGTGCTGAGTTCCACCATCAGTGACCATGCAGGCAACTGAGCGAACGGCATGCGAACCCGATCCACGTGCCGCCGGACGAGCTCGAACTGAGAGGCGGATACCAGCTCAAAGGCCTCGATGAATGAGCCGGCAGTTGCGCGAAACCGAGCGAGAAGTTTAACAGCATCCGCCGGCGAGACCACGTCGATCCAGGCGTGCGCACTCTTTGAGAGCGTTGGAAATAACCTCAGCGCCGCGCCTGTAATGATACCCAGCGTTCCTTCCGCACCGATAAAGAGCTGCCGTAACATATAGCCGGTGTTGTCTTTGCGCAGAGCCGCGAGGTCGTTGACGATGCGGCCGTCCGCCAGGACCACTTCCAGCCCGGCAACCAGGTCGCGCATCGGCCCGTACCGGACGACTGCGGTGCCGCCGGCGTTGGTCGAGATGAGTCCGCCAACCTGTGCACTGCCTTCGCTACCAAGACGCAGAGGGAACTGGCGATCGATTTTGTCGGCCGCCTGATGGATTTCAGCAAGTATGACCCCGGCATCCACAGTGATAATATCTGACACGGTATCGATGTCGCGGATACGGTGCATGCGGCGAAGCGAGAGTACGATACCGGGCTTTTCGGCATCGTCACTTTCGGGTACCGCTCCATAGCACAGCCCCGTATTGCCACCGAGCGGGAAAACCGGCTGCTTTTCTTCCGCGGCCACGCGCATCACTGCTGCGACCTCGTCTGTCGAGGCGGGCAAAACCACGCAAACGGCCCTGCCCTGCTTTCGACCACGCCAATCCGTGAGATAGGGCGTCATCTCGGAAGGGTCGCTAACGATCCCTTTGGGGCCA
This sequence comes from Phyllobacterium zundukense, assembly GCF_025452195.1. Lineage (NCBI taxonomy): Bacteria > Pseudomonadati > Pseudomonadota > Alphaproteobacteria > Hyphomicrobiales > Phyllobacteriaceae > Phyllobacterium > Phyllobacterium zundukense. The sequence continues at coordinate 1,562,829 of NZ_CP104973.1, read as the reverse complement.
ACGATGTCGAGCAGCCGATCGATCACGGATATAAGCCTTTCGTCAAGCGAGATTCACTAGCTTGGCTTGATTGGCGACTTCCTTCAGTTTCGCCAGAGTTGCCTCGGGTCCTGTAACGGCAGCCTGACACTACCTACGGGCATGCCGGCCAGAGCCATGTATTTCTTCAGAGGCCCGGGATTGGTTTCCAGGAAAATTGCCTCGACGACGGAGTCGATCGGGGCCTGGATTTGCAAGGCCTCATGGAGCTTACCCTCCTGCGCAAGCTGGAAGATTTTAAGCCAGACCTTGGGATATATCGACGCGGACGCTAGAACGCCACCGCGAGCGCCAAGTGCGACGTGGGTCGCAAAAAGAGGCTCTTCGCCGCTTAGTATGGCAATTTGATTACCGACATACTTGATCGTCTTGATAAACTCCGGCACGTCATAGGACGAGTACTTCATGCCGATGATGGAGCGATCTTCGACCATCCCCTGTATGCACTCGGCGGTAACGGTTACATTGGTACGACGCGGGATTTGGTAAAGCATAACAGGCACATCGATCTCCTGGCGATAGGCCCGGAAGTATTCGCGCATCGCCTCTTGGGTGCCCGAAGCGTAATAAGGAGTAACCGTCATTACGGCAGAAGCGCCGGCGGCAGCAAAATCCTGTCCAGCCTCGACAGCATCCTTGAAACCAGTGGACAGGACACCGGGAATGACCGGCTTGCCATCCGACGCCTCGACGCACGCTTCCACAATCGCCCTGCGCTCGGATCGCGAGAAAGCCGTATATTCGCCAGTGCCACCGATAGGAACGACCCCGGCCGCGCCACTTTCCAACTGAAAGCGTGTAAGCTCGCGCAGGGCGTCAAGATCGACGGTTCTGTCTTCCTTCATCGGAGTGACTATGGCCGTGTAGAGGCCACTAATTTCATTGGCAGAAAGAGTCGTCATGAATGCATGTCCCATAGTCGGAGGACAGGCGCGATCGGCCACGGTTTCCCAGTGTGATCGCGACCGTTCCGGTTTTATTTTCTAGTTGCGTTGATCGCCTCACAAATGAGATAATTTATGAGCATTCGGCACATGTCAATATTTTTATCAAAAAAATGTACTATAGGAAAAATTCTGGCTTTAGCGTATTTTTCTTTCCAGAGTGGATCATTTGCGGTAGCGGATTGTGAAGTCCGCAACAGCAAAGCATTCGGACGGCAACTGATGGAGAAGGTTATGGCCAGCCAGTCAATCAGCGATCAGGGCGTACTGCTCCACGATGTCATTCGCCGCAAGAGCGACGAACACGCCAGCAGTATTGCAGATGCCGCGCCATCCGAGATGAACATCGGCGCGCGCTTGCATCAGATTCGCAAGGACAGAAACCTGACGTTGCAGAGTGTCAGCAAAGCGACGGGCGTATCTGCCTCGGCATTTTCGAAGATCGAACGCAATGAACTTTCCCCGACAATCGGAACGCTGCAGCGGATCGCCGTTGGCCTCGGAATTGATTTGATGGAATTGCTGAATGCGCAAAATACATCGCCAAGCGGCTATGGCCGCCGCAGTGTTACGCGGGCTGGAAACGGCAAGGCTCATGACACGAATACGTGTGCCAACAACTTCTTGTGTTCGGATCTACGCAACAAGAAAATGACACCGATTATGACGACCGTTTCGGCACGTTCACCCGATGATTATAAGATCTGGGCAAAATCGGGGGCCGAAATTTTCCTGACCGTCCTGGAAGGAACTCTTGTCGTCCACAGCAAGCTGTATGAGCCGCTTGTGTTAAACGAGGGAGATTCGATCTACTACGATGCCAATGCCGAGCACGTGTGGACATCCGCCGGCGAGCGCGACGCTAAAGTGCTTTGGGTCCTCGCCGTCTCATGATCTGCCAAGGCAACTGAAAATGCAGAGACCTTTGAACGCGGGGGGCTTTCGCGACGCCGCCCGGAGAGCTCTTCCCAAAGCCCTCTTCGAATATATAGATCGTGGAACCGAAGATGAGAATGCCCTGCGATGCCTTCGAAACAGTCTCGATTCGATAACGCTCGTTCCGCGCGTGTTGACTGGTCACCCTCAGCGCGAGCTGAGAACCGAAATTCTCGGTGAAACGACGGCGATGCCGTTGGTTGTGGCGCCGACGGCACTGGCGGGACTGGTCTCACACAACGGCGAGATCAAACTTGCCCGAGCGGCTGCGCGGATGGGCATCCCGGTTTGTATCTCCACACAATCCATCACGACCATTGAAGAAATCCGTGCGGGAGCGCCAGGAGCCAGCCTCTGGTTTCAGCTTTACATGTGGAAGGATAGAAACCTGTCACGCGCGCTGCTGGAACGCGTGGAAAAGGCAGGGGTGACGACACTGGTCGTGACGGCCGATACCCCCACAAGCCCGAAGCGGGAATACAACCATCGGAACGGTTTTTCGATTCCGATAAAGTATTCACTGCGCCTTGGCCTGGACGTGGCGCTCCACCCGCGTTGGCTGTGTGGAGTCCTGCTTCGCTATCTCCTGGAGACTGGTATGCCCACCTATGGCCATTATCCGCAGGAATTCCGCAGCGCAGTCACCCGACTTTCCATCGCCGAAGCCGTCCGACTGGAGAACCTTCTGAACTGGGACGACATCCATCAGCTTCGACGCTGGTGGAAAGGTAAACTTGTCATCAAGGGTGTTCTTGGCGTTCACGATGCTCACCTGGCAAAGACTGCTGGAGCCGACGGGATCGTGGTGTCCGCTCACGGTGCCCGCAATCTCGATATTGCGCCCGCGCCGATCGACGTTCTTTCGGGAATCGCAGATGCCGTTGGCCACGATCTTGACGTCCTTGCGGATAGTGGCGTGAAGCGCGGAAGCGACGTCCTGAAGTATATTGCCAACGGCGCCAGGTCAGTAATGATTGGTCGGCTTCCACTATGGGGGCTCGCCACAAACGGTGAGGCGGGAGCCGAGGATCTGCTTGCCATGCTCCGAGATGAAATCGATGTCACTTTGACAATGCTCGGCCTTCAGCAGCCAAGTGAATGCCATACGGCGCTGCAACGAACCCGTCTCACCCCACAACGAAGCGGGACGAAATCAAAATTCGCAGAGCAAGGATCTTGAAACGCTGATCCCTCAGCGACGAACTGCGGGGCATTGCACGATGGTCCAGCGCGCACTTCGAGGTATGGCAGTGGCTCGGCTTTCCGGAACGCGATCCAACGGTACTTCTAACTGCTGCTGTTCCCGCCCATAAATTATCCTGGCAGTTCTTCTGCAGAATCAAAGGGCCATGCGGCAATCGGGAAACAAACCTGGCGTCAGCTATTGACCCTTGTGTCACCCTATGCTGCATTGCAAAAATTCGGTCAATAACATCTTCGCAATGCAGCAAGGATAGCCATGTCGACCTCTGCATCCTTGAATGCCAGACATTTACCCTACCTTGATGCGGTCCGGGGTTTGGCTGCGTTTTGGGTTCTTGCCTCGCACGCAGCGGTGTTAAATGCGGTTCATTGGCCCATCATCTCCGAAGGCGGTTTCGCGGTCGATCTCTTTATGATGATGTCGGGCTTCCTCATGACGCACCACTATATCCAGCGGTCTGTTGCAGAGCCTTGGGGAGCGCCGATGACATGGCAAATGTTCTGGTTGAGACGCTTTTTCAGGATTGCTCCTGTGTTCTACCTTCTTCTGCTCGTTTCGTTCATCATCGGCAACTCGGTCGGCGGCTGGCGTGAACAGATCGCTACAGTTTGGCCTTCAACGGCAACCACGATGCTTCGATACACTGACCAGTCACCGTTGAATGCACTTGTTCACGGATCATTTTTGTTTGGTCTGCTTCCCGAATACAGTTTTCGTACACCCTTGCCCGATTGGAGCATCGGCCTGGAAATGCAGTTCTATGTAGCTTTTCCGATCATCATGCTGCTTTGGGCGCGGGTTGGGGCAGCCGCGGCCATGCTGGCGAGCCTTGCGGTTGCGTTTGCCCTTCAAATGATCGCACCCGCCTACTTTGACGCCTATCCAATGCCAGCAAATCTGGTTTTGAAAATCGATGTCTTCCTGACAGGCATGCTCTTTGCCGCTGCGGCGTCTTACGCAGACAGGCGATCCGCTTTCTTTGGCTCGCTGGCGATGTTGGTGCTTGTGCCGGGCATGATTTTCGGGTCGAAGTCGGCGACGTATGCCGCCACGCAGGGCGCGATGGCGCTGGGGTTTGGCTTCCTTGTCCTTCACAAGCGTATTGCCAGACGTTTCGGCCAACCGTGGATCGAAGACTTGGTCGGCAGGCTTGACTGGCGGCCATTTCGTTTCCTTGGCGATACATCGTACAGCGTTTACCTGGTTCACCTGCTTCTGATGATTCCGATTATAGGCATCCTGTCTGGGCTTCCCGCTTATGTCGGGATGACGGAACAATATCGCGTGCTGATAACGGTCGTCCTTACAGCTCCACCCGTCTATGTAATCAGCTGGGGGCTGCACAGAACGATCGAGATGTATGGTATCCGGTTGGGAAAGACACTGCTCAAGCGCTTTCGCCCTTCGCTCAAGCCAAGCCATCGAGCCGCGTAGGTTCTCCTGCGTGATGCATTGTCACCGGTTGGAAGGCTACCAGGTCTGGCTGTTGTACCAGTCGTCGATTTCGCGCCTGGCTTCGTCCTTCGCCTTGCCGTATCGTTCCTGAATCTTGCCTTCTAGCTGGTCTCGTCTCCCGGCGATGACGTCGAGATCATCGTCGGTCAGCCTTCCCCATTGCTCCTTGATCTTGCCTTTTACCTGCATCCAATTACCTTCCACGCGATTCCAGTCCATGACAGACCTCCTTGTTTGCTGGATTGAAACGCACAAGTTAATCACGTGTTCCAATCAACAAAGCCATGCCGGCGCCAGCGAAAGAAAACCCGTGTTGGATGGAACGCCTTGTTCTTCCGAGGATTAAAGAGAGTCATCACCAAGCGCTGGGAGAGACCCCGCATGACCTCTTTGGAGCACACTATCTCGATTGCTGCCAGTGTCCATGCTGCTTATCTCGCCGACGATGAAGAACGGTACATCTTCCACCCATTGATGCTCGCCTCGGATGCGGAGGATGAAAGGATCGTCGGTGTCCTGCATGATGTTGTCGATTGGCGCGACTTTCGTGAATCGATAGATTCTCGCACCGGAGAACCGATATGCGTACACTGCGCAACAACGGCCTGACCGTTGCCCTTTTGACCGCGTTCCTCATTAGCATGATCGGCATGACCGTCGCTGGCCATTACCATGAAAACGAACGGCTGGCGCAACACGGCCTGCCTGCGGTATCACTCGCCCAATACTTGACCAACGCAAATTTCTTGTCGGCGCTGTTTGAAAACTGGGAGAGCGAATGGCTGCAAATGGCAACCTACGTCGTTCTTACCGCATATCTCTTCCAGAAGGGATCTGCCGAATCCCGCGACCCGGAGGGACCGCCCGAAAAAGGAGGCGAGAACGACGAGCCCCGCTACCCGGCCAAATTGCATAATGTTCCTCTGTTTCGCTGGCTGTATCGCTACTCCCTTGGTCTGGTCCTGGTGTTCTTGTTTATCCTTTCCTTCCTCGGGCATATGCTGGCCAGCCACGTATCATCGAATGCCGAAGCCGTTATCCATGGAAATAGCACGCAGTCACTACTTGCCTATATTGGCGGTGCGCGGTTCTGGTTTGAATCGTTTCAGAACTGGCAGTCCGAATTCTTCTCCACGGCAATGCTGGTCGTTTTGTCAATTTTCCTTCGCTACAAAGGGTCGCCCGAATCAAAACCCCTGAGCGCGAGCCACGACGATACCGGAGCATAATTGGACGCGGGTCAGCCCTGCGTGCGCACCCTTCGCGGCGATTCAGTCGCGCTCTTGGTGGAAGTTGAAATCGGAACCATTGCCTTCGTTCGAGGTTAAGGAAGCGGATACACCACTGCTGGAGCGCTGATAATGCTCGACTTTCCCCGCGCGCGAAACCGGATGGTAGATGTTCAGATTGCCCGGCGCGGTATAAATGACTCCCACATTCTAGAGGCCATGCGCCGTGTGCCGCGCGAAGTTTTTGTCGATCCGGGATTTGAAGAGTTTGCCTATGAGGACAGTCCCTTGCCGATAAGCGAGGGCCAGACCATTTCGCAACCCTACATCGTTGCGCGGATGATTGAAGCCGCGGAATTGAAGCCCGGTGAAACCGTTCTCGATGTAGGCGCAGGGTCCGGCTATGCGGCGGCGGTAGCCAGCCAGATAGCTGACCGGGTGTTTGCCATCGAGCGCCATCACACCCTTGGCGAATCCGCCCGCAGGCGGTTGCAGCAACTCGGCTACGACAACATCGATCTGCGTATTGGTGACGGCACGAAAGGATGGCCAGAAGCCGCGCCCTTCGATGTCATTCTGGTCGCGGCGGGCGGACCGGAGGTACCCCGGGCGCTGAAAGAGCAGCTGACGATAGGCGGTCGCCTGGTGATCCCGGTCGGCCTTGACGAATGGAGTCAGACGCTTCGCAAACTGACCCGTACGAGCGAAACCGACTTTGAGACGGAGGACCTCGGCTCGGTGATGTTCGTCCCCTTGATTGGAGAGCAGGGCTGGGCAGAGGAGAGTGACCGTCCCGTCACCGCAGTGCGCGAACAAACGCTGCCCGATATGATCGCAGCCGCTGCCGAACCGCTGCCTGAATCCGACGATCCGGCGTTTGGAGAGTGTTTTGGCCGCTTTGCTGACCGGCGCGTGGTGTTGCTAGGCGAGGCCAGCCACGGGACATCGGATTTCTACAGTGCCCGCGCCGCGATCACCCGGCATCTTGTCGAAAAACACGGTTTCACGATCGTGGCCGTTGAGGCGGATTGGCCCGATGCAGCGGAGATAGACCGCTATGTCCGGCATCGGCAGGCACGGCCCGGTTCCGACCCGCCGTTCCAGCGTTTTCCCACCTGGATGTGGCGCAACACCGATGTGGATGCGTTCATCGATTGGATGCGTGAATATAATGGCGGGGTAGAGCCTGAGCGACACGCCGGCTTTTACGGCCTCGACATCTACAACATGAGCGGATCCATTGCCGCCGTCCTAGACTATCTGGATGAGGTCGATCCCCGGTCGGCCGTAATCGCCCGCGAACGCTACGGCTGCCTGACGCCTTGGCAAAAGGAGCCTTCCAGCTACGGACGCGCCGTGCTCACCGCCGGCTACCGGAGATGCGAAGATGCGATTGTCGCCCAGTGCCGCGATCTGCTCAATCGCCGCCTCGACTATGCAGCAAGGGATGGCAAGGACTATTTCGATGCCGCGCAAAACGCGCGCCTCGTCGCTGCGGCGGAGCGCTACTACCGCATCATGTATTATGGTGGTCCTGAATCATGGAACCTGCGCGACTCGCATATGTTCGAGACGCTCTGCCGTATCCTTGAGACAGGCGGCCCGGATGCCAAGGCTGTGGTATGGGCGCACAACTCGCACATCGGCGACGCTCGCTATACCGACATGGGTGTTGTGCGCGGCGAACTGACCATCGGCCAGCTTTGTCGCCAGCGCTTCCACAAGGAAACAGCCCTGATCGGATTCAGCACGCATACCGGCACGGTCGCTGCAGCCGCCGATTGGGATGGCGAGATGCAGATAATGGACGTGCGCCATTCGCACCACGACAGCTACGAACGGCTTTGCCATGAGGCGGCCATTCCGCGTTTCCTTCTTGATTTTGATCAACACGAGCTGCTCAGCCAACGCCTGACGGAACCGCGATTGGAGCGGTTTATCGGTGTGATCTATCGACCGGAAACCGAGGTGCTCAGCCACTACGCTGAAGCGTCGCTTGCCCGTCAATTCGATGCTTTTGTCTGGTTTGACGAAACCTCTGCCCTCACACCGCTCGGGGCGGAGCATGCCAAGCCGGGTGCGCCCGACACTTATCCGTTTGGCTTGTGAGCGCGGTTCGTGTTCCCACGATGAATGTTCTGCGGCCAACCTATGCCTTTCTGCGATGAAGTCCGCGCTGATGGAACATTCGGTGGATTGATTGGTTTGAAACGGGAAGGAGAAAAAATCATGACTGCCAAATCACCCCCTGTCCCCAAGGACAATCGCTCGCCCAAGGGAACCGGCGATGCCGCCAATCCTGAGGATAAGCAAGAGGCCCAACACGGAAGCGCAACCGACCATCCGGAAAAGCGCGGTCAGACCGGCAACACCAAAGTCAACACGACCCATCAGGGTTATCAGCAGGATCGTTGAGGTTCATCATGCCAACATCAACCAAGACGCCAGCCAGCATTCGCCAGGGAGGCCCGGGAGCCTCGCATGAAAATGCCAAGGCACCGCTCGAAATCCACAAGCCACCGGCCGAGTCCGATCAGCGCGCGAAGAGCAAGATATCCGGCGGCGGCGGCGAGCGAGATAGCCATCACACGCACGATCCACGGAAAAAGGCTGGAAAATGATCGCTCCACTCATGGGACAAGCATGAAAGGAAATTCCTATGGCGCAAGCCAGTAAGAAGCATTTTGGCAAAGGTTCACAGGGCAAAGGCTCAGGTGAAGGCGCAATGTCAAAGACGCCGGAGGACAAGATTCCTGAAAACAGGGTCCTGTCCAACAGGGACAAGGCACAGCACTCGCGTGAACGTGGTGCGGACGGCAAACAGATACAGACCGAACAGTACCATGATCATGCGGCAAACCGTTTGAACGACGATTGAGCAAGGCGCCGGTGCAACCATTCACCTTGGCGGCCATAGGGCTCCTGCACTGAGGAGGAGAATAGATATGAACCTCTTGGGTTCCGGCATCTCCGAACTGCTGCCATTCTTTGTCAGGACTTCCGTGACACAAAACGACAGCTCGAACGAGGGAGCGCTGTGGGAGATGGAACGTGGCTTCTGGCTCAATGATGCGGCCTACTACACGACGTTTCTGGCGCCCGATTGCATCATGGTGTTTCCGGAACCACCCGGCGTCCTCGTTGGAAATGAGATCACCGCGGCACTTGAGCAGGCGCCGCGCTGGGAAACGATCGAGATGGAGAACGGCAGCCTGGTAGAACTGGACACTCGCGTAACGGTGCTGACTTATCGGGCAATAGCGCAACGCGATGGCGATCCCCCCTACAGGGCGCTCTGCAGCTCCATTTACACGCGCACGAATTCGCAGTGGCTTCTTGTGCACCATCAGCAAACGCCGCTGCCGCCCGAACAACAGACCCCTATGAAGGATCGGAACCATGGTCGGAAGAAAAACACACGACAGGCAGATCGACATCATTGAAGGCCGCTTGAGTCCGGACAAGGAAGTGGACCCCGGGGCCGCGGAGCGCGATCTGAAACAATCGAAGGAATTACGCGAGGCCTACCGCAAGGGTGACAAACTTCGAGCTCCCCGCACCGATGCTGCCGATACAGGCAAACGCCCGGAAATCCGCGGCCTCAATCAGGAAAGTGGCCATAATAAACCACGCGCTGATGACTAAGAGACTGCGCGGCGCGGGAAGGGTTTTGCTCTTTGCACTCGACGCCGGGTCGCTAGTATCGCCGCTCCCGGCGAATCTCAATTGCGACTGGCAGGCAAACTAGCATACCAGGCCGCGACGGCGTGTATATCTTCGTTATCGAGTTTATGCGCGAAGGGTGCCATAAGCCCGGCGAAGGCCGTTCCACCTCTATCTTTTTCAGCGGCAAACAGATGTAACTGATCGATCAGAAACCGCCTGTTCTGTCCTGCCAATCGAGGAAAATCGGGACGGAAATTGGGCGTGTTGCCCTCTGGTTGATGACAGCTATTGCATGCGGGAATCTGTTTTTCGGCAATCCCTTCCCGCGCAATTTTCTGTCCCTTGAGCACGGTCGCATCGTCTGCCGATTGGTGCTGGGCCTGACCGGGCTCGGCCGGTGCCCGGTAGTAACGGGCGAGTGCTTCGATGTCGCCGGGCGTGAGTCCGGAAACGGCAGCTTCCATGATGCCGCTCTGCCGCCGGCCGTGAACGTAGCTTTGCAGTGCCGCACCAAGATATCGCTCGGACTGTATGTCCAACCGGGGAAACGCTTCGATGTCATCGCCCTTGCCGTCTTGTCCGTGACATCGAGTACAGCCTTTCGATTGCGGGAGATCGGCTGGTACCGCGATATGCTCGGATTCAGTCCCGAACGCTATTTCTCGGTAAGACGCAGCGGACATCGTCGACAGGACTTCAAGGAATGCGACCACCGCCCAGACCTCGTCGTCCCTATCCTGAGCCGGCCATGCTGGCATGCCCGTATACTTGATGCCGTGTTTGACGATCCAGAAGAGCTCGGCGGACTTCCACGTATCCAAGGTGTGTCCAAGCTGCGGTGGGGCTGGGGTCATCTGTCGTGCCACGGGGCTACCGTCCGCAAGAGGACTTCCATGACAATAAACACAGGCCGTCTCAAAGTGGGCTCCGCCACGGCGGATCAGCACGGGATCATTCAGATCAGGCGGCACGATGCCGATCGAATGGGTCTTCACCGACTGGCGCATCACGTAGTGCAGGAACCATGCTGTGATCTTGAAATGCCCACTGCTCGCAGCCACGTTGAATAGACCTGACCAGGCAGAAACGACAGCAATGAGTAGCCCTGCAAGGGCAGTTACTAGCACGAAGCGCGGGCGCATCAGCTCCCTTCCTTTTTACGCAGAGACAAGTCGTCGTGTGCACCGATGGAGGCACCGGCCAGGGCGAGGCCGACGCCAAGGTAAATCAACCCGCCCATGACCAGCATAATCACACCTCCGAGTTGCTGGTCTTCCTGAACACTCAAGTTGAGTGCCTTCGCTCCATCCAGACAGCTGCCGTAAAGAGGGCGAGACGCCAGCGCCAGGAGCGCACCAAGTAGCGTCATATGCATCGACGTAAAAAACAGAACCCCCGCTCCGACGAGGCCCGCTGTGCGCCTTGCTGTCTGGTAGGTGGCCAGCGCAAACGTCCAGACCACGACACCTATGAAGAGAAATGACGCCTGTTCAGCCAATAGCACCACGCTGTTGTAGCGCGCGTAATCGTGCAGGACAGGAACGTGCCAGGCCCAGATGAGGATGAAATCAGCCAGACTCGAAACGAATGCTATTGTGGCGATCACTATTGGGGACGCACGGGCTTGCAGAACGGGCCGCAGAAAGACTGCCAAAAGTGGCGAAGCGACTGCAACCACCAGCATGTGCGTCAACATCTGGAACGAAAAACCCGGTTGGCCGACGATGGCCAACGGCCCGCTCCAAGCCATGGCCAGGACAATAAGTCCCGCGGTGAGGCTAGCCGTTTCCTTCATCGGCATGATCCGATTATTGCGGCCGGAATGGCGACGTACAGGATACCGATAACAGATAATGCACATAGCATCAGCGTAACGTGCGCAAGGAAGCGATGCCGCTCCTCGGGCGTGTCGTGGTCATAATCCAGATCGCCATCCAGGCTGTGCCGCCATATTCGCAGCGTCGAGAATCCGATGTAGGCAACAGCTGCCACCGCAAGGAAAGTGACAAGAAATATCAGATGGCGGAGGGGCGCAAGGTCTGTGATCTGAGGGTATTTGGCACATAGAATCGCAGCCGCGACATAGCAGGCGAGAAAATGCAGCGCCCATATCGTCAGGGGCGCAAGCATCCGCCAAAGATTGTGGCCCGTTTCGGTTTCGCGTGTCATGGCGCCCTCATGTCAGGTTCGGGAAAGCAACGAGCGTGGCCAAGGCGACCACCGCGCTAAAACAGGCGAAGTGCCAGTATAAGGTGACATTCCAGATCTCCATGTCATATCGGGCAGTCAACCTCCCTGCATAAGCGCGGGCGATGCAGTAGGCCTGCATGATCACCCCCACAGACGTATGCACGGCAACCCAGATGACAATCGCCCAAACGGTCGCCGGATAGACATTGGCTGTTGGGTCCATTTTCGAAAACCAGGGACCAGCAAGCATGGCCAGAACGCCCAGGATCCCCAACGCTACTCCAGCATAAAGTGCGGATCGAACACCTGCAGGGTAACCGGCGGTGTTCAATCGCCGCGCCAAGAGCGTCGAAGCCCAAGCCAGGATGACCAGGCATGCCGAGCCTGCCAGCCAGTACGTTCCATTCCTGCCGTCTGCCCCTGGTGGAAAGTCGGTGTGAATGGTCCAGTAAAAAAAGTAGCAGAACATGAGACTGAGAAATGCCGTAAGATCGCCTGTCATGGTGATGAACATGGCCCACCAGCCAGTGGAAGCTGGTCCCGAGCGATAAAGCGGTACCCGGCGTTGAAGTCCGATATCTCGAAACTGCTTCTCGGGGATTTCGCCTGTGCCGGTCCACAACCACGACAAGACTGTTGCAAGCGTCAGAAAAGCGCTCGCGAGCGTGGATATCCACCAGTGATAAGTAGCAAAAATGAAAGTAGCGCCCAGAAAGATCGCGGCGAAGAGCGTGAGGAACGTCGGCCCGGGTATCCGGGCACATTGTTCGGGTTCAGCGTCCAAAACCGATGTTACGAGAGACTCACGTCTCCCATCCTCCGCGTCGGGCAAATAGAAACGCCCTTCGCGTACGTCCTGAACAAAGTTCTTTTGGTACCAGATCGGATAACGATGTCTGATGATGGGTATGGTGCGCATCCCAAAACTTTCATCGCGTTGCGCGAGCCATTCGAGCGTTCCGGCATTCCATGGATTGCCGTCCGCATCAGGTCTTTGCTTCTTGGGTCGCAGCACATCGATAAGGACGACCGAAAAACCGACGGCAAAGACGAACGCGCCGATTGACGAAATGAAATTGAACCAGTCCCAGCCCACATCCGCCGGATATGTGAACACCCGGCGCGGCATACCGCGCAAGCCCGTGAAGTGCATCGGCAGGAAGGTGGCGTTGAAGCCGACGAACATCAACCAAAAGGCAACCCTGCCCGCGTGATCCGAAAGCTTTTGCCCGGTTGCGAAGGGATAATAATAATACACGCCGGCGAGCAGTGGAAAAATCATGCCCCCGAATAGGGTGTAGTGCAGGTGGGCGACAACGAAATAGGTGTCATGTGCCTGGAAATCAAAAGGAGCCAGCGCAAGCATCACTCCGGTCAGCCCCCCAAATACGAAAATGGCGAGCGCGCCTGCAGCAAACAGCAATGGCGTGGACGAGACGACTTTTCCCAGTGCCAACGTAGCAATGAATACGAATATCTGAGCTCCGGTCGGGATGGCGACGGCTTCCGAGGCGGCGGAAAAGAACCCGAGAGACAATGACGGGAGCCCCGTGGTGAACATGTGGTGCACCCACAGTCCAAAACTCAGAAAACCCGTACCGAGGGCAGACAGGACGATCCATGAATAACCGACTATGGGACGCTGTGCGAAAGTCGGAACGATCATGGCCAACAAGGCGATGGAGGGGAGAAAAATTATATAGACCTCGGGATGACCGAAAATCCAGAACAGGTGTTGCCACAGGAGCGGATCTCCGCCCCGCTTGGGATCGAAAAACGGCCAGTCGAAGGCCCGTTGCAATTCCATCAGGTAATCGCCGACGATCAAAGGAGGAAACGCAAACAGAATCATGCCAGCCACGACAAGAACATACCAGGCGTAGAGTGGCGTCAGATTGATGTTCATACCGGGAGCCCGGAACTTCAGTACACCTACAATCAGTTCCACCGCCGCAGCGATCGATGAAACTTCGATGAATGACAGCCCGAGCAACCAGATATCTGCACCGATGCCGGATTGACGCGTATCCGTGGTCAGCGGCGGGTACATGAACCATCCGCCGGTCGGCGCGGCGTTGAAAAATATCGAGCCACAGACAAAAACACCGCCGATGAGAAATGACCAATAGCCGAAGGCGGACAGACGCGGAAAAGGCAGATCACGCGCGCCGAGCATTGCCGGCAAGATTAAGATCGCCACACCTTCGAAGACGGGAACCGCGAACAGAAACATCATCGCCGTACCGTGCATGGTAAACAACTGATTGTAGAGTTGCGCGGTTACAAGATCATTATCCGGAACGGCCAGTTGCGCCCGCATCAAGAGCGCCAGGCCGCCTGCGAAAATCAGAAATGCGAACGCTGTTGCCGTATACCAGTGACCTATGACCGAGTTGTTGACTTCAGAGAAGCGCCGCCATCCGACCGGATTTTTCCAAACCTCTCTGAGACGTTCCGTTTGCGCGTCCTGGACATGGGCTTGGCCCTGATGGATGTCGCTCATGAATACCATCCACCTATTTGAGACCCGTCAGGTAAGCTGCCAAATCCCGGGTTTCACCGGAGTGCAACATGTTGAATTCCGGCATGCGCACCGCGGGTTTCACCTTTCCTGTGTCACGCAGCCATTTTTCGAGGTTGGTACTCGTGTTTGCCAGAATGCCGGCTCCCACTGTTTTGCGGCCACCGAAGTGCGTCAGGTCCGGGCCGATCTGCCCCCTCGCCTCGGTACCACGGACCGTATGGCAAGCGCGACAGCCCGTGGACATAAACAAACGTTCGCCATTGATGGCGTCGGGCGAACCCGGACGAACTGCATCCGACGTTTCGAGTTTCAACCAGGCGTCAAACTCCGCTTGTGTTTGAACGACGACGGGAAACCCCATCAAGGCATGCGATGTTCCGCAATATTCTGCGCAAACACCACGATAGACTCCAGCTTTCTCCGGATGCAAACGCAAGTGGTTGGTCCGTCCCGGGATCATGTCCATTTTGCCGCCCAACACTGGTATCCAAAACGAATGGATGATGTCGGGACTTGTAAGTTCGAACTCGACCGTCGCATCAGACGGGATTCGGATTTCATTTGCGGAGACGACGTTCTCACCTCGAGGGCCCATATAGCTGACCCGCCACCACCACTGTTCACCGCTTACCTTGACAATTATGTCGGCTTTCGCGTCCCGGGCACCGGGAAGCAGGCGCAATGAGTGGACAAGCAGACCTCCCAAACAAATCGTGGGAAAAATTACGCCACTGATGAATATGAATAAACCGGGGCGAATCCCCGCAAAGGCTGAAGATGGAAATCTGACTGCTGCGAACGTCGCAAGGAGGACGAACAGCCATACTATGCCCGCCCCCGTGAGCATTATCCAAAAGAGTTTGGCCAGTTCTTCGGCTTCCTTGCCGGCAGGGTCGAGCGCGGACCGTTCGCCTGAACAACCCGGCAATCCAAACCCGAAAAGGCATACAACAGCTATTTTGCAGACCCCGCCAATTTTCATGCGCAATCTCACAATTACGGTTTTCGGCGATCCGACCGATGACGATAAAGCGTTCGCCTGGAGATTTAGTTCCGCCTATCTTAAACAAGGGCTGAATATGGTGTTTGCCGGGTCCTCCTTGTTTTGGTGCAACCACGGTGTTTGACCACAATGGCGTTGCCGATTGGTTGCGCCTGCACCGAATCCTTTGGCCGGTGCCGCTGCAGGCAATCCGATGGTGGAACCTATCCCTGGCGCTGATGTTACCGATCACAAGGTAACAACTTGGAAAGGGCATGTGGACCAGTGGAGGAAAGGGCGATGGACAGAACGAGCGAGATAGAACTGCGCAGCGGCAGCCGCATGCCGGTAATGGGTCTGGGAACCTGGCAGCTAAGAGATGATACAGTGCAGGCGGTCGAAACTGCATTGCAACTCGGTTACCGCCTCATCGACACGTCCGGTGACTATGGAACCCAGCAAGGGATCGGCGAGGGAATCCGACGCAGCGGTCTCGAACGTGCAGACATCTTTCTTGTGACCAAAGTCGAGGAGACCGACAATGCTTACGAGGCGACCCGTAAAAACCTGGACGAACTCCAACTGGATCATGCAGACCTGGTGCTCATACATCGGCCACCGCGAACAGGTTCCGGCGAGAGCCTCTGGCGCGGTCTGCTGCAAGCGAAAAACGAGGGACTTGCCACCGATATCGGCGTCAGCAACTACACGATCGAACTTATCGACGAACTGACCAACGCGACCGGCGAAGCGCCAGTGGTGAATCAGATCGAGTGGAGCCCCTTCGGCCACAGTGAGGCCATGTTGCGCGAGGCGACCAGACGAGGCATCGCGATCCAGGCCTACAGTCCGCTGACCCGCAGCCGGCGTCTGGACGACGACACCCTCTCACATATTGCAACGAGGTACGGCAAAACACCAGCGCAACTGGTCATCCGATGGAACCTGCAGCGCGGAACGATCCCGCTTCCCAAAGCGAATCAAGCCAGTCATATGGAAGAGAATCTCGACGTGTTCGATTTTGCCATCGACGAAACCGACATGAGGCAACTCAACATGTTGAACCAACATTATTCATCGTTGGGCACGCTCGCCTATCTGTGATGCTTTGGTTTGGCAAAATGCACCTCGCATCTGGATGGCAATGCCAAAATAGGATTACGACGTCAGGTTGCCGTTCAGACCATTCCTAAAGCATTCATGTAAAGCTCAAGAATCGCCTCCTCCTCTTTGCGCTCGTTGGCGTCCTTCTTGCGCAGGCGGACAATCGTGCGGATGATCTTGGTGTCGTAACCGCGGCCCTTGGCTTCGGCCATCACTTCCTTGATGTCGTCCTGGAGCGTTGTCTTTTCCTCTTCCAGACGCTCGATGCGCTCGATGAACTGCCGAAGCTCTGCCGCAGCCACACCTTCGACCCCACCCTGTGCTGCCAAATCATCCATGCTCATCTCTCGCTCCGTAAAAATTCATCTTGCGACTCAAGACCGGTCGCGCGAGCGGTTCCGATGCCCGACCAGTGCGTGGTGAGTCAAGACAATTGAGTCGGATTCGTCTGGTTGTGCGTGGTTCGACAAGCTCACCATGAGGGAGGTAGCGATTGCAACACCCATCATCAACGCTGCAGAACCCGGTCCCCTTTGACACAACCTCCCTCATGGTGAGCTTGTCGAACCACGCACGGCGCCCCCTCAATGTGCGGGCTTATTGGCCTCGAAAGCCGCTTTCTGCACATCGCTGGCCTCACGCTGATGCTTGGCCTGCCAGTCCGCATAGGGTTCGCCATAGATGATTTCGCGCGATTCTTCCTTGGAAAGCTCTTCGCCGGACGCTTCAGCCGCTTCGCGGTACCAGTTCGACAGACAGTTGCGGCAGAACCCCGCCAGATTCATCAGGTCGATATTCTGCACATCGCTGCGGGTTCGCAAATGCTCCACAAGCCGACGAAAAACAGCGGCTTCGAGCGCAATGCGCTGATCATTAGTAAGATTGCTCATTTAAACGTCCTCGATCGGGTCTGGTTCGGGGCCAGATGCTTTGCCTCATACATATTGGAGTTACGATTCACTGCGTCAAGAACAGCTGCTTTTGCCGATTGCCATCAACGGGAAATTGGCAATCAACGAAGGTCTTTCAAACCGAACAAGGGTTGTTTTCCATTGTTCATAGTCTGGTTGGCAATCCAGGCATCATTCTTTTGTCTTAGTGTTGCAGGAACTCTACGTGGTTACGTTGACAATGCTCGCGAAACTACCGAAAAGGGTGACCACGATGTAGGGTCAGGACCTATTAATATGATCGAAATGGCGCCTGAAACGGCAAGAAGATGCGAGGAGAAGCGTGAAGGGCGGGGCCTTCCCCCCGGCCGAGCGGTTCGACACTGCAGCTTGCAGCCGTTTCGGCGTCCGGAGGATATGGTCTTTTCGCCCGGCTACTTTGTCGCAAAGGCTTGAAAATGGATAAACATTTCCATCGCCTCTGCTCCTCGCATCCGAACGAAAAGCCTCATACCATTTCGACCAGATTAACAGGTCCTGACCCTTCGGAGGCAATATTGCGCAAGTGGTCTATATTCCACGCTGAACTGCATCAGCGGACGAGATTGGGCAGCTTTCTAGCGGCTTTTTTATTCATTTTCATTGCGGGCAGTTTTTTTGCGCCTGAGAAGGCCCATGCCGATTTTCGCGTCTGCAACACAACGCAAAATCTCGTCGGCGTCGCGCTCGGTTACCGGGCCAAATCCGGTTGGGTCACCGAAGGCTGGTGGCACGTCAATGCGTCCTCCTGCACAACGCTTGTGGTCGGACCGCTGACTTCGCGCTATTATTATCTCTACGCCGAAGACGCGCAGAGTGGCGGGCGCTGGGATGGCAGGGTGAACATGTGCGTCGCCGAAAACCAATTCAAGATTACCGGTATCAATGACTGTTTCGCGCGTGGCTTCCAGCGCTCCGGATTCCAGGAATACGATACCGGCGAGCAAACGAGCTGGATGGTCCAGCTTACGGAAGAAAATCCCCCCTCCTCTCCAATTGTAACGGATACCCCCGCTCCATGAGACGCCGCCGCAAGGTCAAAATTCTAGCCACACTGGGTCCCGCTTCCTCTGACGAAGCCATGATCCGCAAATTGTTCGAAGCCGGCGCGGACGTATTCCGCATCAACATGAGCCATGCCAGTCATGACCTGATGCGGGAGCTCGTGCGCCGCCTGCGCAATGTCGAAAAGGAACTGGGGCGACCGATCGGCATTCTCGCCGATCTGCAAGGGCCGAAGCTGCGCGTTGGCAAGTTCAAGGACGGCAAGGCCGACCTCGTTGCCGGGCAGACCTTCACGCTCGACGACAATGACACGCCGGGCGACAATACGCGCGTATTCCTGCCCCATCCGGAAATTCTCGAAGCTGTTGAGCCGGGTCACCGCCTTCTGATCGACGATGGCAAGCTCGCGCTTGTGGCGGAAGCTTCCGACGGCAAGCACATTCGCTGCCGTGTCGTTTCCGGAACGAAGATTTCCGACAAGAAAGGCGTCAGCCTGCCGGATACGACGCTCGGGGTCAGCGCCCTCACCGAGAAGGACCGGCGCGACCTCGATGCTGTCCTGCAGGAGGAAGTCGACTGGGTTGCCCTGTCATTTATCCAGCGGCCGGAGGATCTTGCCGAAGTGCGCAAGATCTCGCGCGGCCGCGTTGCCCTGCTGTCGAAGATCGAAAAGCCGCAGGCGGTCACCCGCCTTGAGGAGATCATCGAGCTCTCTGACGCGCTCATGGTTGCCCGCGGCGATCTCGGTGTTGAAATGCCGCTGGAGACGGTTCCCGGTATCCAGAAGCAGATCATCCGCGCCTGCCGCAGAGCCGGCAAGCCGGTCGTCGTCGCCACGCAGATGCTGGAATCGATGATCACGGCAGCCGTTCCGACGCGAGCCGAGGTTTCCGACGTTGCGACAGCCGTATTCGAAGGTGCCGATGCGGTCATGCTCTCGGCGGAGTCCGCCGCCGGCGCCTATCCGGTCGAAGCCGTATCGACCATGGCGCGCATCGCCGAGGAGGTCGAGCGCGATCCGAACTACCCGGGCATCATTCACGCCCAGCGTCCCGAGCCGAACGCGACAGGCGCCGATGCGATTTCGCTGGCCGCCCGCCAGATCGCTGAAACGCTCAACCTCTCGGCCATCGTTACCTACACCGCATCCGGCACAACCGGACTGCGCGCAGCACGCGAGCGGCCTCTCTTGCCGATCATCGCGCTGTCGCCGGTTGTCGAAACGGCGCGCAAGCTCTCTCTCGTCTGGGGATTGCACTGCGTTGTAACTGAGGATGCCAGCGACCTCGACGACATGGTCGATCGTGCCTGTCACATCGCCTATCAGGAAGAGTTCGGCAATCCGGGTGATCGCATCATCATCTCGGCCGGCGTACCGCTGCGTACGCCCGGTTCGACTAATATGTTGCGCATCGCCTATATCGGATCGGACGGGCTGACCGGCATCTGAGTGCTTTTTAACAAGGATCATTGCGTTCCGGCGGAAAAATGGAACGCAATGACCGGATTCCTACATAAGAACCACCGATTCCGATGCAAGAATCATCGATTCTGGCGCACGTTTTTCTACTTATGCAGGAAAATTGGTTGTGGCGACGTGCGTTACGTCCGCTGGCCGGTCAGTTCGTCGGCCAGCTCACCCGCCTGCTTCTGCGCCTCGCGCATCATCGGATAGACTGTCAGAACGCGCTCGAAAGCCTGTAAGGCGGCCTCCTTGCGGCCTGTATCCTTGAGGATCGCCGCCATGCCGGCCATGGCCCCGAAATGCCGTGGTTCAAGCGCCAGTGTCTTCTGGATATCCGCCATCGAACGCCCGTAATCGTTCACCAGAAAGTTCAGGGTTGCGCGTCTGTTCCAGCCTTCGGCATAGTCCGGCTTCATCACGACCACCTGGTCAAGAAAGTCGAGCGCGACCGAATACTTCTTTTCTTCCATAGCCTTACCGGCCCAGCCCATCATCAGGTCGATCGTGGGACTACCGGAATTCTGCCATTGCGCCTGGATCTGTGAGGCGATGCGCGCCGCCTTGACTTCATTGCTTTCGCGCTTGAGCGAGGCAAAAAGGTCGTCGAGCCGCGCGGCACGCTTCTCAGTCAATGTCTGGTTGGGCAAGGCGGCCTGTTGCGGCGGCGGCAGTTGATCCTGCGCGATGGCAATTGCCGGCGAGGCAAGTAAAAAAACAGCTGAAAATACAACAACGTTCCGCATGACACGAATGGTAATCCGTATCAGCGAAACGTCAAATGCAAATAACCGTGAGACGGGTAATATCAGCCCTGGCGTGCTTTGAAACGCGGAGCAGTCTTGTTGATGATATAGATGCGGCCCTTGCGACGGACCAGCTGATTATCACGATGACGGCCCTTCAGGGCTTTAAGCGAGTTCTTGATCTTCATTTCAGCACCGGTATCTTTCGCCCGAAACCGGGCACCAATAAAAAACGCGCCTTAAAAAGCGCGCCATAAACACGTTGCGGGGAAATAGCCAAGGATTACCTGCATTGTCAACACCCGGCTCACGATTCATGGCATGATTCATCGGGGAATCACGCATTTATTTATCGCTAGAGGCGTTTCGTGATCCGCGTCACATGGCCCATCTTGCGGCCGGGACGTGCTTCCGCCTTGCCATAGAGTTGCACGACAGCGCCGGTTTCCTTGAGGATTTCCGAAACTTTTGCAATGTCGTCACCGATCAGGTTCTCCATGACACAATCGGAATGCCGCCTCGTATCGCCGAGCGGCAGACCCGCGATTGCCCTGATATGCTGTTCGAATTGCGATACAGCGCAGGCCGCTTCAGTCCAGTGACCGGAATTGTGCACGCGCGGGGCAAATTCATTCGCCAGTACAGTCCCATTGGCAAGCACGAAGAATTCCATGCCGGCAACGCCGACATAGTCCAAGCCTTCCAACAGCTTGCGGGCTGCATCGGCGGCAAGGCCGGCTACGGTCGATGACACAGAGACCGGTACCGTCGAGGTCGCAAGAATGCCGTTCTTGTGGACGTTCTCGGTGATGTCATAAGTCTTTATATTGCCCGCTTCGTCCCGGGCCGCGATGACGGAAATTTCACAGACAAAATCGACCAGCGCTTCCAGTATGGCGGGAACACTGCCAATGGCGGCGAATCCTTTTTTGGCGTCTTCACCTTTTTTGCCGGAAAACCTGACCTGTCCCTTGCCGTCATAGCCGAAACGACGTGACTTGAGTATGCCTTTGCCGCCGAAGGCCAACAGGGCCGCTTCTAGATCGCCCTCGTTCTCGATGCTGAGCCATTGTGTCGTCTGGATCCCTGCATTGTTGAGAAAGCGCTTTTCACTGACGCGGTCCTGCGAGACTTTCAATGCTGCCGCCGATGGAAATACGGATTTGATTTCACTGAGTATTTCGGCCGAATCGACAGGAACATTTTCGAATTCATAGGTGATGACGTCGCAAAGTTCGGCAAGTTGTTCAAGCGCATTGCGATCGTCATAGGCCGCAACGATATGCTCGTTTGCAACTTGCGCCGCCGGACAATTTTCCTGTGGTTCGAGAATGATGGTTTTGTAACCGAGCCGTGCCGCCGCCATGGCGAGCATACGGCCAAGCTGACCACCACCGACAATACCGATCGTTGATCCAGGAGAAATCATGCTTATGCCTCGTCAGAAGGTCTCAACGCAACCTTGTCGCTTTGTGCCTTGCGGAAATCATCCAGCCGCTTTGCCAGCGCGGCATCGTTCAGGCTAAGAACCGCAGCGGCCAGGAGGGCGGCGTTGACCGCGCCGGCCCGACCAATCGCCAATGTGCCAACCGGGATGCCGGCTGGCATCTGCACGATCGACAGAAGTGAATCCTGCCCAGAAAGCGCCTTTGATTCCACCGGCACGCCAAACACGGGCAATGCCGTCATCGATGCTGCCATCCCGGGCAAGTGAGCAGCCCCACCTGCACCCGCGATGATCACCTTGAAACCAGCTTCGCGCGCGCCTTTGGCGAAGCTTACAAGTCTGTCGGGGGTTCTGTGCGCGGAAACAATGCGGTCGTCATGAGAGATGCCGAGACTATCCAGCGTTTCGGCAGTGTGACGCATGGTCGCCCAATCCGACTGGCTCCCCATGATGATTGCAACATCGGCGCGTTTGTCAGCCATTGAGCATCCTGTAAATCTGTCGGGAGGAATTAACGGAAAAGACTGACCGCCGCAAGCTGGCGACAGAACTGCAATATTCCGGATTGAGGTCAGGCGATAATATCGGGGGTGATCTTGTCTTCAAGCTCGATGAGCTTGTCTTTGATGATGAGCTTCTTCTTCTTCATTCGCTGGATACGTAGCTGGTCACACCCAACCTGGATCATTGCTTGTATGGCGGCATCGAAATCCAGATGCTCCTGTTTCAATCTTGCGACTGCCAATCGAATGTCAGCCTGATCCTGGTCGGACATGCAGTGATTCCCGGTATTCTTGCTGTAAAAAGAATCAAATCTCTGGCTGTGGACAACCTGCCTTCGCCAGCACGTCGCCATACCATATTTCATGGAACAAGAAAATCCTACGAAACAAATTCGACAATTGCCTAAAGTGATGGCACAGTGTCACGGCTCTGTCATAAACTTGCTGCTTGGCAAGCAGAGCATGCATACGTGACGAAACCAACCAAGGGAGAAGCCGGATGGCCATTGAGTCTCATCTTGAAACGCTTGAACGTAAGCATGGAGCGCTGGAAAAGGAAATTTCCGACGCGCTGTTAAGTCCCGCCTCCGACGACCTGACGATCAGTAATATGAAACGACGCAAGCTGGTGCTCAAAGAGCAGATTGAACGACTGAAAGCAGCCGTCACCCACCACTAACGACCCGGAAGGACCGCAGAATTCCAGTCGATAGCTTGAAGAAGCGTCGTACTGGCAGTTGGAAAAAACCCGGTTCCCGCAAAGGCGGTGAGCCGGGTTTTTTGTTGTAGGTGAACAAGACCTTTTGAAAAGCCAGCCTGTCGAGACAGCTGGTGTGGTTTTCGAGAACCGAAGCGCAATGGACAATCTCGTCCATGAGCACCGGAAGCGCAGAAAATCGCATCAGATGTCCGTTAGGGTGGAATTCTCAAAAAGTATTACTCGTTCCAGAACTGGTCGAGCCACAGGTTCAGATGAAGGAACCCGTTGTCATCGACAGCATAGATCCGCCGCGTGCCTTCGGCTTTGACTGACACAAGCCGCGCGTCTAAAAGCGCCTTGAGGTGTTGGGAGACGGCGGGACGGGAAATCGGCAGGCCTGTCGCCAGTTCGTTCACAGTTTTCGGTCCGCGTCTGAGCTCCTCGAGCAGATAGCGGCGGTTTGGATCAGAAATTGCTGCAAAGGCATCCGTTTCGACCATGTGAGAATAGTCATTTTAAACCAGCGGCAATGTCAACGAATTTCGTACTGGACCGGACTATTCGGGCAACGTCTCGGCACGCGGATCCAGCCTGACCCCTTCGGGCGTCACACGTTCGGAATGAACCGTCTGGAAGTTATCGCGCAGTTCGATCGGAACGGGTGCACGCATACGTGACCTTATAATCGCGTGAGCCATGATCGAAATATGCGCCAGCGCCGTTATGGCAAATAGACCCTCAGGTGCAACGCTTTCCATCGCCCACGCGCCAAGTATCGGCCCAATCATGGTGCCAAAACCATAGAGCAGCAACAGTCCGCTCGTGACTTTGACAAAGCTTTGCTGATCCGAAAAATCGTTCGCATGGGCAACTGCCACGGGATAGAGCGTATAGGCCAAACCGCCATATATGGCGGTCATCGCCAGAATGGCATAGGCGTGGTGTGGCGCGATTAGAAAGATCAAAAGGCCAATCGCTGCCGCAGCACCGCCGACAATGGCGAGAACATAGCGGCGGTCCGTGCGGTCCGACATGCGGCCAACCGGGATCTGCATTAGCGCACCGCCCATGACTGATGCACTCATCATCAGAGCGATCTCTGTGGTTGATATGCCCGTCTCCGCGCCATAGACGGCGCCAAGCGTTCCGAACGCACCATTGGCGATGCCGATCAGAATACAGCCAAGGAAAGCCACCGGAGAATTGCGATAAAGTGCCTTCAGATCGAGCTGCACTTCGGTCAGGGGCTTCGGGCTGCTGGCCGTGGAAATCGCGGTTGGAATGAGTGCCAGGCAAAAGAGAATGCCGGACAGCATGAAGAATGTTCCCGTATGCACGTCGCCGAAGCCGATCATCATCTGCCCGACGGTGATCGAACCGAAGTTCACCACCATGTAGAGGCCGAAAATTTGCCCGCGATTGGCATTGGTCGCGCGCTCATTCAGCCAGCTCTCAATCACCATGTAGGAGCCTGCCATGGCAAAGCCGGTCAAAGCGCGAAGGACGATCCAGGCAGTCGAATCGACGAGAATCCCGGTAAAGAGCGCGACAATCGCGGCGATCGATGCAAAGGCGCTGAAGGCACGGACGTGCCCTACACGGCGCACAAGCCGTGGCGCCAGCAGGCAAGAGGTGATGAAACCACCCGCCCAGGCTGTTCCCAAAAGACCGAGAGACGTCGTCGAAAAACCCTCCGCGCCACCGCGCAATGGCAACAGTAATCCGTGGAGACCGGATGCCATAACGAGGAAGGAGGTGCCACAGAGAAGCGCGAAGACCTGAATGAACGAACGGAACACGGCAAACCCTTCAAGCGAATGGGGAATGGAGCCAGCCTGGAGCAGGCTGGTGATGACTTCGTCTCAATCAGCAATGCGGAGATTTTAGGTCACCCGCAAATCTTTGTCGGCTCAGCGGAACAGCGCCTCGGCAGCGACCTTGCTGTCACCCTTGCGTGACCGCTCCTCCTCAAGACGTGTGATCTCGGAACGCAGCAGGACAATCCGCTCGTCAAGTTCGGCAACCGATAACAACGACAGATCTTGCCCGATATCGTGAACAATCTTGCGCCTTGGTTCTTCGTCGAAAAGTGACATTATTTCCTCCACTTGTCGTCCTAGTGTTAGAGGATACAGTCCAACTGCTTGGAATTGCAAATCATTCTGGCGAATCAATTCAGAGGGAGACCACCATGGCCGAAACAATTCCGACGACGATGACGGCGATCGAAATCACCGCGCCGGGCGGCCCCTTGGTCCTGAAGCCGGGCGAGCGCGGCGTTCCGGAGCCTAAAGCCGGTGAGCTTCTCATCAAGGTACGTGCCGCTGGCGTCAATCGGCCCGATGTGCTGCAGCGGCAAGGGTTTTATCCCCCGCCAGCCGGTGCGTCTGATATCCCTGGTCTGGAAATCGCCGGCGATGTCGTCGCGGTTGGCGAAGGTGTAACGCGATTTCGCATGGGCGAGCGAGTGACAGCGCTCGTTGCGGGCGGGGGGTATGCCCAATATTGTGTGGTACACGAAACCAACGCATTGCCGATCCCTGCGGGCTACGGTTTCATTGAAGCCGCAGCAATTCCGGAAACCTATTTCACGGTCTGGCACAACGTGTTCGAGCGCGGCGGCTTGCAGAGCGGCGAAACCTTTCTCGTGCATGGCGGATCGTCCGGAATAGGCACTACGGCAATCCAGCTGGCCAAGGCCTTCGGGGCCACAGTAATCACCTCTGCAGGTTCGGACGAGAAATGCGAAGCCTGCCGGAAACTCGGTGCTGACTGCGCGATCAATTATCGCAGTGAAGACTTCGTCGAGGCCGTCAAGGAGGCGACTGGCGGCAAGGGTGTCAACCTCACTCTGGATATGGTGGGCGGCGATTATACGGAACGCAACTATGAGGTCGCAGCGCTCGATGGCCGTATTGTGCAGATCGCCTTCCTGAACGGCGCCAAAGTCACAACGGACATATCGAAATTGATGGTCAAGCGTCTGACCCATACGGGGTCCACCCTTCGCAACCGTCCGGTCGAGTTCAAGGCGGGGATCGCACGCGAACTTGAGCTCAAAGTGTGGCCCTTGCTGGTCGAGCGCCGTGTAGCGCCAGTGATCGATATGATCTACCCGCTGCATGAAGCCTGGCGGGCCCATGAACGTATCGAAGACGGGCACCATATCGGCAAGATCGTGCTCGATGTGAGCTGACTAAAAAGAAGACGTCCACCCTCCTGTTCGGGAGGATGGACGCGAAAACTCAGTAAGACCGGCTCAGTTTGTTGCCTGAACCTTACCGATATTGAAGAACATGGTTTCGCCGGACGAACCGTCGACACCATCATTGTCGGTCACCGCATAACCATTACCCTCGGAGTCGACGGTAAAGCCTTCTAGCTTCTCCGCGACATAACCATTGCTGGCCTTCAGATCACCCATGAAGTCATGCGCCAGCGTCTTCTCGACTACTGGAAGCTTTTCGCCGATCTTGGCAGGCTTCAGCCCATCAAGCGCCACGCGGTACAAGCGCTTGTTGACGGCATTTGCACCGACCTGATTGTCGCGTTCGATGATGTAAAGCTGACCATCATGGGCAGTGATTTCGGACAGTCCTACCCAGCCCTTTTCGGTCTTGTCGAGCGGATAGGCAACCGCGCTCCACTCCTTCTTCTTGATATCGTAGCGCAGGAGCTTGACGAAACCCTTCTCGTCGTCCTTCCATTCGCGCTGGATCGGCATCCAGAGCACAGCGTCATCGCCTTCGCCAACACGGGTGATGCCTTCGAGACCGTAGCGTATCTGGTTTGGCAGCAGGTCGTCCGGCAGCGCGATTTCTTTCTTGATTTCGCCCTTGTCGTTCACATTGAGGATCGCATGCGGGACAAGCTTCGCCTGATCGCCCTCGTTGGCAAGCCAGAAACCGCCGTCGCCATCGGTGGTGAGACCTTCAAGATCGAGCTTCTGGGCTGCCTGGCCGGCGCGTTTGACCACTAGTGCGTTGGTGATTTTTGCCGGCGTCTGCTTGGCATCGATCGTATAGATCGTCGGTGCGGAATAATAAATCGAATCCGAAACGGCATAGAGCTTGCCGGATTCCTTCAGGTCACCGACGAGACCAGATAGCGCGCCCCAGCCGACAGGCGTTCCATCATCTTTTGTTGAAGAGACGATGAGCGGATAATTGGGAGTCTGATCCTTGAGCTCGTAGATCATGACATGCGACCGGGCACCGCCATCTTCGACGAGGTCCGATTCATTCGCCGTAATCAGAAGATTGCGCGACGGGATCGCAAGAACGCCTTCCGGCCCAATGCCCGAGGGCAGAAGTTGAACGAATTCCGGATCAGCACCCGTGTCCTTGTAAACGCCGACCATGGATGCGCGTTCGCTGGCAACGAAGAGATATGGCGTATCGCCAAACTTGGCGAATTCGGCTCCTTCGAGCTCAACACCCTTTTTGTTGCGCTTGTCCGGATAATGTCCAGCTTCCGCGATCTTGTATTCGAGCGAAGGGCCGGACTCGTAGGCTACCTTGCCGTCCTTCGTGAAGATGGTGAAACTGCGCGAACCACCCTTGTAGTCGCCTTCATTGGCGACAACGAAGCGATCGTTATCGAGCCACTTGACGGTGTCAGGCTCGCGCAGCACACCTTTCATGCTGCCGTCGAACTTGAAAGCTCCGTCATTCTTCACATCGATCTTGTCCAGATCGACGGTACCTGCGGAGAATTGGCTGACGATCTTGCCGGTCGCCGCATCGACAACAGCGATATGATTGTTCTCCTGCAGGGTCACCGCAATCTGATTCTGACTGTTGATCGAAACGAATTCCGGTTCCGCGTCCGTTGGTGCAATCTCCGAAAGACCGGTCAAGTCCACCGTTTTCATGGTTGCGCAATCCGGAGCGCCGTCTTTCAAAGAGAATATCTTGAGGTTGCCCGAGGGCATCTGCGGTATTGCGCCATCGTTCAATTCCTCGTCGCGCTCATTCTCGATGACGACGGCGGCAAAAGTCTTGTCGGGGGAGATCGCAACCGAATCCGGCTGTCCGCCGAGGTCGCAAGTCGCGTTGACCTTGCGTGTGGCAATATCAATGACGTCGAGCCGTCCTGAAGGTTTGGCTTTGCTTTCGGACGTATTGACAGCGGCCAGAACATTTCCGCCAACGGTCGCAACCGATGTTGGCTCGCCATCGACCTTGATGATCCCGCCCGCCTGCGGCTTGGCCGGATCAGTGATGTCAACGAAGCCGATGGCACCATAGGGGCTGTCGGAATAAATGAGCGTCTTGCCGTCTTCCGATGCAGTGATGATTTCCGACGATGTCGGCTTCGACTTGTCTGCGTCTTTCGGCAGATTGTCGGCGACAGGGAAACTCGCAATACGGTTGAAAACCGGTTCAGCGGCGGCGGGAATGGCAACGGACGCTGCCAGGGCAGTCCAGAGACCAAGATAGAGCGATTTGCGCGACATGTTCGGGGAAACCTCCTGTTATTGTTGGAGGATCGTTCGCCTAGCCGCATTGCAATGGAATGACAATTTCATGACAGTTTGATGAAACGCCCAGTTGTACTCGGTTGTATTCGAAACCGATTCTTGCTCATCGAACAAAATAACGCTATATAGGCGCCGAATTCCCGGAAATTGTGGTTGAACCCACGTCCCGCGCCCCCGGAGCGGACGAACGAGAGGACTATATCTATGGCCACCCAGCTTCTAATGCCAAAGGCAACGGCCGTCTGGCTTGTCGACAATACTGCGCTGTCCTTCGATCAGATCGCTGCATTCTGCAAGCTGCATCCGCTCGAAGTGAAGGCGATTGCCGATGGCGAATCCGCCCAGGGCATCAAGGGCCTTGATCCGTTGATTACCGGCCAGTTGTCGCGCGAGGAAATTGCCAAGGGCGAGGCTGATACCAACTACAAGCTGAAGATTCTGGAGCCGAAGGTTCGTGTTCCGGAAACCAAGCGCAAGGGTCCGCGCTATACACCGCTATCGAAGCGCCAGGATCGCCCGAATGCCATTCTCTGGCTGGTTCGCAACCACCCGGAATTGAAGGACGCGCAGATTTCGCGGCTGATCGGCACGACGAAATCGACCATCGAACAGATCCGCAATCGTACGCACTGGAATTCGAATAACCTTCAGCCGATGGATCCGGTCACCCTCGGCCTGTCCTCGCAGATCGATCTGGACATCGAGGTGGAGCGCTCATCCCGCGGCCGGCCGGTACCGCAGCCAGGCGAAGGCGGCGATACGCTGCTCCCCGCATCGGCAACCGAAAATCTCGACATTCAGCCAACGGTCCGCGAAGAGGATCAGGAGCTCGACGCCGACAAGGTATTTGCCAAGCTGTCTTCGCTCAAGGGCCACCAGGAAACCGACGACGAAGAATAGACTTCGCAAGACAAACCATTGAAAAAAGCCCGGCGATGCCGGGCTTTTTTATGACGCACGAGCCTTGTGATCCGGTGTTTCGCTCAGCTCCACACGGCGGTAGAAGTCCGCCAGAGTCTTGCCGCGCTCCTGGCGGAAAATCCGGTCGATTTTCTCGACCTTGGCGATCCGGTCAATGCGGAACGTGCGAAAATCATTGCGCAACTCGCACCAGCTGATCAGTGTCCACACTTTGCCCCAGAACCACAAACCGAGTGGCCGGATGTCACGGGCACTCTCGTTACCGTCGAGATCAGTGTAAGTGATTGACAGAATGCGGCACTGTTCCGCGGCGTTTTCCGCAAGATCGATGAGTGCCCGGTCGTTGTCACTGATGTTATAGCTGGTCGAGTGAACATGGGTATTCGTAATGCGCGGGCGCTCTTCTTTGGGCAGAACGGCGCCTATCTTGATGATGGCTTCTTCCGCAGCGCGGGCCATGGATGCACCGCCCCAAGCCGTAATCAGCCGCGCACCGGCGACAAGCGCCACAACTTCATCGCGCGTGAACATCAGTGGCGGCAGATCGAAACCCTCGCGCAGGATGTAACCGACACCGGCCTCGCCATCAATCGGCACGCCGGTTGATTGCAGGTCAGCGATGTCACGATAGATCGTGCGCTCGGAAACCTCGAGCTTTTCGGCAAGCTGACGCGCGGTTACCAGGCGCCCGCCACGCAGCTTCTGCACAATTTGGAAAAGGCGGTCAGCCCTGCGCATTGTCGTTCCTGAACTCTCTGGCGATGAACTCCCGCATCTCCGCAACCTGCCCGGCCTTTTCAGGGTAAAGGGCTTCGAGAAAATCGGTCGCGAATGTGCCTGGTGCAGATCCTGCGGCACTGACAATGTGTGCATCCCTCACAGCATAGGGAACGTCCTGGTAAAGTGAAGATCCCGGGTAGTCGTCGATCTTTGACTGGATCCAGCCGGCGCCATTGCTCGTATGTTTTCGCCCTTCAAAAAGCCCGGCGCGAGCCAAAGCCAACGTCCCGCCGCAAATGCCGCCAACGATACCGCCGCGTGCCAATGTGGCGCTCAATAAAGGCGCAATGTCAGGAGCATCCTCGCTCGGCCAGGTCTCCGCGCCGATGACTGCAACCGCATCGAGGTCGGCATTTTCTTCGGGCGCGACGCCCCGGTCCGGCATCAGTCTGAGGCCGCCAATGGATTTGACCGGACCGGTCGACGGCGACAGCGCTACGGTACGAGCACCAAACCAGTCGACCGCCGATCCTGAAAGCAATCCGAATTCCCAATCGGCGAATTTATCGACGAAAACAAACCCGATCGTCTTTTTCTGCTCCATATCTTTCGCTCCCATTCTTGCCGATTATCTCAGCATTCTAGTCCGAAATAACCCGATTTGCTGACTTTTCTCGGCTGGCGAGCCTTCGGCCATCCAAGCTGCCATGGAGCGAGGTCGGAGCTGGCACCTTCCGTGCCAGCCTCCTTTTCTTCCATGGAGCCTCGACGTGCGAGGCGTTCGGCGTAGGCATCCGGCCAGCCAATATCCTTCAGGATATGCTCGGGAAGCGTACTGATATGACGCTCCGTACGCAGTTCTTCACGATACGCTGTGAAATCCGAAAGCAGACGCCTTACTGTGCGGGCAATGCCAAAATCAACGTAAGTCATATCCCTGTCTCCTTTTGACTACAGAGACACTATCTCACACCCCTCCTGACAACCTGCTGTCAGGAGGATGTCATGAGCGCGGATTAATTTTTGACACCGATCCCGCGTGCATTGAGCACCAACTTGATCTCATCGAGGATCGCGGGATCATCGATCGTGGCTGGCATATTCCAGGGCTCCTGATCGGCAATCTTCTGCATCGTTCCCCGTAAAATCTTGCCGGAGCGCGTTTTGGGCAGGCGCTTTGTCGTCAGTGCCGTCTTGAAAGCCGCTATCGGACCGATCTTCTCGCGAATCAACGCGACGCAATCCTGTTCGATCTGGGTCTCGTCCCGCGTTACACCGGATTTGAGAACTATGAAGCCGCAAGGCACCTGCCCTTTCAAATGATCGGCAATGCCGATCACAGCACATTCGGCGACGTCCGGGTGGCTTGAAAGCACCTCCTCCATCGCGCCGGTGGAGAGGCGATGACCGGCAACATTGATGATGTCGTCGGTACGACTCATGATGTAGACATAGCCCTCTTCATCGATGATGCCGGCATCCGCGGTCTTGTAGTAGCCGGGAAATTCTGTGGTGTAAGCCTCGCGAAAACGCTGGTCGGCATTCCACAGCGTCGGCAGGCAAGCGGGTGGCAATGGCAGCTTGACGACGATATTGCCAAGTTCGCCGCGTTTCACCGGATGCCCAGCATCGTCGAGCACCTGCACGTCGTAACCCGGCATCGGCACTGTCGGCGAACCGTATTTGACCGGCAGCATCCCAAGCCCGGCCGGATTGGCCGCCATCGGCCAACCGCTCTCTGTCTGCCACCAATGATCGATGACCGGAACGCCGAGTTTTTCCTCCGCCCATTTGATCGTGTCGGTGTCGGCGCGCTCCCCTGCAAGGAACAGGTACTTCAGCGACGAGATATCATGCTTGCCGATGAACTCGCCTTTTGGATCTTCCTTCTTGATGGCCCGAAACGCCGTCGGCGCCGTGAACAGCACCCTGACCTTGTGCTCGGAGATAACGCGCCAGAAGGTACCCGCATCCGGCGTTCCAACTGGCTTGCCCTCATAGACGATGCTCGTTGCCCCGACGAACAGCGGCGCATACGCGATGTAGGAATGGCCTACCGCCCAACCTATGTCCGAAGCCGCCCAGAACACGTCTCCCGGCCTTGTGTCATAGATCGCACCCATGGACCAGGCGAGCGCCACGAGATGCCCGCCATTGTCGCGTACGACGCCTTTGGGTTGGCCGGTCGTACCGGAGGTATAGAGGATATAGAGCGGGTCCGTCGCCTTCAGCGCGGCGCATGGCACTTCACGCCCTGCCGCAGCGGCAACCGTCTCCGCATAGTCGAAATCACGTCCCTCGACCATCTCGTGCGGCTGCTGCGGACGAACGAGGATCAGGCAGGCGCTAACCTTGTGCTTGGCCTGTTCGATCGCCTTGTCGAGCATAGGCTTATAGGCGACGACGCGCCCGGGTTCGAGACCACACGAAGTTGCGATGATCATCACCGGCTTGGCGTCATCGATGCGCGTAGCAAGCTCGTGCGCGGCGAAGCCACCAAAGACCACCGAATGCACCGCGCCAATGCGTGCGCAGGCAAGCATCGCGACAACCGCTTCCGGCACCATGGCCATGTAGATGATGACGCGGTCGCCCTTTTTTACGCCCTTGTCTGTCAGAACTGTGGCCAGCGCATTGATATTGCTCAAAAGCTCCGCATAGGTGATCTTGCGCTGGGTCCCCGTTACCGCGCTGTCGTGGATGAGGGCGAGCTGATCGCCGCGCCCCTGCGCCACATGCCGATCAACGGCGTTGTAACAAGTGTTGCACTCAGCACCCGCATACCAGCGGCCATAGGGTCCGTCATCCGGGTCGAACACCTTTTCCCATGGACGTATCCAATCGATCGCCACGGCGGCGTGAGCCCAAAATGCCTCCGGGTCGGCCTGCCATTCCTGATAGATTTCTTTGTATCGCGATGTCATGCGTATCCTCCCGGCTCAGAGCATCCCTAATGTGCCACGCAGAGTCAAAGGTGGAATTGACAATCGCATATGGATCGACCACTGCTCGGCTTACCGATCATCCGCGCAGGTAAAATGCCTTCATGACCAAAATCCTGCCGCTGGTGCTGATTCTGATGATGGCGTTGCACATCATCAAACCATTGGGCTGGCCTGGATTGAAAAAACGCGGTGATTTCTGGAAGATAGCCGCCGGTGCCATTCTTGCGATGTTCGCGCTCGTCCTGCTCGGACATGCAGGCTATTAGGTATCCGCTGGATCGCTTTCCATGCCTGGCAGGTTGAGAATATAGGGCACCAGATGTTTTGCCCAGGCATCATATCCAAGCGCCGAGGCATGGAAGCCGTCACTGGAAAAGCCTTCCGGTCCCTCTATCGGCAGACGCATTGCAGGGATCACCATGCGCTCGCGGCACAGCCGTTCTCCCAGCTTGTTGATTGCACTCGCCCTTGCTTCAAGGATACGGCCGAGCAGCGGCGGCATGGCGGGCACATCGCGAAAATCGATGACCTTCGACCAGACAATATGGGCTTCGGGCCACTTCGCCTTCAGCGCGTAGAGCAGCCCGCCAAACTCGCGCTTGAAGCGCGGCAGCGAATGGAAATTCTTGGTGTCGTTGGTGCCGGTCGTCAGCACGATATGGGTCCACATGCCGCGCTCGAGATTGGGCACGACATGATCGCGCAATTGGCCGGACGTCGCCGAATTGAAGCCCGCGGTGCGCCAGATGATCTTGCGCCCGGTCCGCCCCTGCAGATGCACCGCTAGCCGTACGCAAAGGCCCTGCCATGCATCGGTTACGCCAACACCGGCCGCGGACGAATCGCCAATCACGAGCAGCCTGATTGCCGGGTCCTTGCCAGCTATCTCACCTATGGGCAGGTTGCTTGGCGGTAACATACGCTCTGTTTTCCGCCGCACGCCCGTGCCCTGCCACGCGTAGACAGGGTAGAGCAGCCAGCTGACCAGCGGATGGAACGGCGAAGGTTTCATTAGCAGGCAAATACCTCCCTTGCCATTTTTGCATTCGCCTGAATGCATAAATGCTACAATAACACATTGGATTTCCACGCATAAATGTTTCCGTTATAAATCCCGGCCGGCAAATGGTGCGCAAAAAACCCGGGCTGATTTTCCAGCCCGGGCTCCATCAGATACGTTTTTGGATAAAAAACGCTTAAGCTGCTTTCTCGAGGTCTTTTTTCCAGCCGCCCGTTGCGGCAAGACTGTTCATCTTCGCACGGTGGGTAAAGGCCCTCTGGCCCGCTGCCACGTTCTCGGGTTTACCATTCCAGGCGCTCAAGGCAGCTGCCTGTAGTGCACGGCCATAAGAGAACGAGAGCTTCCACGGCAGCGAGTAATTGGCATTCATCGCCGAAAGATGCGCCGTGGCTTCCTCGTCATTCTGGCCACCAGAAAGGAATGTGATGCCTGGAACTGCCGCCGGTACGGTTGATTTCAACAGCCGCACGGTTTGTTCGGCCACCTGCTCGACCGAAGCCTTGCGGGCATTCTTGCCGTCGATGACCATGTTTGGCTTCAGGATCATGCCTTCCAGCACAACGCGCGCGTCATAGAGTTCATCGAAAACCGTCTTCAGAACCCATTCGGTGACTTCATAGCAGCGTTCAATGGAATGCGTCGCAGGCTTGCCATCCATCAGCACTTCCGGCTCGACGATCGGCACGATACCGGCCTCCTGGCAAAGCGCGGCATAGCGCGCCAGCGCCTGTGCGTTCTGTTTGACTGCACCCCAGGTCGGGATACCGTCGGCAATACCGATCACGCCGCGCCATTTGGCGAAACGCGCGCCAATCTTGTAATACTCGCCTAGCCGTTCGCGCAGTCCATCTAGGCCTTCGGTGATCGTCTCATCGGTGAAACCGGCAAGTGGCTTCGCACCCGCATCGACCTTGATGCCCGGTATGCAGCCATCAGCCTGAAGAAGTTTGACAAACGGCGTGCCATCCTTGGCACTTTGCCGAATGGTCTCGTCGTAAAGAATGACCCCGGAGATGTAATCCTTCATCGCGTCATCTGAACGGAACAGCATTTCGCGATAATCCCGCCGGCTATCGGCAGTCGATTCCAGTCCGATCGTGTCGAACCGCTTCTTGATTGTTCCTGTACTTTCATCAGCAGCAAGCAGACCCTTGCCGTCGGCAACCATTGCAATCGCGATATCTTCCAGGCGTTCGCTCATCAGTTATATCACTCCATTTTCCCACAGCGTGGGCCATAGCAGAAGCAAATGACAAACGGAACTATACACCAACTTATTGAAACGATTGAAATTTTTTCAACCGATTTAGAGAGATAACATTTTCTGTTGTTCATTAACCGTAGCGGGCCACTGATCCTCGATAGGGATAAATCTCTAGCGTTTTGTCAGAGCATCCACACCAGGCAGAGGCTTGCCCTCCATCCATTCAAGAAATGCTCCTCCTGCGGTCGAAACATAACTGAAATCGTCTGCAACGCCAGCATGATTGAGCGCAGCGACGGTATCACCTCCGCCGGCGACTGACACGAGGTGGCCCGCCTTCGTCCGCGCGGCCACATGACGTGCAGCGGCAACCGTGGCATGATCGAACGGATGCAATTCGAAGGCGCCGAGCGGCCCATTCCACACCAGTGTGGAAGCATCGTCGATGGCAGCCTTGATACGCTCGATCGATTGCGGGCCAACATCGAGAATCATGCCGTCATCCGGAATGGCATCAAGACCATAAGCATGGAACGGTGCATTGGCCTCAAAATGCCAGGCAACGATAGCATCGACAGGCAGGATGATGGTGCAATTGGCGGCATTCGCCTTTGCCATGATTTCCCGGGCTGTTGCGGCTAGATCGTGCTCGCACAGGGATTTTCCCACATTCACGCCCTGCGCGGCTAGAAACGTATTGGCCATGCCGCCACCAATAACCAGTGCATCGACCTTCTGAACGAGGTTGCCGAGAAGGTCGAGCTTGGAAGATACCTTGGCGCCGCCAACAATGGCAACGACCGGACGTTTTGGATTGCCCAAGCCCTTCTCCAGCGCCTGAAGTTCTGCCTCCATCGTGCGTCCCGCATAGGCGGGGAGCGCGCGCGCAAGCCCCTCGGTTGAGGCATGGGCACGGTGAGCAGCCGAGAATGCGTCATTGACGTAGATATCGCCCAGCGCGGCCAGAGCTTCCACATAAGCCTGATCGTTCTTTTCCTCGCCCTTGTGGAAGCGGGTGTTTTCCAGAAGCAGAATGTCGCCATTTTTCAATCTGGCAACCGCTTCCGCAGCCTTGTCGCCAACGCTGTCTTCGGCAAATTGAACGCTGTGACCAATAACCTTCGATACCGCCTGTGCTATTGGCTTCAGCGAAAATTCTGGCGTCGGACCATCCTTCGGGCGCCCGAAATGGGCCAGCAGAATGACTTTCGCGCCCTTTTTCGACAGTTCTAGAATGGTCGGCGCAACCCGCTCGATGCGGGTGGCATCGGTTACCTCGCCATTTGCTACGGGGACATTCAGATCAACGCGCACAAGCACGCGTTTTCCAGAGGCATCGGCATCGTCTAGCGTCTTGAAAACAGTCATCGTCCTACCCTCATTTGAAATGGTGCAAATCGGCAGCAAGCCGGATGGACAATAGCCTATCACGGCCCGCCACCGAAATTGGATCTCCGGGAGACCTTGCGAGAAATTCAGCCTGATAGGTCAGCTGGTGCGGTTTTCGAGAAACGGAGCGCAGTGGACATTCAGGTCCATGAGCACCGGAAGCGCAGAAAATCGCATCAGATGGCCATCAGGATGGATTTATCGAAGGGCTCAGATGACCTTGCCGAAAGCCACAGCCGTATCAGCCATCCGGTTCGAGAAGCCCCACTCGTTGTCGTACCAGGACAGAACGCGTACGAATGTGCCTTCCAGAACCTTGGTCTGGCTGATGTGGAATACAGAAGAATGCGGGTCGTGGTTGAAGTCGACCGAAACATTCGGTTCGTCCGTATAGCCGAGAATACCCTTCAGCTTGCCGTTGGCAGCCGATTTCACGGCATCATTGATCTCCGCAACCGTCGTCGGCTTCTTGGCGACGAACTTGAAATCCACAACCGAAACATTCGGGGTCGGAACGCGGATTGAAGTACCGTCCAGCTTGCCGTTGAGTTCTGGAAGAACGAGGCCCACAGCCTTGGCCGCACCGGTTGAGGTCGGGATCATCGACAGGGCTGCAGCACGGCCGCGATAGAGATCCTTGTGCATCGTGTCGAGCGTTGGCTGGTCGCCGGTGTAGCTGTGGATCGTGGTCATGAATCCATGATCGATGCCGACGGCATCGTTGAGAACATAGGCGACCGGCGCAAGGCAATTCGTGGTGCAGGACGCATTCGAAATGACCATATGGTCTTTCGTCAGTTTGTGATCATTGACGCCGAAGACGACGGTCAGGTCGGCACCATCGGCTGGCGCCGAAACGATGACCCGCTTCGCACCGGCTTCAAGATGAGCAGCGGCCTTGTCACGCGCAGTGAAGATACCAGTGCACTCGAGCGCGATATCGACGTTGAGCTCTTTCCACGGCAATTCGACAGGGTTACGCACGGCAGTGACCTTGATCGGTCCGCGGCCAACGTCGATCGTGTCGCCATCAACCGTCACGGTTCCGGGGAAACGGCCGTGGACGCTGTCATAGCGCATCA